>NZ_JBEXWK010000011.1:0-215189 GCF_040629815.1 Streptomyces sp. NPDC005878
GGTTCGTCTGCGGCCGGGGAGAAACACCCGAACCGCTCGGCGACTCATCCAGTTCTACCGGCCACCCCCAGCCCTGGCAACGACCCCTCCTACTACGCCGATTCGCAGGGAAGGACCGTTGATTCAGAGCGTCCGAGAAACGCTTCCTGCAGGTGAGAGGCGGTCTGAGGGACCCTGAACGGGAACGGAGAGCTACTAGTCTCATACGTATGTGACGTGGGCCCTATGGGACGAGTCACCCCCAACCCCCCTAAATGTCACTTAACGTAACCACCCATACCCCCGTGAAGTGCTGGTCGGGTGTGACGGGCGCCTCACAATCAGAGGGATATGACCCATTTCGCGCACGTATTCGCACCTTGCTGATCGGCTGGGGCGTGCCGGTCAGCCCCGCGTCGGTCCGACGATGGCCGTTCGAGAACGGGTTCGCCGGCAACCGCGCCTGATCCTGGGCCCTGTGGTGCAATATGGGACATCTGCCCGGCACCGGGCCTGACGCCGGCCCTCGCGCGACAGGGGCGGAACCCTGAGAGTCAGCGAGCAGCGAGGAGCCACCGTGACCGTACATGGGCCGGACGGGAACGATGCGACTCGGCCCGACGGGAACGATGCGACTCCCCCTCACGCCCTGGAGAACGGGGGCGGCCGGGTCAGGGAAATGACCTTGGCGGGGGCGCTGGCGGCGGCGGAGACCGCGGCGCCCGTGGAGTCGCTCGACGTCGTCGCGCGCATGCTCAGGGAGCACCTCGGCGCCGTGTCGGCATCGTTCCTGATCATCGATTTCACCGGCGGCTCGGTGGTACGACTGGGGGCGGCGGGCAGTGTGGAAATCAGTGAGCCCGCCCGGCGCATCAAGGTGCGGGGCACGCTGTACGACGACGTGATCCGCACCCAGCGGCCGTCCGTGGAGGACACCGGCGACGGCGCGCTGGTGCGGGTCGTCGCCCCGGTGACCAATCGCGGGGACGCGATCGGGCTCCTCGAACTGTTCCTGCCGGAGGCGCCCGACACGGGGGTGATGCGGGAAATCGGCGAGACCGCGCACGCCCTGGCGTACATCGTGATCGCCAACCGGTCCTTCACCGACGTGTACCAATGGGGTCGCCGCACCAAGCCACTCAGCCTGGCCGCGGAGATCCAGCACCGGCTCCTCCCGGCGTCACTGGCGTGTGAGGCGGCGCAGTTCGCGGTCGCCGGGGCGCTCGAACCGGCCGACCACGTCGGGGGTGACACCTTCGACTACGTCATCGACCGCGACACGGTCCAGCTCTCCGTCACTGATGCCATGGGCCACGACGTCGACGCCGCGCTGCTGGCCACTTTGCTGGTGGGCGCCTTGCGCCGGGCGCGGCGGGCGGGTGCCGACCTCGCCGAACAGGCCCGCCAGGCCGACCGGGCCATGCGCGAGCACGGCCGCCAGGGGTACGTCACCGGCCAGCTCCTGCGCATCAGCCTGATCGACGGCAGCACCGAGTTCATCAACGCCGGGCACCCCTGGCCGCTGCGGATGCGGGACGGGCGGGTAGAGGAGATCACTCCGAAGGTCGATATGCCGTTCGGCTTCAGCGCCCCGCACGGCTATCAGGTCCAGTCCCTGGACCTGCGGCCGGGCGACCGGCTGGTGATGGTGACGGACGGCATGCTGGAGCGCAACGCCAACAGCCTCGACCTGTCGGATCTGATCGTCCGCACCCGTGCGCTGCATCCCCGCGAGGCCGCCCGCACCCTCATCGCGGCGATCGTCGACGCCGGCCAGGGCCACCTCCAGGACGACGCGACCGTCATGTGTCTGGACTGGCACGGCGTCGGCCAATCCCAGCGGGACGCCGACAACGGCGCCGACCTCGCCGACGCCTCCGCACCGTCAGGGACAGGGACAGGGCCGACCATTCCCCGGCGATGACGTGAACGGTCCACGTGACCCCCTTCAGCGGCGATCGGACGGCCACTGCGGTTTCTGCCCCAAGAACGACCCCGGTCACGGCCTGGCCCGTTCCCCCCGCACCTCGCAGCAGACCAGTCCCCCGCGGCGTGCACAGCGGTTCGGGTGACATACCGTCACACCTCAAAGGCGGTTCAGCCAGCAGGAGTTGGCCGTCTCTGGCTCCTCCCTCGGCATCAGGAGCCGGCCACCAAGTCGTGTGGAAAGACTGGTTCGTTGGAGCCCTACCTGTTAGCCTCCCGGTCCCCACCGATCATACGTTCACTCAGGCAATGTATGAATGGAGGACACATGCGGAGAGAGACAGCCGTAGTGCTCGGCGGCAGCGTGGCAGGGCTGTGCGCCGCGGGTGTGCTCGCGCGGCATTTCGACACGGTGATCGTTCTGGAGCGGGACCGGCTCCCGCCGGACGCGGAGCACCGGCGGGGCGTGCCGCAGAGCAAGCATCCGCACTTCCTTCTGAACTCCGGGCGCCGCGCGATCGGGGAGATCTTCCCTGGTTTCGAGGAGGCGCTGATCGCCGCCGGCGGGATGCATCTGATGCCGTCGATGGACGCGGCCTACTGCGAGAGCGACGGATGGGCCCCACGCAAATCCGGATCCATGACGATGATCTACAGCTCGCGCGTACTCATCGAGCGGGTCCTGCGCGACAAGGTCCGCGAGCTGCCGGCCGTCGAGGTCCGCGAGGGCGTCACCGTCACCGGCCTCCGCACCAGCGGCGGCGGCGTTGGCGGCACCCAGCGAGGGCGCGTCGTGGGAGTCGAGTACCGCATGGACGGCGAACCGGGCCAGTTGGCCGCCGATCTTGTCGTCGACGCGCTGGGGCGCGGATCCTCCGTCGCCGACTGGCTGGTCAAGGCGGGCTGGCCGGCGCCGCCGGAGAAGACCCTCGACGCCAAGGTCACCTACACCTCGCGGTGGTACGACCTGCCGCCCGCCGGGCGGCGTCCGGAGTCATGGTGGTGGAAGCACCTGGTCGTCACTCCGACCCAGGACGCCGGGGACCATCCCGAGGAGCACGAATTCCTCAGCAACTTCTTCCCGATCGAGGGCGACCGCGCCATCGTGTGCATGGGGGCGTGGGGCATCAGGATGCCGCGCGAGGCCGACGCCTTCGAGAAGGCCGTGGACCGCGTGCGGGCCCGCGCCTTCGGGCAGGCGACGCGTGCCTGCACGCCCACCTCCGAAGTGCACCTGACCCGCTCGACCGGCAACAAGTGGCGCCGCTACGACCTGCTGGAGCGGCCACTGCTCGGGCTGGTGTGCGTCGGAGACTCGATCTGCGCGTTCAACCCTTTCTACGCCCAGGGGATGAGCTCGGCGGCCCGCTCCGCGCTCGTCCTCGCCGAGTTGCTGCACGGCCGCACCGCTCTCGATGCCGCCTTCTTCCGTGACTTCCTCGACCGGCAGAAGAAGTCGCTCGACGTACCGTGGATGCTCGCCCTGGCCCGCGACCAGGCGTACGACTTCGCGACGGGCAGCGAGGTCGTCGCGCCGTGGCGCCGCAGGCTGGCCGCACGTCTGAGCTGGCCGGTGTTCAACGCCATCACCGCCACCAGCCGCGAGGACGCCTACGTCGAGCGGACGTTCGCCGAGGTCTTCAACCTCGACACATCGCTGCGGGACATGGCCACCGACCCCCGGTTCTGGTTCGGCATCGCGCGGTACAAGGTCCGCAAGCGGCTCGGACGCACGGTCGTGCCGGGCGGATTCGACGACCAACAGGACCCGCCCGGCACCGACTACACCGACTGCACCGGCGGCCCCACCACCCGCGCCCGCACCGGCACCGGCACCGGCACCGGCCGTATCGGCACCACACCGTCCTCCGAGGCCGATCTCGTCCACGACTGATCTGAGGAGCACGCCCATGGCCTCTTCATGCGACGCAGCGGCCGAGCGCCTCGCGGAAAAGCTCGGCTTCTCCTGCCATGACGCCCACCCCGTCATGGACGTCCGCAACCCCTTCGGTCTTGAGAACGGCACCATGCCGTTTCTGGAACTGCTGGTCATCGGCGGCGCGGTGTTCGCCCTCGTCCATGCGTGGCGGCGATGGCGGCGCGACGGCGACCCGGAAAACATCTCGCTGTGGTTCGCCTCGGTCGTCTACCTGGCGGTGATCGAGCCGCCGCTCTACTTCCCCGGCTGGTTCGGCCTGGAGGAACACGTCGGTCTCATCTTCTCCCACAACGTGTTCACCGTGCAGTTCATGTACGACCGGCTGCCGCTCTACATCGTGGCCTTCTACCCGGCCATCTCGCAGCTCGCCTACGAGGTGGTCCGTGCCCTCGGAGTCTTCGCGCGGCGCGGTCCCCTGGCAGGTTCGCTGGCGGTCGCGTTCGTCTGCCAGGCGTTCTACGAGATCTTCGACCAGCTCGGACCCCAACTGAAGTGGTGGGCCTGGAACCCCGAGAACAAGAGGATCAACGAACCGGCACTCGCCTCGGTCCCGATGAACAGCATGTTCCTGTTCGCCTCGGTGTCCTTCGGCGCGATGACCTACCTCGTCGTCCGCCTGGTCGGCGCGTACGACGGGCGCCGGAACACGCCAGACGGCCGCCGGATCGCCCTGCGTACCATCGCCGCCGGCGCCCTGACCCCGTTGGCGATGGCGATCGCCGGCGTGCCGAGCAACGCCTTCCGCGGCGGCGACCACCTCGGGATCCAGCGAGCCGTCCTCGGCGCCGAGCTCGCCCTGGTCTGGATCGTCGGCCTCTGCCTTCTCGCGGACGCCTGGCGCACGCGGCGAACCGACCCGGCGCCGACGGCCTCACCACTGTTCGTGCGGACCTACCCGGCGCTCTACCTCGGCGTCCTCTTCGTCCTCTGGCTGAGCGCGTTGCCCGCCTACTTCGCGGCCACCGACGGCATCACCGCCCAGGGCACCCCGATCGGGAGCCTCTGGTACGCCGCGCTGTGCACCGTCGCCGCCACCGGGCTCACCCTCGCCGCACTCCGCGCGACCATGCCCCAACGGGCCGAAGTGCCTGTGCGATCCTGAGGCCATGGGGCACCACGGCTGGGGAGGCCGACCTCCCGCATCGGAGGCGGAGGCACGGCAGCGCATCATCGACGCGACCGCCCGCTGCATCGACCGGCACGGTGTCACCAAGACGACGCTGTCCGACGTCGCCGGCGAGCTCGGCGTCACCCGTCAGACCGTCTACCGCCACTTCGGCCGCCTCAACGACATCATCGCCGAGGTCGCCGCGCAGGGCGCCGAGTCGTTCGTCGACCAGATGATCGCTCATCTGCAAGGGATCACGGATCCTGCCGAAGCCGTGGTTGAAGGCATGGTCTTCTGCGTACGGACCATCCCCACCGAGCCGCGCCTGAGCCTGCTGCTGCAACTCGGAGACACCACCGCCTTCGGCCGCGGCGCCACCACCCCAGATACCATCGCCTACGGCGCCAAGATGTTGCAGCGCTTTCCCGTGAACTGGGCCGCCGCCGACATCGGCGCCCCCGATCTCGACGGCCTCGCTGAGATCATCATGCGGCTGCTGACCTCGCTGTTGCAGCACCCTGGCGAGCCGCCGCAGGACGAGGCACACGTCCGCGCCCTCCTCAACCGCTGGCTGGCCCCGGCACTGTCCCGGGCCGCGACCGCCGCCGTGCCTCCGCGGTCTTGAGGCTCGCCCCCAGCGCCGAGGTCCGGTCACTTCCGCCGGAACAGGATCGGCCGGTGTCCGAATCGCCCCCTTGAGCCCGGCGGGGCCCCTCAGCACACTGCACGGGTCGACAGAGGCGGACGTATGGACGCATCGGAGCAAGCGGGAGGTACGGCATCCAGTCCGACGGCCGGGCTGCCGCTGCTGCGGCTGTACGACGCCGTACTGCTGGATCTCGATGGCGTGGTCCGCGTGGGCTCCCATCCCGTGCCGTATGCCGTGCCCGTGCTGCGCGGGCTGCGCGAGGCCGACCGACGCGGCGTCTACGTGACCAACAATGCCAACCTCTCCCCCGCCGGTGTGGCAGCGGCTCTGCGCCACCTCGGGCTGGCGGTCGACGACGACGATGTGGTGACGTCGGCAGAGGCTGCCGCGCGCCTCGCGTCCGAGCGGTGCAGCCGCCACGCGCCCGTCCTCGTCATCGGCTCGCCGGCGCTGCGGGCGGCGGTCGTCGCACACGGGCTGCGGCCCGTGACGTCCGAGCGGGACCGTCCCGCCGCCGTGGTCCAGGGGTTCGCGCCGACGGTCTCCCGGCAGGAGCTGGCCGAGGCGGGTCACGCGGTGGCGCGGGGCGTGCCGTGGATCGTCACCAACACCGACCTGACCGTGCCCACTCCCCGGGGGACCGTGCCCGGCAATGGTGCCCTGGTCGCCGTGGTGCAGGCCGCCACGGGAGCCGATCCGGTCGTCGCGGGCAAGCCCTCCCCCGAGCTGTTCCGGGAGGCCGCCCGGCGGGCCGGGGCCCACCGTCCCCTGATGGTCGGCGACAGTCTGGACACCGACGTCCAGGGTGCCCGCCGTGCCGGATACGACAGTCTCCTGGTCCTGACCGGCCGTACCCGCCCGGCCGACCTGTTCGTCGCACCACCCCACCTCCGGCCCACCCATCTGGGACGGGATCTGCGAGCGCTGTGCGCGCCGCCGCTCGTCGCCGACCCGCGGGCGCGGGGATGGTGGTGCCGGGGCTGGTATGCCCGGGTCGAGGACGGCGCCGTGCTGGTGGAGGGAAGCGGCGACGCCTGTGCCGGACTGTGGGCGGCCTGCACGGCGGCCTGGACGGCGGCGCCAGGGCTGCCGGACCCGCTGCGGGCCCTGGCGGTACTCGAAGGCGGATTCGGCCGCTGAACGCTCTACGGGCACGCGCCACGGGACGTGCCGTGCTGAGCCGTCGACGGTGTGCGGCATACGCGTCGCAGGTGGCGTGGTTCGCCACACCCCCTGTGTGGCGCTGCGGGACCGCGGCCCGGCTCTCCGGCTCCGGGCTCAGCCGCCCGGCCCGGAGCCGGTCCGGCCGAGCAGCCGCACCACTTCGGCTGTGGTGTAGCCGCGCTCGAAGTGCTCCGGAGCGGACAGCATCAGTGACACGAGCCGGTGCAGCGCCGAGGCGTACTCCTGCGTCGTGCCCTCCCAGCGCGTCGCGTCCAGCATCCACGGCGGTGTGTCCGGGGACAGCTCCGCCTTCCCTTGCCGCATCAAAGATTTGGACAGTTTGGCACCGGACGCGGACAGGACGACGGGCGTCAGGACGCGGGCCGGCGGACGGGCGCCGCCCGGGAAACAGAGGTGTGCCTCGTCCAGCAGGCGGCAACCCGCCGCCCAGTCCGCGCCCTTGACGATGACGGGCAAGGCGGTCTCCCGGGCGGCCAGCCGCTCCTTGACGACGTTGCGGTGCAGCGTGGTCAGCCCCACGTACGCGTCCCCTCGCGGCCCTACCTCGGCCTCGTGGCGTCCGTGGTCGAGGCAGACGGCGGTGAACCGGGCGCGGTTGCCGTCGAAAGCCAGGAGTTCGGTGTCCTCGCCGTGCTTTTGCAGCCAGCCGCAGCGCGGACACGGGAAGCTGATGGGAACATGCCCGCTGTACGGGGCGAGGGTGAACCGCAGCCGGTCCCAGTGAGCGAGGGAGTCGAGGAACTCCTCGCGGAAGGCGGGTGTCCGCTGCTGTCGCGTGTACGTCTCGACGGTGTACGGCACGCCGGTCATGGCGCTGAGCGCGTCGAACAGACCGCTGTAGAACCGCTTCACCAGCTCCAGGATCCGGTCCGGACCGGCCGCGTGGTGGTAGGAGCGGGTGTAGAGGGTGCCGGTGCGCGGGCAGAGGCGGGTCTGGCAGGGGGCGTTGTCGAGCGCGCCGAAGCGGAGTTCGGCGTGGACGCCGAGCCGGTCACGGGCCGCCTCCGCCAGCAGGAAGGCCGCCGTCTGCAGGACGCCGGTGCCCAGGTGCGGAGCTCCGTTGATCTGGACTCCCGCGTACAGGGCCACGTGTGTGGCCGCGTGCGCGCGCAGGTGGGGTCGGATGAAGTCGACGCTGTGTTCGACGGCACCCTCGGTGACGCTGACGGGAGAGACGGGCTCCGCGGGCTGCGGTGCCGCGGGAACGGACAAAGGCATGAGGCGGGCTCCCTGGGCGGCGGCATTACCAGTGGTGACGTGCGCTTGCTCGGGGCAGGTCCAGGACGCGTACGGGCCAGGGGCAGGGCGTCTCGCCCCGCGCGTCGAGGTTCTCCAGCCGGGTGGTCGTCGACCGCGCCGCGCTGTGCAGGAGGTCCATCAGCTCCTCGGCGCCGGCCGGGCGGCCTCCTCCCTCTGCCCGGCGGCAGGCCAGACCGACGATGAAGTAGGCGAGGGGGTCGGGTCCGCGGCGCCACAGGACGGCTTCCCCCGCTTCTTCCAGGGCCAGGACGCGCTCGGGATGGCGCCGGGTGAAGTCTCCGAGCGGCAACGGGCACAGGGTCACGGCGGCGATGCGGTAACCGGCCTCGGTGCATACGGCGACCGCGCGCCGGGGCGTGGAGTAACTGCCGAGGGTGAGGCCGAGGTCGGCGCCGAGGGCCCGGGCGTGCCCGGCGATCGGCCCGGCCCACTGCAGGCCGTCGGCCCCACCGCTGATCGAGGGCCGGGCCCGGCCCGCGTCCGGGGGCAGCGGCACATAGGCGGGATTGCTGGTGACGACCAGGGGCGGGGGAAGCGGACCGGGGGCCGTGGCCAGGAGCTGCGTCGCGCTCATCAGCGCGAAGTCGCCCCGGGCGAAGGTGACTCTGCCGTCGCCGGGAGGGGAGGCGTAGCGGGCGTGGGCGTAGCGCAGGGTCTGTTCACCGGAGTCGATGCCGTGGACGCGGGCCGCGCCGGCCCGGGCCATGGCGGCCGCTGCGGCTCCGCTGCCCGACCCGAGGTCCAGCACGGTGCCTCCGCCGCCGGGCGGCAGCAGGTCCGTGGCGACCCACACACCGGTCTCGGTGTCGGCCGGTTCGAAGAACACCTCTGGTTCCCCTGGCGGCTGGAGATCGTGTGGCGTGAGGTGGGTGTAGGCGGTGACCCGTGAGACGTGCGGCATGGCGTGCCTCGCTCCTGGTGAACGGGTGGGAGTCCGGGGGGCGCGTCAGTGGGGCCGCAGCCCGATGGTGTGCTCCAACACGGCCATGGC
Source organism: Streptomyces sp. NPDC005878 (assembly GCF_040629815.1). Taxonomy (NCBI): domain Bacteria; kingdom Bacillati; phylum Actinomycetota; class Actinomycetes; order Kitasatosporales; family Streptomycetaceae; genus Streptomyces; species Streptomyces sp. NPDC005878. Next base: position 9,038 of record NZ_JBEXWK010000011.1, read on the forward strand.
GCTGGGAAGTTTCATCGCCGCTTGGGTCCAGGCCAGGGACCGGGGGCCGTCCAGCACCTCTGCGGCGACCTCGTCGCCGCGGTGCGCGGGCAGGTCGTGCAGGAAGACGGCCTCCGGATACCTGCGCAGCAGCGCGGCGCCGACGTGGAACGGCCGGAAGACCTCCCGCCAGGAAGGGTCGGGTTTGCTGGTGCCGGTGGTCTGCCAGCGCGTGGTGTACACGACGTCGGTCTCGGTCGGCGCCTGTGCGAGGTCATGGATCTCGCCGATCCGCGCCCCGGTGGCCTCGGCGTTCTTGCGCGCCACGGCCAGCGCTTGCTCGGGCAGGCCGTAGCCGGGCGGGGTGGCGAAGGTGACGTGCGCCGCGGGGATGGCTGCCAGGCCGTGGGCGAGGGCCGTGGCCGTGTTGTTCCCCTCCCCCACGTACAGCACCCTGATCCCGCTCAAGTCGCTGAAAGCGAGGGTCAGTACGGCGAGGTCGCACACGCCCTGTGTGGGATGCTCCTCGGCCGCCATGGCGTTGACCACGCGGAGGCGGCCCGCACGGGACAGCTCACGCAGCTGTTCCAGCGGACCGGCCGTGCGCGCCACCAGCAGGTCGAGCATGGTGGCGAGGACCCGGCCGGTGTCCGTCACCGACTCACCCGTGTTCAGTTGGAGGTCGTCGGGTCCGTAGGACAGGGGTGAACCGCCGAGTCGGACGGCACCGCTGTGGAAGGCGGTGCGGGTCCGGGTGGAGGTGCGGGTGAACAGCACGCCGACGACGCTGCCCTCCAGCGGCCGGTCGTGTGCGTCACGGTCCCGGAACAGCTCGACCGATCGGGCCAGGAGAGCGCTCAGTTGCTCAGGAGGGGACTCGGCCAGGGAGAACAGTCCATGCTCCGGGCCGGAGGCAGGGGCTCCGAGCAGGGAGTCCGGGCCGGTGATGTCACGCATGCGCGGTCCTGCCTTCCGTGTCTCAGTAAAGGCGTCTCAGTAAAGGCGCAGCCGTCGGCCCGACGCGCGGCGCACGGCGACCTCGTGGACGGCCGCGAGCAGAGCGACGTCCAGGACGGCCATGCCGAACGGGTTGCTGACGACGTGCCCGGCGCCGGGCCGCTTCGCCGCCACCTCACCGATGAGGACCTGGCCGAGCGTTCCGTCGAGGGCGCGTCCGCCCGCCGGTCCGGGCTCCCGGGCGGTGATCCTCCCTTCCCGCATCAGCGCGCCCAGGACGCGCCGCGGGTTGTCCCGGACCAGGCCGATGTCGTCGACGTACAGGGCCTGCGCCGTGAGCAGGGCGTCGGGCAGCAGGTCCGCGAGCGACACATGGGCGACGAAGGTGCCCGGACACAGCCAGGCCGCGGGCAGATAGCCCGCCCCGGTCGTGGTCGCCGTCACCACCACCGGGGAGGCCCGCACCGCCTCCCGCGCGGTGGCGTGGACCAGCGTGCGCAGCTCGGGCCGCTGCTGTGCGTTCCAGTGGGCGAGGCCACCGGCCCGCCGGGGATCCATGTCGTACAGGTGCACCGTGCGCACCCGCGGAAAGGCCGTGCCGAGCAGCTCCAGATGCATACGGGCCAGGGTGCCGCAGCCGATGAGCGTCAGCTCCTGCCAGCCGGGCGGGCCCAGGTGGCGCAGGCTCACCATGGTGTACGCCGCGGTGCGGGCCGCGCTGAGCCAGCCGGCCTCGGCCAGTACGAGCGGGCGCGCGGTGTCGTGATCGAACAGGAGGCTGACGCCGGCTGCCCTTTCCCGGCCGAGCGCCGGGTTGCTGGTGGCGGCGTTGATCAGCTTTATCCCGCGCACGGGTGGGGCGCCGTCGCCCTCCAGCGCGCCGAGCATGGCCAGCGAACGGCAGGAGCCGCCGCGGTCGTTGGTCCAGGGCAGATGGCCCTCGGCGGGCAGGGTGCCCGCACCGCGGGCGTGCCGGACCAGCGCGTCGGTCACGACCTGGCACACATCGATGGCGGCCGCGCACTCCCGTACGGCCGTGCGGTCCAGGAAGAGCACGTCCTCGCTCACCCGACGCCCTCTTTCCCGTCGCTCAGCAGACCCGCCGCGTGGAAGGCGTCGCGGGCGCCCTCGACCGCGAGCACCCCTGTCTCCTCGAAGAGCCGTAGAGCGTGCCGCGCCGCCACGCGCGTCCCCCGTTGGTCCTCGGCCCGCCCATAGCAGTCCGCAACGACCTCCTCCACCTGCGCCGCGCCGAGACCCGCGATGCTGAGCGTGGCCCGTACCGGGCGCAGGTCGGGCAGCAGGCTGGAGCGGATCAGCCGCGGCAGACAGCGGGCGATGCGCACCCGCTGGGCAGGGGCGTTCTGGGCCCACAACTCCCGGAAGAAGCCCGCGAAGAAGGCGTGGTGCCAGCCTTCGTCCCGCGCGTGGTCGCGTACGGTCTGCCGGACGACGTCGAGTACCCGCTCGTCCTTGGGCAGCTCGCTGAGGATGGCGGTGACGAGCGTTTCGAAGACGACGACCTGGAGCAGTTGCGCGAGCACCGGCTGACCCGGCAGGGCCTCCGCGCCGATCGCGTCGAGGGCCGCCCGGAACGGTGTGAACACGTACGGCACCGGTTCGACGCCGCAGGCGTCCGCGATCTGCCGGATGACGTCGAAGCTGTACAGCGCGTGATAGCCCTCGTCGCAGTAGATCCGGAAGGCGTCGAGCCTGGTGTCCGCGGTGATGTCGACGCCGCAGCCACCCGTGGCGATGAGCTGGGTGGCACGGTTGACCACCTGCGTCTCGAAATGCGTCGTGAAGCCCAGATACTGGAACAGGTGCCGGGCGGCCAACGCCTCCTGCGTCCGCGCGGGCAGCGCACGTACGAGGGGATGAGCACCGTAGGGGATGAGGGCGGGCGGAAAGTACAGCCGCCCGGCGCGCAGTTCGTCCCGCAGCAGCCGACGCGGATCCCTGCGCACACCCGCCTTCGCGTACCAGTCCCGCTCGCCGCCGTCGGTGTTCACCTATCCCGCCTCCTCGCTCACCGCGCCGACGGCCTCGCCGACAGCGAGGATGCGGACCCCTGGCACCGCCGCGTGCCCGGTGAGGCCGTGCGTCCGGCGCCATGCCGCGGAGTACACCGTGTCGAGGTAGCGGTCCGCGCCGTCAGGGCACAGACAGGCGGCGCTGGTGCGCCGGGCGTCGGCCCGGAACAGGCGCAGCGCCGCCGCCACCAGGGCGCCCGCACTGGCGCCGACACCGATCCCGGTGGTGTCGCGCAGCCACAGACAGCCCCTGACCGCCTCCGCCGGGCCGACGTGGACCGTGGGCCGGTGGCCGCCGGGGAGGAAGGCGGACGGACGGCTGGAGCCGATGCCGGACAGCAGGCGGGGTCCGACCCGCCCGCCCAGGGCCGCCGAGCCGACCGCGTCCACCCCGATCAGCTCCCAGTCGGCGCCGGACGTGGCCGCGTACCGTCGGAAGCCGGCGAGAGTACCGCCCGTGGACACCGCGACCAGGACGCTCATCCGCTCCCCGGACGTCTGCCGGTGCAGCTCGGGCGCCGTGCCGGCCTCATGGGCACCCGGATTGGCCGGATTGGCGTACTGGTCGGGCCAGACCAGCCCGGGCCGGGCGTCGAGCAGGTCCCGCACCCGGGCGAGACGGTTCAGGAGATAGCCGCCGGCTCCGTCCGGGGCGTCCACGGTCACCACGCGGGCCCCCAGGGCGCGGATGTCGTACAGCAGTGCCGCACTGGCGCGCGGGTCCACCACCGCGGTGAACGGCACACCGTGGGCGGCGGCCAGTGCGGCCAGTGCCAGACCGAGATTGCCGGACGTGGACTCCACCAGCCCCACACCCGGATCCACCCGGTCGGCGACGTCCCGCCACAGCGCCAGCGCCGTGCGTCCTTTGATGGACCCGTAGGGGTCGCAGCCCTCCAGCTTCAGCCACAGCCGCCGGGGGATGCCGGCCACCTCGACGCCCAGCCGGAGCACCGGCGTCCACGCGAGCAGCTCCTCTGGTGACCGGGTCATAAGGCCGTGCCGCCGGTCGCCTCCTGCCGCACGTACCCGGCGACCTGCGCATGTGTCGCGTACCAGACGTCACCACGGGCGGCGATGTGCTCCAGCAGTTCCTCCAGGACCACCATCCGGGAACGGTGCCCGATGACGTGCGGGTGCAGGGTGAGCTGGAAGAGACCGCCGTCCGCGTGGGCCGCGTCGAACTCGTCGCGCCACAACGGGATCAGCTGCCGGGGCGGGGTGTAGGGACGTACGGCCGTGTGGCGGTCCATGTTCAGATACGCGGCGTCGTCTCGGATCCACTCCGGCGGGATCTCGACCACGCCCGTGGGCTCGCCGTACGCAAGGAGTTCGTACGGCTCGTCGTCCGCCATGAGGGAGGAGTCGTAGAGGAGCCCCAGCTCGCGGATGATGTCGAGGGTGTGCTCGGTGAAGTCCCAGGAGGGCGTGCGGATGCCCAGGGGCCTGTGGCCGGTGACGCGTTCCAGGGTGTCCGCGCACCGGAAGGCCAGGTCCCGCTCGTGCTTGTACTCCAGCCCCATGGCGCGTTCATGGATCCAGCCGTGGACAGCGACCTCGTGCCCGGCGTCGACGTAGCCTCGGGCCTCGCCCGGACGCAGCAGGGCGCACACCGCCGGCATGAAGAACGTGGCCGGTACGGCGTGCCGCGCCAGCAGGCGCAGGATGCGGGGGACGCCGGCGCGGGCGCCGTACTCGCCCTGCGACAGCTTGCCGGGCGTCACCTCGCCGTCCCGCAGCGGAATGGTCTCGTGGTCAGGGTCGAAGGAGAGTGCCACCGCGCAGCGCGCGCCCTCGGGCCAGGACGCGGGCTTGAGAGCGCGCCCGGCACGGACCCGCTCGACGTGCCGCCGCCATTCGGCCTCGCCCCATTCCCACGGGCGTTCAGGTGTCGCTCCCGCGGACGCGGACATCGTCATGGGTCGGTCCTCACCCTCGCTCGGGTTGGCGGGCTGACTCGGTCGAGCATCTCAGCGCGTCGGCCCCCGGTCAGCACAGGGAATCCGCCATCCTGTCCGCACGCGGTCGTGTCCTGATCCCGTCCGCCGCGGCGCACGGGGGCTGTCCAGCCCCGCCCGGGGTCCCTACGGTGAGACGGTACGGCCGCCTCCCTCGACGCCGCCGCGGGCCGGGCCGCCACGGGCCGGGCCCGGGAAGGAGAACGGCTGCATGACCCCTGCGCCTCGGGCTCCGCACGGTGCACAAGACGCCGCCCTCTCACAGCCGTCCGCCGGGGCTCCCGCGGGCCCGCCCCTGCTCGACGCGGCTCGCCGGCTGGCCCCCGAAATCGTCGCCCTGCGCCGCGCGCTGCACCAGTGTCCGGAGGAGGGCCTCGACCTGCCGAACACGCAGGGCCTGTTGCGCGACGCCCTCGACGGCCTCGGCCTGGACATCCGCGGCGGCCGCACGCTGAGCTCCCTCACCGCGGTCCTCTCCGGGGCGGCCGACGGGCCGACGATCCTGCTGCGCGCCGACATGGACGCCTTGCCGGTGACCGAGGAGACCGGTCTGCCCTTCGCCTCCCGGACCCCCGGGCTGATGCACGCGTGCGGCCATGACGCCCACATGGCGATGCTCGTGGGCGCGGCACGGCTGCTCGCCGAACGCCGCGCGCAGATCGCCGGGCGCGTGGTGTTCATGTTCCAGCCCGGTGAGGAGGGACATCACGGCGCCCGCCACATGATCGAGGAAGGTGTCCTCCAGGCGTCCGGACACACGGCCGACGCCGCCTTCGCCCTCCATGTCCACCCCCAACTGCCCGCGGGCGCACTGCGGTTGCGCCCCGGTCCGCAACTGGCCGCCTCCGACCGGTTCCGCGTCCTCGTCCGTGGCCGCGGCGGTCACGCCTCCGCGCCGCACACGACGTGCGACCCGGTACCGGTGGCGTGCGAGATCGTGCTGGCGCTGCAGACGATGGTCACCCGCAGTCTGTCCGCGGACGACCGGGCCGTGCTCAGCGTGACGCGCCTCGCCGCCGGTACGGCGACCGGCGTCATCGCGGACACCGCGGAGCTGGGCGGCACTCTGCGCACCCTGTCCGAGCCCACCCGGAAGATGCTGCACGAAAACATCATCAGGGTGGCGCAGGGGGTGGCCGCCGCCCACGGAGCGCGAGCCGAAGCGGTCGTCGAGCCGGGCTATCCGGTCACGGTCAACGACCCCGGGTTCACCGACTTCGTCGTTCGCGCGGCCACGGGCGCGCTGGGGGCGAACGCGGTGGACGAACTGACGGCCACACAGATGACCGCGGAGGACTTCGCCTACGTCCTTCAGGCGGTTCCCGGCGCCCTGGCCTTCCTCGGTGTGTGCCCGCCCGGCCTGGAACCGCACGAGGCCCCTTCGCTGCACTCGCCCCGTATGGAAGTGGACGAGGACGCGATCACCTCGGGCATCGCCTGCCACGCGGCCGTGGCACTCGCCTTCCTCGCAGAAGGCGCGACGGAGCCCGCGCCATGACGGCCCCCGACCTACGCACCGCTCTCCCCGATGACCTCGACCAGGTGGAGGGCCTGTGGCTGGAGGGAAGCCGCTGGCTGGCCGGCCGCGGCCTCGACCAGTGGCAGTACCCTCCGCGCCGGTGGCGTATGGAGGAGGCGATCGAGGCGGGCGACTGCTACCTCGTCTTCCGCGACGGCACGGCCATCGCCACCCTCACCGTCCACGAGCGTGCCGACCTCGAATGGTGGAGCGAGGACGATCCCACATCAGCGCTCTACGTCCATGACCTCGTGGTCAGCCGGGCGGCCGCCGGACAGGCGCTGGGCGCACACCTGCTGGACTGGGCAGGCGCCCTGGCCCACCGACGGAGCAAACCCTGGTTACGGCTGGAAGCGTGGAAGAGCAACCACCGGCTGCACCGCTACTACCTCGACCAGGGTTTCGCGCTCCTGCGGATCGTCGACCTGCCGCACCGCAACTCCGGGGCTCTCTTCCAACGAGCCGCCTCCCCTGCCGCGGCCCTGCGGCCGGTCCTGTCTCCCGAGGCAACGGAGAGCCGACGATGACGTCCACCGTGCACCCCTCCGACCCCGGGGACTTGTACCCGACCCGCACCCCGCACGCCACCGCCCCCTTTCCGCGCCGGCACCCCGTCGTCTGGAGCGCCGACGCCGAAGGCCCGCTGTCCTCCGCCCGGCTCAGCGCCTATGACCGCGACGGCTGCCTGCACTTCGACGCGCTGCTGTCCGAGGAGGAGACAGCGGCCTGCCTGGAGGAGACCGGGCGCCTGAAGGCCGACCGCTCGCTGAACGCGTCGGGACGCGTGGTGCCGGAGCCCCACGGCGGCGGGATCCGCTCGGTGTTCGAGGTGCACGCGCTCAGCGATACGTTCGCCCGGATCGTCCGGTCCGCCGGGCTCGTCGGGATCGCACGCCAGATCCTGGGCTCGGAGGTGTACGTCCACCAGACCAGGGTGAACCTGAAGTCGGCGTTCACCGGCTCGGGCTTCGGCTGGCACTCGGACTTCGAGACCTGGCACTCCGAGGACGGCATGCCGGCGCCGCGCGCACTCAGCCTGTCCATCGCCCTGAGTGAGAACGCCCCGTACAACGGCCCCCTCATGATCATCCCTGGGGCGCACCGCACCTTCGTCCCCTCCGCGGGCCGGACGCCTCCCGACTACCATCACACCTCCCTTCAGGGAAGGGACCTCCCGGCCGGCCCACCGGATCGCGCCGAGGTCGCGGCCCTGGCCCGCGACCTCGGCATCCGGCAGTTCACCGGACCGGCGGGTTCGGCGGTCGCCTTCGACTCCAACAGCCTGCACGCGTCCGCCTCCAACGTCTCGCCCTTCCCGCGCACCAACCTGTTCGTCGTCTACAACAGCGTCGAGAATCCGATCGGCACCCCGTACGCGGCACCGCGCGCACGCCCCGCCTATCTGGCGAGCCGCACCTTCACCCCGCTCCCCCGCCTGTCCGCGGGGTGACGTACGGAGGTCAGCCGCGGACGCCGAAGTCGACGCGGTCGGCGAGACCGGCGGCGGCGAAGGCGGCGGCGAGCTCGTCGCGCCCTTCGGTGAAGTGGGCCCAGCTGTCGTAGTGGACGGGGATCACGCGCCGGGCGTCGAGGATCTGCGCGGCCCGGGCGGCCTGGGCGCTGTCCAGGACGAGCACCTCGCCGTCGAATATCTCGGCGAACCGGGGCGCCCCGGCGAAGAGCAGGGCGGTGTCCACCGGGGCGAAGCGTGCGGCGATCTCCCTGACGGCGTCGAGAGAGGCGTTGTCGCCACTGACGTAGATGGTGGGCAGGCCTTCCCCGGTAAGGACGAATCCGACGACCTGGCCGGTGATCGGCTCGACCTCCTCACGCGGGCCGGGGCCGTGGACGGCGGGCACGCCGGTCACGGTGACCGTGCCGGGTCCGCCGTCCCGGCGCTCCAGCTCGACCGACTGCCAGTCGGCGAGGCCGGTGGCAGTCACCCCCAGACGCCCGCCTCCGCCGGGGGTGGTGAGTGTCAGCGGGACGTCGGCGAGCAGGGCCCGGCCGGAGGTGTCGAGGTTGTCGGCGTGCTCGTCGTGGGAGAGCAGGACCACGTCTACGCGGCCGAGGTCGTCCGGTGTGCCGTGGGCCGCCGCCGTCTTGGTCAGCACGGTGGCCGGCGCCGGGTGGTCACCGGGGCCGTCGAAGGTCGGGTCGGTGAGAAAGCTCAGGCCGCCGTACTCGAAGAGGGCGGTGGGGCCGCCGAACACGCGGACGGGGAAGGAGGCGGACTGCTGGGGCAGGGAAGACATCAGACGTGATCCTCACGGATAGACAGCACGTTAACCGTGAGATGACTGTACGCATGCCTCACGGATGAAGGCAAGCCGTACCATGAGAAGCGTGGAAGAGTTCGTGACGGAAGAAGCTGCCCCGCCCTCGGCGCCGGGCGAGGACGAGCACCCCGCCCTGGCCCTGGCCAACAGCGCCCTCGCGCTGCCCGGGGGGCACACGGCCGACCTTCTGGCCACCCCGGCGCAGGCCGAGCAGTGGCTGGCGCGGCGCGCCCTGGCCCCGGCCGACGCAGGCCTGGCGGAGGTATGCGCGGCACAGTTGCGCTCACTGCGCGAACAGGTCAGATCCCTCCTGGCCTCCCGCGTCGCCGAACAACCCGCCCCGCCCGCCGCCGTCACGGCGATCAATGACGCGATGACCCGCGTCCCCACCGCGCCCCTGCTGCTGTGGGACGAGAAGACCGGCCCCTACCGCGCCACACCCCACCCCACCACCGCGATCGTCGAGCATGCCCTGGCCGTCATCGCCGCCGACGCCGCCGACCTGCTCACCTCGCCCGACGCCGCCCGCCTGACCGCCTGCGCCTCCCCGCCTTGCAAGCGCTTCCTGCTCAAGCACGGCCGCCGCCAGTGGTGCTCCACCCGCTGCGGCGACCGCGCCCGCGCCGCCCGCGCCTACGCCCGCCGCACCACGCCGCAGTAACGCGGTGTCCGCCACTCCCGGCCATGGCGGGGACCACCCGACCGTCCCTCGCCTGTCCTGTGCACCGCCTCCTCCCGCGCACCCGGCGGCAGCTCGGAGCGATGGGGTCGGGGCGCTCCGCGTCTACGCGTGGGAGTGGAAGGTGATGTGCGGGGCAAGCGCGCGCAGGAAGTCCGGGGCGTCGAAGATCTCGCCCGCGGAGGCGACGCCGATGGCCTTGGTGCGGCCGCTCAGGACGCGTTCCAGGGCCTCGACGACCAGGGGCGCGGTGACGGCGTAGATGTCCTGACCGCCGGCCGTGGCCCGGCGTTCGGCCCCACCCCAGCGCACGACGGCGTCGACGAGGAAGGTCTGGTCCGAACGCCCGCTCTCGTCGGTGGCGGTCGGGGCGGGGGTGTGGGGGGCGGCGATGTCGCGGACCGCCTCGGTGGTCATATAGGTGGTCACCTCGGGGATGGACAGGTGCTGGGGGACGGTGACGACGTCCGCCATCGTGAACTCCCCGATCACCTCCCGGGGCCCGATCGGGTCCGGGAAGGACCACTCCAGGGTGGGGGCCTCGTCGGTGCGGCGCTCCCACTGCCCGCCGCTGTAGCGCAGGCGGTGGTCGCCCCGCCGCTCGCGGGAGACCGCGCCCGAGAGCCGGGTGCCGGCGGTGGGGTGCCAGCTGCTGAGCGCGTAGGCGATGTGGGCCTCGTCGGCTTCGGTCCAGTCCCCCATCGCCGCGGTGGCCAGCAGGTCGCCGAGACCGCCGAAGAAGGCCATGGCCGGGACGATCACCGCCCCCGCGTCCCGGGCCCGCTCGCGGTAGTGGGCGAAGGTGTCGAGGTTCGCCTCCAGTTCGGCGGCCACGTCCAGGTACGGGATGCCGGCGCGCAGCGCGGCCTCGATGACCGGGCCGGTGGTCGAAGCGAAGGGGCCGGCACAGTTGATGACCGCCACCGTTCCCGCCAGAGCCCGGTCCAGCGAAGCCGGGTCCGCGACCGACGCGATCCGGGCCTCCAGCCCGCGCTCGTCGGCCAGTTCTTCGAGCGCCTGCGCGTTGCGCCCGGACGGTACCGGGACGAACCCCCGCGCGGCCAGTTCCGCGACCACGAACCGCCCCGTGTGACCGTACGCGCCGAAGACCGCAACCAGCTGACCTGACCCCATGAGACTGCTCCCCGTACTCGAACGCCGGCTGCGATCTCGATCCGCCGCGGCCTGACACGGCCATCCTGTCCTGCGGCGGCATCCCGCACGAGCGTCGGAAACGACACGCGGCGTACAGTTTCGGACATGACCTCTGTCGCGCTGGCCGTCACCGAAGGCATGCTCCACTACGAACTGTCCGTGGCCGTCGAGATCTTCGGGTCCGACCTGACCCACCTCGTGGACCCCTGGTACGACTTCTCCCTCTGCGGGAACGGCCCCGTGCGCGTCGGCCGCTTCACCCTTGAACCAGACCAGCCACTCGACCGTCTCGCGCACGCGGACACGGTGATCGTCCCCGGCTGGGCCGACACGGATCGCGAGCCGTCTTCCGAACTGGTCGAGGCGGTGCGCGCCGCTCACGGAGCCGGTGCCCGCGTGGCCTCACTGTGCACGGGCGCCTTCGTCCTGGGCGCCGCGGGACTCCTCGACGGCCGGCGCGCCACCACGCACTGGGGCCACACGCGGGAGTTGGCCCGGCGCCACCCCGCCGCGACGGTCGATCCCGATGTCCTCTACGTCGACAACGGCGACGTCCTCACCTCGGCGGGCAAGGCGGCCGCCATGGACCTGTGCCTGCATCTGGTCCGCCTCGACCACGGCTCGGCGAACGCCAACAAGATCGCCCGACGTCTGGTCATCCCGCCCCACCGCGATGGCGGCCAGGCCCAGTTCATCGCCACGCCCCTCCCCGCGCCCGGCAACCATCCCCTGGGCGAACTGTTCCCCTGGGCGCTGGAGCGACTGGACCAGCCGCTCAGCGTGGAAGACCTGGCCCGCCAGGCCCGGATGAGCTCACGCCACCTCGGCCGGCACTTCAAACACCTCACCGGCACCACGCCGTTGCAGTGGCTCCACACCCAACGCATCCGCCATGCCCAGCAACTCCTGGAAACCACGAACGCCACCGTGGACACCATTGCCACGGCCACCGGTATGGGAACCGCCACCACCCTGCGCCGCCACTTCCACCGCAGCGTCGGGGTCCCCCCCGACACCTACCGCCGCACTTTCCGCTCCTGAAGGGTCTGGAGCACAGCCCACCGGCCGACCGGCGACCGCGAAGGCGGGGACCTGCGCCGCCCGTACGGCAGTGACCGGGGACGCTCGTGCATACGTGTTGACACTCGGGGGCAGGCACTCCAGACTCCTGCTTGGGAGCGCTCCCATGAGTCACAGGCCAGTCAACCGGGCACCACTAGCGCCGAGTTGAGGAGTATCGCTGTCGGCCGCGCGACGCCATCGGCGGTCGCGGCGTCCTGTCCCGCGGCCACCGGCCGGGACAAATCCACTCCCCCAGCGCGGCCGTTTCCATCCCCCACCGAAGGCCGCGGCACCGCCGACGGTACGTACCGTCGCACGCTTCGGCGCTGCGGACCGTACCGCCCGTGCTGCCGGCTGTTGAGAAGGAGACCATGCGTACGACACACAAGGCGGCCGCCCTCGCGGCATGCGCGGTGCTGCTGGCAGGCGCCGGGACGGCGCAGGGTGACGATCACGGGCCCGGCCGTTCGATACGGGCAGCCGATGCTGCCGCGGGTCCGGCGATCACGGTGGACGCCACCACCGGGCGGCACGCCATCGACCCCCACATCTACGGCATGAACTTCCCCGACGAGGCACTGGCCGCGGAACTGCGTCTGCCGACGGGCCGCTGGGGCGGCAACGCCACCACGCGTTACAACTACAAGCTCGACGCCTACAACGCCGGGTCCGACTGGTACTTCGAGAACCTGCACTACACCAACGACACCAAGGACCTGCCCGCCGGATCGCAGGCGGACAAGTTCGTCGACCAGAACCGCAGGACCGGCACCGACACGCTGATGACCGTGCCGATGATCGGCTGGACGGCGGCAGGACGCGATGACCACTGCGGGTTCAGCATCGCCAAATACGGCCCCCAGCAGGACACCGACGCACAGTGGCGACCGGACTGCGGCAACGGCAAGAAGCCCGACGGCACCCCGATCAAGGGCAACGATCCGGCGGAGACCAGCACACCCGCGGGCCCGGACTTCGTCAAGGGTTGGGTGCAGCACCTGAAAAGCACCTACGGCGCCGCCGACAGCGGTGGGGTGCGCTTCTACGACCTGGACAACGAACCCGACCTCTGGTCCGGCACCCACCGCGACGTCCACCCGACGGGGGCGGGCTTCGACGAACTGCGCGACAGCACCTACGCCACGGCCGCGGCGGTCAAGGACGCCGACCCGGCCGCGCAGACCCTCGGCCCGGTCGGCTGGGGCTTCAACTCGCTGATCTACTCCGGCCTCGACCAGCAGGTGTGCGGCGAGCAGGGGGGCAGTTGCTGGTCCAACCCGCCGGACGCCGCCGCGCACGGCGGAGCGCAGTTCGCCCCGTGGTACCTGGGGAAGATGAAGGAATACCAGCAGGCGCACGGACGCCGGATCCTGGACTACTTCGACGAGCACATCTACCCGCAGCAGTCCGGTGTGTCCGGCAGCGCGGACGACGCGGCGACGCAGGCCCTGCGGCTGCGTTCCACCCGGCAGTTGTGAGATCCCTCCTACGTCGACGAGAGCTGGATCAACCAGCCGATCCAGTTCATCCCCCGTATGCGCTCGCTGGTCGACCAGAACTACCCGGGTACGAAGCTGGCCATCTCGGAGTACAACTGGGGCGCGTTGGACCACATCGACGGCGGCCTGGCCGAAGCCGACGTGCTGGGAATCTTCGGGCGTCAGGGGCTGGACCTGGCCACGTTGTGGTCACCGCCGAAAGCGACCGACCCCGGAGCGTACGCCTTCCGTATGTTCCTCAACTACGACGGCCACGGCGGCACCTTCGGCGACACCTCCGTCCGGGCCGCGAGCGCCGATCAGGACAAGCTGTCGGTCTACGCGGCCGAGCGCAGCGGCGACCACGCCACCACGGTCATGGTGATCAACAAGACCACCGGCGACCTGACCGCACCCGTTTCCCTGACCACCAGCACCGCGCATCCGGCGGCGGCGCAGGTCTACCGCTACGGCCAGGCCGACCCCAACGCGATCCAGCACCCGGCCGACCAGCCGCTGAGCGGCGGCTCCTTCACCGCGACCTTCCCGGCGTACTCCATCACCGAGTACGTCATACCCGCCGGCTCGGCCCAGAGCACCCCGCCTTCGGCACCCGGCGCTCCCACGGCCTCCGCGACGGGTTCCGACCGCGTGACACTGACCTGGCCGGCCGCACTGCCCGGGACCTCCCCGCTGGCGGAGTACCGCGTGTACGCCGGTGACCCGGCCGCCACCGCGCCGCTGGCCACCGTCCCCGCGTCCACGACCACCGCCACGGTCACCGGCCTGAGCCCGGCCACCGCCTACACGTTCCGCGTCGTCGCCACCGACACCGCGGGCCGCAGCTCGCCTCCGTCGGCTGCGCTTCAGGTCACCACCGGGCCGGCCCCGTCAAGCGGCTGCACGGTCGCCTATCAGATCAGCAACGACTGGGGTACCGGCTTCACCGCGAACGTGAGGATCACCAACCAGGCCGCACCGGTCAATGGCTGGAGCCTCGGATTCACCTTCACCGGCACGCAGAAGGTCACCCAGGGCTGGAACGGAACCTGGTCGCAAACCGGCCCCGCTGTCACCGTCAAGGACGCCGGCTGGAACGCGTCGCTGCCCACCGGGGGTTCCACCACCATCGGCTTCAACGGCGCCTACTCCGGCGCCAACACCGCGCCCAGCAACTTCACCCTCAACGGCACCAGGTGCACCACCGCGGGCGCCACGGCAGCCACTCCCTCCCCGGCCGTCGGACACGCACCCGTACACAACGCTCCCCACTGACCTGCCCACCCGGCCCAGGCTCGGCCGACCCTGACACCAAGGGTCGGCCGAGCGTCACCGTCCGGATGGAACCCACCACTCGACCGGGTGATACCAGAGCGCGCACGGCCTTATGTGGGTAGCCCGGACCCTGACCATTCGTTGGTTGAGTGTGCCAGGTGATGCGAGGTCTCCGAAGGCCTCGCGCAGCGCACCATTCCGGGAAGGCCGACGTGTCCCAAACCGACGACGCCCGTATCTATGACGTCCACGACCTCCCGGGCCTGGCCTTCGACCCCTTTCTGTGGGAGTCACTGTCCGAAGCGCCGGTCTCCAGGATCCGTCTTCCCCATGGCACAGGTGAGTGCTGGCTGGTCACCAGACACGAGGATGTCCGCCTCGTCATCTCCGATCCGCGCTTCAGCCGGGACATCCTGGGCCGCTCCGTACCCAAAATGACCCGACACTTCATCCCTCTGGACCGCGCCGTCAGCTTCGTCGACCCGCCCGACCACGCCCGCGTACGCTCTGTCGTCGCCCCGCACTTCACCAAGCGCAGCATCGACCGGCGCCGCCGCCGCGCCCACCTCGTCATGGAAGAGCTCTGCCGGGACCTGGAAGCCGCAGGTCCGCGTGCCGATCTCATCAGCCGTGTCATCTCCCCCTTCGCCCTGGCGATGATCGGCGAGGTGATCGGCATCCCCGCCGAGGACCGACCCCGCATCCGGGACTGGGCGCAGACGGTCCTGACCCGGGCCGGTGACGACGCTCAGGCACTGCGGGCGGAGGACGCCAAGCAGGCGGCCCGCTCCTACTTCCGGCAACTGGCGGCCCAGCGACGCGTCCGGCCCCGCGAGGACGTGATGAGCGCCATGGTGACTGCCGTCGACGCGGGGCGTATCGACGAGGAGGAGCTGCTCGCCCTGGCCACGCTCATGGGGCTCAACGGCTGGCACGCGGTGTGCAACAACACCGCGAACATGATGTACGTACTGCTGACGCAGCCGCATCTCATGGAACGGCTCCGCGGGGAGCCCGGCGATCTGATCGGGCCGGCGGTGAGTGAACTCCTGCGCTGGATCCCCCACAAGCACGGCGTGGGGCAACCACGCATCACCACCGAAGCCGTGGCGGTCGGCGGCGTGTTGATCCCCGAAGGAGAACTCGTCTACGTCTCCTACGTGGCCGCCAACTGGGATGAAGCCGTCTACCCCGATCCGGGGCGCATCGACTTCGAACGTCAGGGCCCGCCCCACCTGGCATTCGGATTCGGCCCCCATTCCTGTGTGGGCCCCCTGTTGGCCCGGATGGAAGCAGAGGTCCTGCTCTCCACCCTGGTCGGGAGATTCCCTTCGATGCGGCTCGCCATCCCCGTTGAAGACATGAACTGGCAGACCGACGTCCTGATCCGAGGCCCCGTCGACCTGCCCGTCACATGGTCGTCCACCACCGTGGAGTGATCGCAAGGACAAGGCCGGGCGTGATGTGTCTTCCCGGCCGAAGCCAGGTCGGCCGGGCGCCGTTGACACGCCACGGCGAAGCCGAAGGCAGCTCAGGGATTGGTCCAGGCTTCCGGGTCCTGTGCGAGGTTCACGACCTCGTCCGGCAGTTCGGCCGCGGCCACATGAGCCAGAGTGACCTCGCCGAGGATCTTGCGGACGTTGGCGCGGACGGCGATCCACAGGGGCAGCAGCGACTCCGCCGGTCCGCCGTAGGAGAGTTCGGGCGGGCGTACTCCCCGTACCGACACCAAAGGGCCGTCCGCCATCCTGATGACGTCCGCGATGGCGATCGAGTCCGCCGGACGGGCCAGCCGGTAGCCGCCGTTGCCGCCTCGCTGGCTGACGACGAGGCCGCCCCGGCGCAGGTCGCCGAGGATGCCCTCCAGGAATTTGTGCGGGATGCCCTGCGCCGTCGCGATCGCCTCGGCCTTGAGGGAGACACCGTCTCCCGCAGCTGCCAGTTCCAGCGCCGCCCGCACCGCATAGTCCGCCCGCGCCGAGATCCGCATACCGTGATTATCCCTCATCGCCTTCTCCGCCCGACCGGGGTTGCGGCGTCAGGCGGGGAAGGTGAACGACGGGTGTGCGCCGTTGAGGAAGTAGTCCCCGATCTCCCGCAGTCTGTGGGCGACCGGCTCACGAAGGGTGTGTGTGCGGGCGTTGCGCCAGAAGCGGTCGAAGCCGTGGCGCGCGGAGGCGGCGTCGGCGCCGATGACGTCCAGAGCACGGGTGGTGATCTCCTGTGCCGCCCGGGAGGCGGCGGCCTCCGCCACGCTCGCCAGGACGGCGATCTCCGCACACTCCTCGTCGTTCAAATCATCCCACCGCCCCAGGCCGTGGAGCAGGGCGTCCACCGCCTGGCCCGCGAGTGCGGATGCTCCACGCGCGACGACGGCGAGTTCGCCGTAGACGGTCAGCGCGTACGGATCCTGTGGCGGGCCGCCCGGCCAGGGGTGGGGCGACAAGGGCTGCCAGGGTGAGCGCACGGCCCTTCCGTGCTCGTGGACCTCGGCCAGGAGTCCCTCGGCGATGCCGAGACAGTACTGGGTGGACACCAGGCGTGCGGTCGGCACAGCCAGGGAGGCGGAGGGCGGCAGAACGGCCTCGTCCGGCGAGAGGGCGCCCAGCACCTCGTCCACCGCGATCAGTACCGCGTCGCATTCGACGGCGCCTCCGGCGGCCAGACGCTGGCCGAAGGTGTCCCCGCTGCTGCCGCTCACGACACCGGGGTGCGTGGGATCGACGAGGACGGCCAGCGGCTCGCCGGTGCCGTACTTGGCGGCTCGGACCACCAGCATGTCGGCAACCCCCACGCCCGTGGCGAACCGCTGGTACCCGTCCAGGAGATACCCGTCCCCCCTGGGGGTCAGGATGAGCGGCGGCTCGTGGGCGGCGATACCCCCTCCCCAGCACCATCGCTCCACCGTCGCTCGCCGCTCGACGCGGGCGGCATGGCCGGAGTTGGCGAAGAACCGGGCGCTGAAGGAAAGGAAGTAGTGACTGCCGAGCAGGTGGCCGATGGCCCCGTCGGCCGCGGCGACGGTTCTGACGACCGCGTAGGCCGTGCGCCAGTCCGCGCCCCCTCCCCCGTGTTCGGCCGGTGCCAACAGGGTCAGCAGCCCCGACTCGCGCAGCCGGGCCACTTCGTCGAACGGCGGATCACCGCGCTGTTCGCGTTCGACCGCGTCCGTGGCCAAGTCGTCCGCGATCTCACCGGCGATGTGCAGCCAGCGGGTCTGTCCGGCCTCGATGTCCATGACCTCATCCGCTGCGACCGTCATGCCCGTATCCCCTTGGTATTCGGACGACGATGACCGCGGCTACGACTACGACGGCAACTACAGCTGACTGCTGGGCTCATGGCGTCTTCCTCCAAGGGTCCGAGGACGACGCGGTGCCCGGCGTGGCGGCGCGGGAGGTGCAGCGGTGCGGGGTGACGCGTCGGCTTCCTCATCCTCACTCTCCGCCTCGATCACCGTCAATGCTTCCCTAGTAATTCGATAGGAATACTAGGGATAGCGGTCCGCCCCGGCCGATTCGCCCTCCTGCATGGCTAGTTCACGCTGGCAGTGAGCCGGACCCAGAGCGAGCGGCTCGGCCTTCATACGAAGCGGCGCGCACCGCAGGACGTCTTTCCAGCATGTTGCGGACTCCTGTGCTCCCCATGTCGGCGCGTATCAGAGCCTTGTCCATCCCATGACGCGGCAGGCCGCAAATCCGGCATGCGCCAACGAACCCTCTTTTTTGCCACGTGACATGTGCGCGACGGGCTGCGAGTGTCCCTCCCCATCAAGGCAGTCCCTCCCTCCCTGGACAGATGGGCGGCCACACCGCCCCACTCCCCATGACTCTCTGGAGCAACCACATGTCTTCGCTCTTCCCCACCGGTGACCGTGCCCGCCGACTCGCCCTCACATCCGGCGCCGCCGTCCTCACCGGCGCCCTGCTCGTCGCCGGTGCCGCCACCGCATCAGCGGGTGCCGCCGCGGAACACCCCGGCGGCACCTCCGTCGCGGCCACCGCCCAGGCGCTCGGTCTCGGCGCACAGGAGAAGTTGGTCGTCAAGGACGTCATCAGGGATGCCGACGGCACGGTCCACACCCGCTACGAGCGCACCTATGCCGGTCTTCCCGTCCTCGGCGGCGACCTCATCGTCCACCGCGCCGCCGACGGCACCGTCAAGGACGTCACCAAAGCCGTCAAGGCCCCCATCAAGGTCGCCTCGCTCGACCCGAAGCTGACCCCGACTGCCGCCACGTCCGCCGCGATCAAGGCGGCCAAGGTTGCGAAGACGGCTGGTGCCGCCGCCGAGGACGCCCCCCGCAAGGTGGTCTGGGCCGTCGGCGGCAAGCCCGTCCTCGCCTATGAGAGCGTCGTCACCGGCACCCAGCGCGACGGTGTCACGCCGAGCAGACTGCGTGTCATCACCGACGCCGACACCGGCAGGAAGCTGTACGAGATCCAGCTGATCAACGACATAACCGAGGGCGTCACCGCCAGGGGCGGCGCCGGGGCGGCCGCACCGGGCGGCTCGCAGGTCGCCGCCGTCGGCACCGGTGCCAGCCAGTACAGCGGCACCGTCAGCCTGAACACCGCCAAGTCGTCCACGGGTTACTCCCTCGTCGACAGCGTGCGCGGCGGTTCCAGCACCGTCGACCTGAAGCACCGTACGAGCGGCAAGGGCAGCGTCTTCACCGACGCGGACAACAAGTGGGGTACCGGCAGCCCCGCCAACAACCAGACGGCCGCCGTCGACGCCGCCTACGGCGCCGCCCAGACCTGGGACTTCTACAAGAACGTCCTGCACCGCAACGGCATCAAGAACGACGGCCGGGCCCCCGTCTCCCGCGTCCACTACGGCAACGCCTACCAGAACGCCTTCTGGGACGACGCCTCCTTCACCATCACCTACGGCGACGGCGCGAGCAACCAGCACCCGCTGACCCAGCTCGACGTGGCCGGTCACGAGTTCAGCCACGGTGTCACCTCCGCCACCGCGAACCTGCAGTACTCCGGCGAGTCCGGCGGCCTGAACGAGGCGACCTCGGACATCTTCGGCACCGCGGTGGAGTGGAACGCGAACAACGCCCAGGACAAGGGGGACTACCTGCTCGGCGAGAAGATCGACATCTTCGGCAACGGCAAGCCGCTGCGCTACCAGGACAAGCCGAGCAAGGACGGCCGCGGTTCGGCCGACTACTGGAGCTCCGGCGTCGGCGATCTCGACGTCCACTACTCCTCCGGTGTCGCCAACCACTTCTTCTATCTGCTGTCCGAGGGCAGCGGCGCGAAGGACATCAACGGTGTGCACTACGACAGCCCGACCGTGGACGGCTCCACGGTCACGGGCATCGGCCGCGACAAGGCGGTGCAGATCTGGTACAAGGCACTGACCACGTACTTCACCTCCACCACCGACTACCACGGCGCCCGCCAGGGCACCTTGAAGGCGGCCGCCGACCTCTACGGAGCGAACAGCGCCGAAGCCAAGGCCGTGGAGGCCGCCTGGGCCGGGGTGAACGTCAAGGCCTGAACCCTGTGAACGACACAGTGCCGCACCGGCCGCTGAACCGGTGCGGCACTGCCGCGCCACCCGGGCCGGCCCCAGCGGCCGAGAAGGAAACGCGCTACGGACCGAGAGGCGGGGTGGGGGACGCGGCCGCCTGCCGGACCGTACGTTCCGTCGCCTTCACATCACCCGCGTCGCTGCGGCGCAAGACCACGATCTTGAGCACCGCCAGGAGGCTCGGGCCACAGAGGCCCGCGGCGAGCCAGGGCTGTGACGGCGCCACCGCCACTCCGGCGCCCAAAAGCGACAGCGCGAGCACCGCCCCCGTGATCAGACCGCTCATGCGGAACACATGGTTGCGGTGCTTCTCCGCGTCCCGCGCGGCACGCTCACCCTCTGCCTTCGCCAGAGCCGCGGCTCGCTCGCGTTCGGCTTCGCGGCCGGCGGCCTCCTGCTCGGCGCGATACCGCTGGTTGTCCAACTGCTTTCTTCGTAGCTGATGTTCACGCTTCAGCTGCGGCTCCATGGCCTTCAGCGCGATCTCCAGCTTCTCCGCGCCGAGGACCTCACCCCACTGGGCCGCGATCCCCAGACCCGCGGTGATGATGGGGTCTTCCTGGGGTACCGGCAGGCTGCCGGCCGGTCCCGTTGTCATCCCTGCGCCCCTCCGCCGTCGGACCCCACTGGTTGAATCTCTCTCTCAGCCGACTCAGGCGGTGGCCCCAGCCGCAGGAACAGACGGGCGAGGGCTTCGTCGAGGGTCGCGGCGGCCGGTGCCGCGTCCTCGTCCGCGTCAAAGGGTTCTGGGGACGGAGGCGGGGACGACATGCTCTGTTGAGCCTGAAAAAGCACCATCCCGGTCCCCGACACCGGGTCGACCTCTCGACTGTTCTCCGTGTCGAGCATCTCCGCGCGCACCGACCGGTAGGTGTCCGACGCGACTTGTTGCAGGGCGTTCTTGAGGACGGTGACGTCGACGTCCCCTTCCACCGCAGCCGGCGAACTGAACCCCGGCTCGGGAAAAGCCTCCACCATGAATCTTCGAAGCAGGCCGAGGACCGCCTCGGCACTCCTTGGCCTGTCCTTGGGGTCCTTGGCGAGCAGGCGCAGTACCAGTTGATCCACCTCGGCCGGAACCGCCGGCCGGAACGTGCTGGGCGGTTCCGGCACGGCATCGATCGCCCTCCGCGGGCGCCCGTCCTGCTCATCCCCCTGCCCGAACGGCGCCGCGCCCGTCAGCATCTCGTACATCACACAGCCCAGCGCGTACACGTCGACGCTGCGGTCGAGATCCCCCGCGGCGGACTGCTCAGGGATCGCGGAGATCAAGGATTCCTTATCGAGGTCCGCACCGGCTCGGGTGTCATCGAGCCGCGCGACTCCGAAGTCCACCACCTTCACGTTTCCGGAATCCTCGATCACGATGTTCGCCGGGTTGAGATCGAGGTGGGCGACATCCCTGCTGTGCGCGGCATGGAGCGCATGGAGGATCTGCACGGTGAACGACAGCACCTGGGGCAGCGTCGGCAGCGCTTCCTTGGTCTCCTCGGCCAGGGTTCGTCCATGTACGAGCTTCGACACCACGTACTCGACGGGCCCGTCGCTGGTGGTGCCGCGCCTGTAGTCGTACAGGGGAGCGATGTGGGACTCGTCCACGGCCGCCAACCGTGCGACCTCGACCTGGAACCGGGCGACCAGATCGGTGCGCGCCTGGCTCTCCGCCCGGCGGCGCAGCAGCCTGATGGCCACGTCCTGCCCCCGGGTCAGGTCGCGTCCTGCCCAGACTTCGAGGCCGCGACTGTCCTCGAGACGCCGTACCAACGCGTAGCGACCATTGAGTACTTCGCCGCTCTCCACCTGGTGCCCTCCCCCTGGCTCCACCCAGCGTAACGCTCCTCGGATCACGAGGAGGGGTAGTCGCCTCGATCGCCGTCCGAACGGAGGGCCTGCGGCAGCCGGGCTGATCCGTTGCCCGGGCGCGGCCCACCAGGGCGTCGGCCGCGCGTCGGACGGCATTCACCCCCTGGACTCATCGCGTTAGCGACGAGCCACCAGCTTGGCCGCAGTCACATGCCCCGCCGGCCAGGAGGCCCGATGTCATCCCTCGCGCACACCCAGCGCACCATACGCCGCTCACTCGCGGCGGGCGTACCGCTCGCCCTGCTCGCGACCGTCACGGTGGCCGGGACCGCCACGGGCGTGCCCACTGCGGCGGACGGTCGCGTGCCCGGAGGCGCGCGCGTCGTGGCGACCGCCACGCTCGGGGACATCCCGCTCGGCTCGTTCAGCAACCACCTGCTGCCCGGCTCGGTCGCGGACGACCGTGGTATCGACCTCGGCGGCATAGGCAGCGACCTCTACCCCGCTGGGCGGAAAGGGGAGTTCTGGACGGTGACCGACCGCGGGCCCAACGGGCAGATCAAGGTCGCCGGCGTCAAGCGCCGCACCTTCCCGGTCCCCGGCTTCGACCCCGCGATCATCCGCATCCGCGTGTCCGGCCCCCGCGTCCAGGTGCTCCAGGCCATCCCGCTCACCACCCGCTCCGGCAAGCCCGTCACGGGGCTGCCCAACCAGGCCTCGCGGGACGAGGCCCCGTACACGTACGACGCGAAGGTCCCGCTCGGTTACGATCCCAACGGCCTGGACACCGAAGGAATCGTGCGCGCGGCCGACGGTACCTTCTGGCTCGTCGACGAGTACGGGCCGTCACTCGCGCACGTCTCGGCACGCGGCAGGGTCCTCACGCGGTACGTCCCCAAGGGCCTGGGGCTCAAGGGCGCCGACTACCCCGTCGTGGAGTCGCTGCCCGGCATCCTCCTCAAGCGCAAGACCAACCGGGGCTTCGAGGGCCTGGCCCACCTTCCCGGCGGCGACCTGGTCCTGGCCGTGCAGAGTCCTCTGTCCGTGCCGGACGCGAGAGTCGGCAACGCCTCCCGCAACACGCGCCTGCTGCGGTTCTCACCGAGGCAGCGCGCGGTGACGGCCGAGTACGCCTACCGCCTCGACCCCGTGGACGTCGTCGAACCCGGCCAGCACGACACCTCGGAGCTGAAGATCTCCTCCCTCGTGGCCGTCGGCCGCGACACGCTCCTGGTGCAGGAGCGCACCGACAAGACCTCCCGCGTCCACCGCGTACGGCTCCCGCACGGCCCCGGCATCCTCGGCAGCGCCTGGGACGACCCGGCGACCTCCCCCTCGTACGAGCAGCTGGACGACTCCGCACCGGCCGGTACGCCGTTCCTGCGCAAGACCCTGGTGGCCGACTTCGGCCAGATCCCGGGCGTCCCCGGCAAGATCGAGGGCATCGCCCTGACCGGCCCGGACACCCTCGCGCTCATCAACGACAACGACTTCGGCATGACGGACGGCCCCGATGCATTCGACGCACACGGACGACTGGTGGACAGCGGCATCAAGACGACGGTGACGTCTGTACGACTGTCCAGGGCACTGCGGGGCTGAGGCCCGGACCGCGAGCGGATGCGTTGCCGGGCACCCGGCGGGGCGGCGGCGTCCGTAAGCCGTACCGGGACGGCACGTCGGCACAATCGCCCCCGATCGACGTAGCGTTGTGCCATGACCACTGCTGACGACACGGTGTACCGGTTCCGCGCCGCCGTCCCCGGGGACAGTGAAGCCATCTCCGCCCTGGACGGCTCCTTCACCACCGACACGGTCTTCCGGGTGAGCCTCACCGCGGACGGCTTCACGCTGCGGGAGGTGCCGGTGGACCCGCCCCTGACCAAGGTGTTCCCCCAGGACGAGCCGGACGGCGGTGACGAGGACGGCGAGGACGACCAGGACTCCCGCACGTTTGTCGCTCTCGGGGTCGGCGGGGGCCTGGCGGGGTTCATCGCCGTCTCGTACGCACCCTGGAACCGTCGGCTCGTCATCGAGGACATCGAGGTGGCCCCGGAGCACCGGGGCCGGGGCGTCGGCCGGGCGCTGGTGGGGCTGGCCGTGGGCTACGCCCGCGAGCGGGGCGCCGGGCACATCTGGCTGGAGGTCACCAGCGTCAACGCCCCCGCGATCCACGCCTACCAGAAGCTGGGCTTCACCTTCTGCGGCCTGGACACCTCGCTCTACGACGGCACCGCCTCCGAGGGCGAGCAGGCGCTCTACATGAGCATGCCCTGCCGCTGAGCGGAAGGCGGGCGGTTTGAGGGCGGGAAAACGCCCGACGGCAGCGACACCGGCGTCCAGAGCGACGCCGGGTGTCGCTGCCGTCGAGCCGCCGAACGCTACGCGGTTCCCGCGCAGTTGAGGCCGTGTGTTCTCACCGGACGCCGGCGACCGCGTCCCTTTCGTGCCGAACTCCGAGGTGGCCCAGGAGGAAGCGGGCGGCGCGGTCGAGCGCGGCGTCCGCCTCGTCGAGCCGGCCGTGCTCGCTCTGGTACACGTGCGGGAGTTCCGGCCCGATCTCCAATGTCACCTCGACGTCGGCGGCGCCCGCGCGCCCGGCCAGACGGACCGCGTCGTCGAGCAGCACCTCGTTCGCCCCGGCCTGCACGAGCAGTGGGGGCAGTCCGGAGAGGTCGGCGAACACGGGGCTCGCCAGAGGGTGGCTGCGGTCGCCCGCACCGACGTAGAAATCCGCGTACGCGCGCACATCGGCCTCGGTGAAGATCGGGTCGGCGTCCTTCTTGGTACGCATGCTCGCTCCGGAGAGGGTGAGGTCCACCCATGGCGAGAAGACGACCACGGCCGCAGGCTGCGGCAGCCCGGCGTCCCGGGCGGCGAGCAGGGTGGCGATGCTCAGGCCACCGCCGGCCGAGTCACCGGCCACGACCAGGTCCAGCGGGTCGGTACCGGTCGCCAGGAGTTCGCGGTAGGCGGCGAGCCCATCGTCGACCGCCGCGGGAAAAGGGTGCTCGGGAGCCAGGCGGTAGTCCACCGAGGTGGCCCGCAGCCTGGCACGGGCGGCGAGTTCACCGGCCAGGCCGGTGTGGGTGTCCGGTGAGCCGATGACGTAACCGCCTCCGTGGAGGTACAGCAGCCGTCCGCGCTCGGCGGCTCCGGGCGGCTCCAGGTCCAGGGCGGGGCGTCCGCCGAGGACGGTTCTGCGGAGCGTGACGCCGTCCGGCGCCGGTCGCGTCATGACCGTGGCGAACGACGCGCGCAGCTCCGCGGGGGTAGGTGTCGACTCGCCGCGAGGGGCGGAGCGGAGCAGGGCGTCCAGGGCGTGGCGCTGCTGTCGGGACATGGTGGGCCTCCGTCGGTCGGGTCGGGATGCGAAGATGGATTCCTCGGAATCCATCTGTCCATCTCCAACCGCCTTCCGAGGAATATGATTCCTGGGAATCTACTGGAGGTTCTATGAGCCACGTCACCCCGGTCTTCCTCGATCTCGTCCGCGTGGAGACCCGGCTGTACAACGCCGTCGGCGCCCGGCTGCGCGCCGAATGCGGCCTGACCCTGGGCCAGTTCGAGTTCCTGGACATCATCGAACGGGTGGACGGCTGTCGCGTACTCGACATCGTGGGCGAGTTGGCCATCACCGTGGGGGCCGTCAGCAAGGCGGTCGACCGGCTGGTGGCCGCGGGCTGGTGCGTGCGTGTCGCGCACCCGCAGGACCGCCGTTCCTCGGTACTGCGCCTCACGCCCGAGGGCGAGAAGGTGCTGGCGGCCTCCCGGCCCGTGGTGGAAGGCGCGCTCGCCTCACTGACCGCGACGGTTCCCGCCGCCGACCTGAAGCTCCTCGCCCCCGCCCTCGCCGCTCTCCGCGCGAACCTGGAGGCGGACGGTCAGGGTCAACCGGGCTGAGGGACGCTCGTCATGGCCGTCGGTCCGCCGATCCGCCGGTTTTCCGGGCGGTGATCTCTTCGGCACGGCCTCCCCAGGAATCTCGTCCTGGGCCTGGTCAAAGCGGGGCCGCGTACGCGAGGATCGCCGCCGCACCCCCCACGCCACCTCCCCGCCACCGCCCCACCGGAGGATTTGTATGGCTCGCCGCACATCTCGTGGCCTCGTCGCCGCGGCCGCCGCCACCGTGGCGCTCCTCACCCAGGCCGGCCTGGTCTCCGCCCTGCCCGCAGCGACCTCCGCCGCGTCCGGCACCGCGCTTCCGCAAGCCCGGCTGTTCATGGTCAACCCCGTCCAGTCCTCCGGCGACCAGTCGCTGACCGACGGCAAGGACGGCAACGCCGCCGTACCCGCGTCCGCGTACGCCGTGGCCGCGCTGCGCAATCTGGACGGCAGCGGCTCGCTCTCGGGCAGGTGGGTGACCGTACGTTCGGACACCGGCGCCTCGGCACGGCTCGCGGACGTCGGGACCTACAGCCGCAACGACGACCAGTTCGAGCAGGTCATGGCGTACTTCTGGGTCAACGAGGCCCAGGAGTACCTGCAAGGCCTGGGCTTCGGCAGCGAACTGCCCGGCGCCAACGACCGCGCGCAGCCCGTACGGATCAACCAGTGGGGTGCGGACAACTCCTTCTTCACCGACAAGAAGGCCGAGATCCGCTTCGGCAAGGGCGGGGTGGACGACGCCGAGGACGCGGAGGTCATCGTCCACGAGTACGGGCACGCGGTGCACAACGCGCAGGTTCCCGGCTTCGGCGCGTCACCGGAGGCCGGTGCGATCGGTGAGGCGTTCGGCGACTATCTGGCCGTCACGGTCGGGGCGTACGCCGACACCAAGTACAGGTGGCCGCTCAAGACCGACCTGGCCTGCGTCGCCGACTGGGACTCGGTCGCCTACAGCGCGGCTCCGCACTGTCTGCGCCGTATCGACGGGACGAAGGTGTACGCGGACCGGGTCGGGGAGGTGCACGCGGACGGTGAGATCTGGTCCCGGGCGTTGTTCGACATCCGCAAGGCCCTCGGCGCCCGGACCGCCGACCGGGTCATCGTGAACGCGCAGTTCGGCTTCCGCGCGGACACCAGCTTCCAGGACGCGGCACTGACGACGATCGCGACCGCGCAGCGCATGTACGGGGCGAGCGCGGCGGACGCGGTGCGCGCGGCGTTCAAGGCCCGGGAGATTCCCGGGGTCTAGGAACACGGTCGTTCAGCACCGACGGCGCCTCCGGCCGGAGAAGCGTTCCCCGCGGCTGCGGCCGGGGCCGTCCACCTCAGTTCGCCGGCCGCCGCAGAACGTGGGCCCCGCACGCACTGCGGGGCCCACGCGGCCGGTTGGTCAGCAGGACGAGTTGGTCTGGGTGAGCAGGCCCAGCCGCCACGGCAGGCTGTTGTAGTCGCCGCCCGCGTTGGGGTTCAGTCCCTGGTACAGGTACTGAAGCCGGCAGGAGGGGATCGTCAGCGTCTGGTCATAGCCCGCGCGGATCATCTCACCGTGACTGATGTCCCGGCTCCAGGCGCCTGCGGGGAAGGTGACGTTGTTCGCCCGGGCGAAGGGGTTGCTCTCGGACGCGGCGAGCGGAGTCCAGGAACCGGCGAGGCTGCCGGAGGTCCAGGAGCGGAAGTAGCGCCGCCCGTCGGATCCGATGGCTTCGACGAGGAGCAGGTACTGGTTGGTGCCCTGCACCTTGTACACGTTGCTCGCTTCGAACAGCGCGTTCCTGGAGTCCTGCGCGGCGATGACGGTGTTGGTGAAACCGTTGGGGAACTGGCCGACGGTGGTCTGCGAGCGGTACAGGTGCCCGTTGTCGTCGGAGGAGAACAGATAGCAGTTGGCGTTGTCGCAGATCACCCACATGTCGACCCAGTAGCCGTTGCCGATGTTCTTACGGATGATGTCCGGCATCGACGAGTAGAAGTTGCGGGGCGCGCTCCACCCGTTGGGGTTGCTGATGTCGGGGTTGGTGGAGTACGACGCGTTGCCGGTCTGGTAGACCAGGTACCACAGACGTTGCGGCGCGTTGTAGAAGACCTGGGGTGCGGCCCGGTACCCGGCGCCGATGGCGGTGCGGTCCAGGTAGTGGTGGGTGGCCGAGCCGGCCTGCGACCAGTCGGAGAAGCTCAGGTACACCAGGTTGTATCCGGCGGCGCTCGCCGTACTGGCGAAGACGTGGTACTTGCCGTTGTAGTAGACGACCGAAGGGTCCTTGATCCCGGCGATGTTGTGGCCGGCGTCCGGCTTGGGGGCGATCAGCGGTCCGGTCGAACTCCACCGGAACGACGAGGGGAGCGCGGCGGCGGACCGCGGCGCCGGTGCGGTGCCGGGTGCCGCCGCCCTGCCGCCCAGGGCGGTCAGGGCGGACTGGTAGGCCGGCTTCTTGTTGCCGTAGCGGTCGAAGAGCAGCGGGTTCTCGCCGGAACGCCAGGAGTCGCTGTCGCGGATCCCCCAGACGGTGATACCGGTGCAGCGGGTGACGTTCATGCAAGCCCGCACCGTGTTCGCGTAGGCCGTCGGCGGGGCTTGTGCGATGTCCAGTTCGGTGAGCTGGACATCGACGCCGAGGGCGGCGAAGTTGGCCAGCGTGGTCTGGAAGGTGGACGGCGGGCCGCCGGTGCCGAAGTGGGACTGGAAGCCGACGCAGTCGATGGGCACGCCCCGCGCCTTGAAGTCGCGGACCATGCGGTAGACGCCCTGGGTCTTGGCGGCGTTCCAGTCCTCGATGTTGTAGTCGTTGTAGCAGAGCTTGGCCGCGGGGTCCGCCGAGCGCGCGGTGCGGAAGGCCTGCTCGATGAAGCCGTTGCCCAGCAGGTTCTGGAACACCGAGGAACGGTGCTGGCCGCTGCCGCCGTCCGCGAACGCCTCGTTGACCACGTCCCAGGAGTGGATGCGGCCCTTGTAGTGGTTCGCCACGGTGGTGATGTGGTTGTTCATCACGCTGCGCAGCGTGTTCGCGTCGGTGAGGGAACTGACCCAGCCGGGCAGCTGGGAGTGCCACACCAGGGTGTGTCCGCGCACACGCTGGCCGTGGGCCGCCGCGCGGTTGACGATCTGGTCACCGGGGCCGAAGTTGAACGAGCCGCGGGACCGCTCGGTGGTGTCCCACTTCATCTCGTTCTCGGGGGTGACCGAGGTGAACTCACGGTCCAGGATGGAGGTGTACGTGCCGTCGCCGAGCCTTCCGGCCGCCACCGCCGCTCCGAAGTAGCGCCCCGACTGCGCGGCTTGCGCTCCGAGGGTGGAGGCCTGCACGGCACCGGGTGCGTGCACGGCACCGGGTGCGGCCGCCGCGGCCGCAGGCGTCACCAGGGCGGCCACGGCCAGCAGGGATAAGACCGAGGCCCGACGACGGCCGAGCCGTTTCAGGGGATTGTTCATGGTTCTCCTCTATGGATTCGTGGGGGGTTTGGGTAGTGCGGCTGGTGGGATGAGGTCAGGGCCGGACGCGGCCACCGGGCTGGTGAACACCGCGCCGGTAGTACGGGCTGCGGTGTGGAGCAGCAGGGCGCCGGTGGTGGCCGGCCGCGGCCAGGGCTCGGCGGCGACCCGAGGTTTGATCAGGACATGACATGACCATCTGTCGACCTCACTGCGAGGGCGCGGCGCGCCTGGGTCGGTGGATTGGCTCCCTGACGTTCGATATGACGAACGGCGGTCGACTCATCGAGCACCCTGGATCATACGAGGCGGAGCGCTCCCGTCAATACGTCTCGCATGATTCGGGTTTGCCTTCGAAATCTTTCGAAGGCTGAGGTGCACGTCAGCCTGCGAATGCGGCTGACTTCTGCCTCCGGGCAAGCGCGCGGGGACGGCTGCCCGGCCTTACCCGCCGTACCGCCGAAGGGCCGATCGAAACCGTCAGGCGCTGGAACGTACGACCAAGCGGGTCGGAAGGATGAGCGGAGTGCGCTCCTGCCCGTTGACGAGCGAGACGAGCATGCGCGCCGTCTCCCGCCCCAAAGCCTCTATGGGCTGGTGGACGGTGGTGAGCGGCGGATCGGTGACCTGGGCGACCGCCAGGTCGTCGAAGCCCACCACGGCGACATCCTCGGGGACCCGTCGGCCGGCCTCCCGCAACGTGCGCAGCGCGCCCGCCGCCATGTTGTCGTTGGCGGCGAACACCCCGTCCACACCGGGATGGTCGACCAGCAGCGCGGCCATGACGGCGGCTCCGCTGGGCTCGGTGAAGTCGCCCTCCCACGGGGGGAACGGTTCGAGGCCGGCGCCCAGCATGGCGTCCCGGTAGCCGCGGTACCGGGCGCGCCCGGCCTCGGTGTCCAGGCGCCCGCAGATCGCGGCCACGCTTGTGCTGCCGCGCGCGACCAGGTACTCGGTCGCCTCGCGCGCTCCGCCGACATTGTCGACGTCCACGTACCACCGGGGGGTCGAGCCGACGGGGCGTCCACCGAACACGACGGGCATCTGCGCCTCCTCGGCCATACGAGCCAGTGGATCGTCCTCACGCAGCGCCATGAGCATCGCCCCGTCCGCGCCCCGGGACCGAAGAAGCTCCTCGACCCGCTTGCGGCCCCGGTCGGAGGCGGCCAGGCACAGCATCAGATGCAGGTCGGCCTCCTCCAGGGCCGCCGACGCCCCCACGATCACCTGGGCGAAGAACGGGTCGGCGAAGATCGACGGATTCTCTCCCGAGACCACGAGGGCCGCCGCTCCGGTCTGCCGCGTCGCCAGAGCGCGGGCGGTCGGATTCGGTACGTACCCCAGCTGCCGTACGGCCCGTTCGACCGCCTCCCGCTTGGCACGGCTGACGTGCGGAGCACGGTTGAGGGCGCGGGAGGCCACGGAGCGGGAGACGCCGGCACGCTCGGCCACCTCGTCGAGTGTCGGCTGCCGACGGGGTGCACCCTCTGCCATGGACGACGAACCCTTCCCCTTCGACCGGACGGGCACCCTCTCAACAAGGCCCACGCCACCGCCACCCGCGGGCGGGCGGACGAGCCGGAGACCAGCAAAGACGCGCGCCTGTCGCTCGATTGGAAGCGCTTCCAGTTATCTGCTCGTCACGAGCCTACACACAAGTCGAAGCGCCTGTCCGCGTGTTGGCCCTTGACAGCTCAACTACCTCGTCACACCATACCGACCACAACACCAACGGTTTCGCCGCACTGTTGGGTACGCTTCCAGTGGGAGCGCTCCCAATGATCGTTTCACCGCACTTCCCTCAGTGCCGCATGCTCGGGACGAGAGCGTGCCGCATCCCCGTCAGGAGAACGAGGTTCGCTCATGCGCCGACTCCGCGCCATGGCCGCAGCTCTCTCAGCTCTGCCGCTGGCATTCGCGGCCGCACCATCCGCCCACGCGGCCGACCCGACCACCATGACCAGCGGGTTCTACGTGGACCCCGACTCCAGCCCGAAGAGATGGGTGGCCGCCAACCCTGCTGACGGGCGGGCGGCCGCGATCAACGCCTCCATCGCCAACACGCCGATGGCCCGCTGGTTCGGCTCCTGGAGCGGCTCCGTCGGCGCCGCCACGGGTGCCTACGTCGGAGCGGCGGACTACCGGGACAAGCTGCCCGTCCTCGTCGCCTACAACATCTACAACCGTGACTCCTGCGGTGGGCACTCCTCGGGCGGAGCCTCCTCGCCGTCCGCCTACGCCACCTGGATCGCCCAGTTCGCCGGCGGCATCGCCAACCGCCCGGCCGTCGTCGTCCTCGAACCGGACTCGATCGCGGACTACGGCTGCCTGACACAGGCTCAGGTCGACGAACGCGAGGGCATGATCACCGGAGCCCTCGCCGAGTTCCAACGCCAGGCCCCCAACACCTGGGTCTATCTGGACGCCGGCAACGCGCACTGGATAGACGCGGCGACCATGGCCCGGCGCCTGCACGAAGCCGGTCTCCGTCAGGCCCACGGCTTCTCGCTCAACGTCTCCAACTACTTCACCACCGCCGAGAACACCGCCTACGGCAACGCCGTCAACAGCGAACTCAGCGCCCGCTTCGGCTACACCAAACCGTTCGTCGTGGACACCAGCCGCAACGGCAACGGCTCCAACGGACAGTGGTGCAACCCCTCGAGCCGCCGCATCGGCACACCCACCCGGACGGGCGGAGGAGCCGAGATGCTGCTGTGGATCAAGACCCCCGGCGAGTCGGACGGCAACTGCGGCGCCGGGGCAGGCTCCACGGCCGGGCAGTACCTCCCGGAGGTCGCCTACAAGATGATCTACGGCTACTGACCAGGACTCCCGCCACCCGGCCGTTCGATCGGCATTCCGTCGGAAAACCGGGCGACGTCAGGCGCTCCCCCGCCCCGCTCATCGACCAGAAAGCAGCCATGACTCCACGCAGCCCACGGCGCCGCGCGGCCGCCATCGCCGCGGCCCTCACCGCCTGCGCCGCCCTCACCGCGACGCACGCGCAGGCCACACCTACACCCTCGCCCTCGCGGGAAGCGATCCCCCCGGCCACGAAGTTCTATGTGGACCCGCACAGCAAGGCCGCGAAGCAGGCCTTCGTGGACTTTCGCAGCGGCGACACCGAGAACGCCGTGAACATGGCCAAGCTCGCGAGCTGGCCGCAGGCCGAGTGGTTCACCGACGGCACACCCACCGAGGTGCGCTCGAAGGTGAGCGGGCTCGTGCGCCGGGCCCGTGCGGTCAACCGGACTCCCGTCCTGGTCGCCTACAACATCCCGGGCCGGGACTGCGCGCAGTATTCCAGCGGCGGCGCCGCGTCCTCGGCCGCCTACCGGCAGTGGATCGACGCCTTCGCCGCCGCCATCGGCGACAGCAAGGCGGTCGTCGTCGTGGAACCCGACGGCACGGCCCTCCTGCCCCGGGAATGCGGGCCCACCGTGGACCCGACCGGCGAACGCACCGCCGCCCGGATCGCCGACCTCCAATACGCCGTCAGAACCCTGAAGGCCAAGCCACGCACCGCGGTATACCTGGACGCGGGGAACGTCCAGTGGCGTTCCGTCGGCGAGATGGCACAGCGACTGCTGGACGCCGGGGTCCGCTACGGCGACGGCTTCGCGCTGAACGTGTCCAACTACCACCCCACCGACCACAACGCCAAGTACGGCACCTGGACGGCCAAGTGCATGTGGTTCGCCACCGAGGGGCCCGAGCAGGCGCGTGGCCACACCGACTGGTGCGCGAGCCAGTACTACTCCTCCGCCGCCCCCAACGACGGCACCCCCGGCAGCTCCGTCTCCTCCACCGACCCCACCACCTGGCGATGGACCGACGCGTGGTTCGACCAGAACGTGGGCAATCCGTCCGCCGACAAGCTGCGTCACTTCGTCATCGACACCGGCCGCAACGGTCTTGGCGCCTGGGCCCCGGAGCCGGGCAAGTACAGCGGAGACCCGGAGCCCTGGTGCAACGCGCCCGGCCGAGGACTCGGCCCGCGCCCCACCGCCAACACCGGCGTCCCCCTCGTCGACGCCTATCTCTGGATCAAGATCCCCGGCGAGTCCGACGGCAGCTGTACACGGAACACCGGCGGGACGATCGACCCCGAGTACGGCATCGTCGATCCGGCCGCAGGGGCCTGGTGGCCCGACCAGGTCCACACGCTGGCTCGCAACGCGGCACCACGGCTCACCTTCGGCCGCTGACGGACGGGTTGTCGGTCGGTGTCTGTCCCGTTCAACCGTGCGCGGAAGTCTGCGCGATGGCGCGGACAGTCAGGGCGGACACGCTCACAGCGACATCCAGCAGTAGAGCCGATCGTCAGCGCTGTGAGCCTGTCTGGCAAGCAGGATGAGCTCTTCGGCCAGGGGCTGTATGTCTTCGGCGCGCGTTCCCCGCAGCTCCTCGGCCTGCACCCATCTGGTGACGATGGCCGGTATCTCGGAGTCGTGCACTCCTGCCAAGGTGTCGCGTACCTCAGGTGGGAGTTCCGATACCCATGGTCCTGTCGCCCACGGGTCGTCCTCGTCCTCCGGGCTGTGCGGGCCGGGTGGTGGCGGGGAGGTGGGCCATACGGTCGTCTCCTGCACCAGATCCACGCGCCACTCGATCTGCCGGATGGCGGCGATCAGCTGCGCCAGCACCACGGCGGGATCCACATGCTTGGCTTCGACTCCGTCGAACGCCGGCGGCTCCGTGAAAAGCGGAGAACCACCCTCCGCCTGTTCCAGCACTCGCACCACCGATGCGGCATCCGGCGCGCGGAAGTAGTCGGTCAGCACACCCATCGTTCTTCTCCCCGTCCCGGGTTCACCTGCGGGCAGTAGATCAGACGCCACTGACAACCACCCCAAACCACTGGCCCACAGGGGGCCGCCGAACGGGATGACGATCGCTCCGTAGGGCCCCACCTGGTGCACCCGGGGATGTCAGACGAGGTTGCGGACCACTGCCCAGGCCACCGCCGTCACCAGGATCAGCACCTGTACAGCTGGGGCGATCCTCGGTCGCCAGGAACGGCCGCGCAGGCCTTCCAGCGCCCAGCGACCGCACAGGGCGAGCGCGAACGGCGCCGCGAGCAGCAGGCCCCGGTTGTCCAGCCAAGCCGCGCCGAGGTGACCGTGCATCAGGTCGTACGTCATGCGGGTGCCGCCGCAGGCCGGGCACAACAGTCCGGTGACGAGCCGGAACGGGCAGGCGGGCAGCAGGTGGCCGCCCTCGTGCGGATTCGTGCCCCACAGGTAGCAAGCCCCCGCGACGCCCGCGGCGAGCACCGCCAGGGGCGCCGCCGCGGGGTGCCGGAACAGACGCTTCCGCGTCGGCGCCGGATGGGGCACATCAGCCACGCAGGAGTCGGCCCTGAGCATCGGTACGGTCGTTGCCGACCAGGTACATGATGCCGTCGATCAGTGCCCAGATGCCGAGGCCGCCGCAGGTGAACAGCTGGGCCAGGCCCACACCCACGGAACCGGCGTAGAAGCGGCCGATGCCCAGCGTGCCGAGGCAGAGCTGGAGGATCCCGGCGATGATCTTCGACTTGTCCGAGTACGGGCGGCCGTACGGGTCGTAGCCGTAGGGCGCGTTGGGGTCGCCCGTGTAGAACCCGGGGGGCGGCGGATAGCCCGGCCCCTGCTGGTAGCCGGGCGGGGGGTAGCCGCCGGGGGCCTGCGGGTTGCCGCCCTGCGGGTGGCCGTAGGGACCGGCCTGGCCCGCCGCGCCGGGACTCTGGTTCGGATAGCCGTAACCGTGCGGCTGGGAAGGCTGCGGCGGCTGCTCGCTCACAGTGGCGTCACTCCTGAATGGTATGGAAGGCTGCCGGACATACTGCAGGACTCGGCCACCAAAGAGAAATTGTGGCGGTGGGGAGGCGTCCACCGCGTTGTGGCATGCTCAGCTATCGCCCGCTTCTTGGGGGTTCTTCCGACGCGGTGCTGCTACGGCAGGGGCGACGGCGACGGCACGGGCTCCAGCACGAAGACGGGGATGACGCGGTCGGTCGCCGCCTGATACTCGGCGTACGGGGGGTACGCGGCGACGGCGCGCTCCCACCACTGGGCCTTCTCCTCCCCACTGACCTCACGAGCCGTCATGTCCCGGCGCACCAAACCGTCTTGGAGCTCCACGTGCGGGTCGGACTTGAGGTTGAAGTACCAGACGGGGTGACGCGGGAAACCGCCCTTCGAGGCCACGGCCGCATACCGTCCCTCGTACTCCACCCTCATCAGCGGGATCTTGCGGATTTTGCCGCTCTTCGCGCCGCGCGTCGTGAGAATGACGACGGGCAGACCCGTGTCCCACAGCGTCCCGCCCCGCGTGCCGCCCGAGCTCTCGTACAACTCGACCTGTTCGCGCACCCACTGCGCCGGGCTCGGCTCGTACTCACCCTCAAGAGGCACCGCGCTCACCCCACCGTCGCCTGAAGCCTGTGTCGCACAGTTCAACACAAACCAGGCCTTGCTGATAGATGCCGTGCCTGTGCCCCGGCAGCGGGCGGCCGCCTGTCGCTCGGCAGGAAACAGAGGCAGTCAGGGCAGTGACGTCGTACCGCCCACTCGGCGAGGCCGCGGGCGGCCGGAATGACTTAACACCTTCGCATGGCAATGTCCGGACAACTGTTACATCGCCGATGGAATACCTACGTGCGCTCTTCGTAACGTCGGCCCTGCCGCTCACGCCCCGGCGCCGCCATCAGCCCGACCCTCATCCCGTAGACCCGGTACAACGCCGTGCCACGCCTCGGGCAGACCACCGTGCCGGTGCACGCCTCCTCCCAGGAGTCGTGCTCACCCCTCGTCCCGCCCCTATGCCTCCACCCGCGAAAGACCTCCCGTGCCGCCTCAGCCCGCCGTTCGCCGTGCCCTCATCGCCGGGCTCATAGCCCTTTCCGCGGCGATATCGGCCTGCACTCCCGCCTCATCGACGCTCGCCTCCCCGCCGCCGGTCCACAAGCGCGGCACGGTACAGGCGTCCCGGGATGGTTCGAGCGGTGTCCGGGTCATGCAGGTCCTCGCCCACCCGGACGACGACCTGTACTTCATGAACCCCGAGCTCCAACAGTCCATAGACGCCAATGACCAGCTCATCAGCGTCTATGTGACCAGTGGCGAAGCCCAGGGCCTCAACAAGGTCCCCGGCCGCAAGCCTCCCAAGCCCGACGTCGCCGACTACGCCGGCGCCCGCCGCCAGGGCCTGCGCCAGGCCTACGCGCTCATGGCGACCGGCGACCCCAAGACACCTTGGTCCAGGCAGGCCACGGCCCTCCCCGACGGCACCCTCATAGAAGTGGACGCCCTGAGCCACCACCCCGGCATCCGTTTGGCCTTCCTCGGTGTGTCCCAGCACTCCACCTCCCACGGCACCACCCCCGACCTCGACCTGCGGCACCTCTGGGAGGACCCCCACACGGTCACGCGGACCCTGGTGGGCACGGGCTCACCGGCTCGTACAGCGCATCCGGTCACGCGTGCGTCGCTGATAGGGGCGCTGGCCCACCTCATGGACAGCTACCGGCCCACGCTCGTACGCACCATGGACCCCGACCCGGACATGCAGGTCCGCGACGCCAAGCACCGCGCCCACCATGACCAGCGGGGCTACTCGGACCACCCCGACCACACCGCCGTCGCGCTGTTCACCTACGCCGCACTCGACCGCTACCGGGCTCCGCACGCCGTCACCGCCTTCCGCGGCTACTACAACGAGCGCTGGCCGCAAGCCCTCCCCGCACAGATCGTCCGCGACAAGGCGGACGTCCTCAACGCCTACGGAGGCTCACCCCAGGGCTGCGACGAAAAGGCCCTCGGTGGCTGCGGTGACTACGACGTCGGCCGGGACCGCTCCTACGGCACCGGATGGCTCCAGCGCACCTCCTTGCGCTACCCCACCGCGGCACCGCAACTGCGGCTGGACAACGACGGGCGGCTGACCGCGTTCGCCGTCCTCAACGGGCAGGCCGCCTTGTGGCAGGAGACCGCCCGCGGCAGCGGCCGATGGACGGCGCCGACGTTCCTGGCGGGCAGTGGACTGTTGCCGGGCCTGACGGCCTCATCCACGCGGGACGGGCGCGGGCAGCTGTTCGCCGAGCGCATCACCGCCCTCGGGGCAGGGGCGACGGACAACCGGCGGGAGATCGTCATGGCGGAACAGACGCGCCCGGGCGGGCCGTTCGGCGCGTGGGTCTCGCTGGGCACCCCCGACCGCGATCCCGAGCACGGCCGCCGGGTCGGCGGGCCCGTCGTGACGCGCGGCACCGACGGCACCACCTGGTTGTTCGCCCGCAACTGGGCCAAGGGCGTCTCCGTCCGCAGTCAGCGCCCCGACGGTACGTGGACCAACTGGTCGGACCTCGGCGGCGCCGAAGTGCAGGAAGGACTCAGCGCCGTCACCGACACGCGTGGCATCGTGCATGTCTTCGGCGCCGGCCACCACACCGTTCGCCACTGGGCGCAGCGGTATCCGGGAGGACCGTTCGCGGTCGTCCCCACGGGGCTGCCCGCCCCGGCCGATCCACCGGCGGCGCTGGCTCGGCCCGACGGCTCGCTCCTCCTCGCCTTCCGCCGGGCCGGGAACGCGCGCGTACTCGTGCGCACCCTGCCGGCCGGTGGTGGAGCGTGGCGCGAGGAGCACGTCGATCTGGGCAACCGCGGCTATGGTGCGCTCACGCTGAGCCCCGTCCCCGACGGAGTGCTGCTGGTCACCCGCAACAACGACGGCAGTACGAGCCTGGTCCCTCTGGACACCGGGCGGGCCCCGCGCTGGAGCACTGTCCCCGGCGCCGTGGTCGGGGCGGTCTCCCTGGCGACCGACTCCGCCAACCGTCCCGTCCTCGCCCGGCTCGCCCCCGACGCGACACTCCGTATCCAGGCCGTACCGGAACACGGGCCCGCCGAGCAGGGAGACCGTCAACGCACGACGGAAGCCGCGTCACAGAGCGTCCCGCTCACGAACCTCCACCAGAACGGGTCCCAAGGACCACCGACGCCGTGAACACTCCCCTCCGAACGCGGAGGTCGCGGCCGGCGCAGTGGTTGGCTACCGCTACGGCGGTCGGGGCGGTTGTCGGCTTCCCCCTCGGTCGTGCAGGGGGTGTTGTGACGCATGACCACGGCTGGGTGGGGAACTCGTCTGTCTGCGCGACCACCGGACAGGCCGGTGGTTCGCCGTCCATCGGCAGGAGAAGACAGATGCTGGCAATCGTGGCGGCCGTGTTCTTCGTCATCGCCTTCGTCATCCACGCGACGGAGACGTCAACCGAGACGATCTTCAGCCCGACGAGTCTCATGCTGGTCGGACTCGCCCTCCTCGCCATGCATTCAGCCGGTGTGGGGTCCGGATGGGCTCCGCCGAGGCGCGGTCGCCGACGCTGAGCGTTCCCGGGTTCCGGCTGCCGTCGATCGCGCGACCTGGCACAGCGCCACCTGTCGCCGCGATCGCAAGCCCTCATGCACGTATACGCCGATCCGGCCGAAGAGTCAGTGGCAACCTTCTCGTCGCCTGTGGCCACTGAGTAGGGGGACACCGCACGCTCTTCGAACGGATGGACATGAAAGAGACACGTCAGGCCGCGCGACAGCGCAGGCGCAGAAGAAGGCTGATGGTGGGCACCGCCACAGCGCTGGCCGTCGCCGGTCTTCTCGTCTACCTGGTCATGACCCTGCAACCGGACGGCAAGGAGGCTACCGGGCGGAACACGGCGGTCGCCGACTCCCGGGGCGCCCCCTCACCGGCCTCCCCGGGCAACGGGCGCGCCCCGGCCTCCCCGGCGGCCCCCTCTGCGACCTCGTCGCCCGGCACGAGGACCCCTACTCCGGGTGCCCCGTCCCGGACTGCCTCCCCGACCACGTCCGCCCCGCCATCGGCCTCCCCGTCCAGGCCCGCCACCGCACCCGTTGCCGGGCGGATTCGGCCCAAGCAGACCTACCGGGGGGTCGCCACCGTCTACAAGGCGGGGGTCGGGGACGGCGCCTGCTCCTACGGGCCGAGCGACGACATGATGATCGCGGCGATGAACACCACCGACTACGAGACCTCCAAGGCCTGCGGAGCGTATGTGCGCCTTCACGCGGCAAACGGCGCCTCCGTCACGGTACGGATCACCAACGAGTGCCCTCTGCCCTGCGCGCCGGGCCAACTCGACCTCAGCGAGCAGGCCTTCGCCAAGCTGGCCCCGATCTCGACCGGCCGGCTCGCCATCACCTGGAGTCTGCTGAGCCCCGACGTACCGCGTGCGATATCGATCCGCTACAAGACGGGCTCCAGCCCCTACTGGTGCGGCATCCAGGCACTGGGCCACCGCAACCCGCTCGCGCGGCTTGAGGTCCGCGGCCGCGGCGGCTGGCACCAACTGACCCGTACCGGCTACAACTACTTCCTCTCCCCCGACGGCAGCGGGTGCGGCGGCGCCATCAGGATCACCGACATCTACGGAGAACGGCTGACCTTCAACGGCATCGCCCTGCGTCCGGAAGCCGTGCAACCCACCGGGGCCCAGTTCGCTCAGCACTGACCGTCCGTCTCGCGGCGGGACCCTCTCGGGCCCGCCGCTCGTTCGGCCACTGTGACGTCACGGGCCGGTTTGCGGCGGTTTAGCCTGGCGTAGGGCGTCATGGGCCGACAAGGCCGCGCGCAGAGTGAGGATGTCGGCGCCCCGGGAAGCGTCCAGGCCGGTGAGTTCGGTTGCCTTGCGCAGGCGGTAGTCGACGGTGTTCGGGTGGACCTGGAGCCGGGCGGCGGCCCGGCGGCGGTCGAGGCCCAGCGCCAGGAAGGCGCGCAGCGTGTCCAGCAGCTCCGGGCGGGCGTCCAGTGGGTCGAGCAGTGCGGCCAGTCCCGCCCTGGCCGGGCTGGGCCGGCTCAACTGGTACTCCAGCAGCACGTCGTCGAGCAGGTACAGCCCGGGCCCCCGGCCGGACGCCTCCGCCACCGCGCGTACCTCTCCGGCCAGCCGGGCGGCGTTCGCCACCCCTTCGGGCGCCGCGGTCGTCGCGGCGGCGAGCAGATCGGCGCCGCACACCAGGCCGAGCTGCTCGACCAGCCGGGACAGCCGCGCCCGGTCCGCCGGGCCGAAGTCGGCCGGCGGAGTCTCGTACGGAATGAGCACCAGGCCGCCGCTGCCGGAGAGCACGGAGAGCGGAACGCCCGTCGTGTGGCGCTGGATCTCGTTGCGCAGCCGCCGGAGCTTGCGGCGGGCGGCGACCGAGTGGTTCACGCCGGGCACCAGCTCGTCCGGATGCGGCCCCACCGCGAGGCTCAGCACCACGTAGCAGGGCGGCAGCCGGATGCCGGCCCGCTCGGCCGCGTACTGGGGGCTGCCGCCCTCCAGCAGCCGGGACAGCAGTGACTGGAGGGCGACCTGCTCGTCGCTGAGCGCCGTCTGCCGCTCCTGCACGTACCCGGCGGCCACCTCGCAGCTCACCAGCCGCAGGTACGCGAGCATCTGGCGCTGCACCAGCAGGACGTCGGCCAGGTCGTCCGGTTCGGCCGCCGAGAAGACCTGGGCGGCGCACTCCTCCGCACCGAGGTGGTAGGCACCGACCACGGCCTCCAGCGGTACGCCCTCGTCCGCGCGCCGGGCCGACGACTCACGGATCACCGCCGCCTCGGCCTGCCCGGACATCTCTCCGGTGCGCAGAACCGCGGCGAAGCCCCGTATACCGTGCGCCACCTGCTTGGCGATGTCACCGCCGAGCTGTTCCGCCGGCAGCGTCCCGTACACGGGGAGCCGTTCGACCAGCCGGACCATCACAGCGCGCTCGAGCGCACCGGCCGCGTCCTGGAGCCGCTTGTGGACCGGCACACCGCCGAACCGCGGCACCCGCTCCCGTTCCACGGCGTTGGATCCGGTCACAATCCACCTCGCGCATCTCTGTTCCCCACCCCGGAGACTCGGCCGCCTACCGGCCGCATGATGTTTCCGGGACATCACCTACTGGTTGGTAACACGACTGGCCGGGGGATGGCCAGATGTGGCAGGACCTCGGCCGCGTCGTTCACCGCACTTCCCTGCCGGGGACCGCCGCCCCCGGCCCCGGCGTGCCGCGCACCGGACCGGCCGGCGCGTCGGACCCCCACCCAGGAATCGAGGAACGCATGTCCAAGGCAGCCGTTCGCCTGATCTCCGTCGCCGTCGCCGCCGCAGCCATGGCCGCCGCGCCCGCCGCCACCGCCGCGGCAGCAGCCACGCCGACCGCCGCGACGGCCTCGGCAAGCGACTCGTTCTACACGTACACCGGCAGCGAGCCGCTGTCCGCGTTCGCGCCGGGCACCGTGCTCAAGACGCGGACCCTGCCGTACCACGTCCTCGGCATCCCCACGCCCCTCAAGGCAGTCCAACTGCTCTACCGCACCACCGACGCCCAGGGCCGTCCGGCCGCCAATGTCACCACGGTGGTGCGCAGCCCGACGGGTGACAGCAGCAAGGCCGTCTCCTACCAGTCGTTCTACGATTCGCTCAACCCGGCGGACAGCCCCTCCCGGGCAATCGCCGGCAACGTCACCCTGGGCGGTGTCATCCCCAACGCGGAGTCCCTCATCATGGCTCCGCTGCTGCTGAAGGGCTACAACCTCGTCATCCCGGACACCGAGGGGCAGCAGGCGAACTTCGCCGCCGGACCGGAGTACGGGACCAACACCCTCGACTCGATCCGCGCCGCGACGAAGGCCGCCGAGACCGGACTGAACTCCACCACGTCGTTCGGCCTCATCGGCTACTCGGGCGGCGCCATCGCGACGAACTGGGCCGCCGCGCTCGCGCCGAGCTACGCGCCGGACGTGAACCGCCGCCTGGTCGGCTACGCCGAGGGCGGCCTGTTGGTGGACCCGGCGCACAACCTGAAGTACGTCGACGGCTCGCTGGCCTGGTCCGGCGTGGTGCCCATGGCCGTCATCGGTGTCTCCCGCTCGTACGGCATCGACCTCAAGAGCTACCTCAACGGCTACGGTCTGAGCGTCTACAAGGACCTGGAGGGCGGCTCGATCATCGACGCGCTCGGCCACTACCCGGGGCTGACCTGGAAGAAGATGGCGAAGCCGGAGTACGCCAACCCCAATTCGATCCCCGCCTTCCTGACGGCGATGAACAAGCTCAACCTCGGCTCCGCCGCCACCCCGGCCGTCCCCGGGTTCATCGGCCAGGGCAACGGAGGCGTCCTGGAGGGGACCTTCAGCAACCGCCCGGGCATCGGCAGGGGCGACGGTGTGATGGTCGCCGGCGACGTGCGCTCGCTCGCCCGGCAGTACTGCGCCACCGGTGGCTCCGCGGTCAAGTACACCCAGTACGAGCTGCTCAGCCACACGGGCGCGACCCTGGCCTGGGCCCCCGCCGCGCTGGGCTGGCTGAACGACCGCTTCGCCGGACGGACCGCCCCGTCCGACTGCGGCCGGATAGCCGCCGGCAACTCCCTCGCCCCGGAGGAGCCCGCTCCGCTGTCGTGATCCGCGACTCAACCCGAAGGCGCCGACGGCCCGTGTACGTACGGGACGCCGGCGCCTTCGGCTGGCCCGGCAGGGACCGGGAGCCGCGCATGGCATCGCCCGACCAACGGCTGCGCGCACGCCGCCGGTTCGAGGCGGGGTTGCGCGCGGCGCGGCTCGGTTGGGTCTCACCGGAGATGTCGGCCCCGGGTGGGCCAGGCCGTCAAGTGACCGGCCCTGTCGCAGAGTCGGAGGGGTGACATAGGGTCACTTGACGGCGGAAGTGAGCCGGTCGGAGGCAGACATGACTGAGTGGCAGGAATTCCGAGGAGGCGTGAACGTCGTGCGCCGCCACGGCGACGTGGTCCATCGGCCGACATCACCGGCGACACCGGCGATCCACCGGCTGCTGCGGCACCTCCACGCCCAGGGCTTCCACGGCGCACCGGAGCCACGGGGCTTCGACGCGGACGGCAAAGAGCTGCTCACCTTCCTCGACGGCGAGGTGCCCGACGCGCTCACGCCGGACCTGCGTACGCCCGAACTCCTCACCTCCGCGGCCACGCTGCTGCGGGACCTTCACGACGCCGGCACCACGTTCCGGCCACGCCCCGACGACCTCTGGCTGCTCCCGCGCCGGGAACCCGCCGAGGTCATGTGCCACGGCGACGCCGCCCAGTACAACAGCGTGGTGAAAGACGGCGTGGTGGTTGGTTTCATCGACTTCGACGCGGCCCACCCCGGACCACGCGTCTGGGACGTCGCCTACGCGGTGTACCGTTTCGCGCCGCTCCAGGGGCCGGACAACCCGGAGAGCTTCGGCACGCCGCAGGAGCAGGGGCGCCGCGTCGCCGCCTTCTGCCGGGCGTACGGCCCGGGGGTGGGCGCCGAAGTCCTCGACATCGTCCCCGACCGGCTGCACGCCCTCGTCGACTTCATGCGCGACCAGGCGGCGCGGGGCAACGACGCGTTCCGGCAACACATCGCGGAGGGCCACGCCGGTCTGTACGAAGCGGACATCCGCTATGTGCGCGCCCATCGCGACATCCTGCGCTCCGCCTTCGAGGCGGCGTAGCCCTGCCGCACCCGCCGCACCGAGGGCCCTTTCACCGTCCGCCCGCGAACGGGGGTGGGGCCGTACACCCGGCGCGGCGCGAACGCCGGCCCGAACACGTCTCAGGATCGCGCGAGCCGGGCCGCGAGATAGGGCGCGGTGGCGCTGCGCCGCGCCCTCGCCACCTTGGCGGGCGAGCCCGCCGCGACCACCCGCCCGCCCGCGTCGCCGCCTCCCGGTCCGAGGTCGATGACCCAGTCGGCGGTGGCGATCGTGTCCAGGTCGTGCTCGACGAGGACGACGGTGTTGCCGGCGTCGACGAGCCGGTGCAACTGCCGCAGCAGCAGCGCGATGTCCGCCGGGTGCAGCCCCGCCGTCGGCTCGTCGAGCAGATAGAGCGCGT
This sequence comes from Streptomyces sp. NPDC005878, assembly GCF_040629815.1. NCBI lineage: Bacteria > Bacillati > Actinomycetota > Actinomycetes > Kitasatosporales > Streptomycetaceae > Streptomyces > Streptomyces sp. NPDC005878. Next base: position 52,947 of record NZ_JBEXWK010000011.1, read on the forward strand.
GCCCGCGGCGGGCCCGCTGGAGTTCGGTGGCCAGTTTGATGCGTTGCGCCTCACCACCGCTGAGTTCGGTGGCGGGCTGGCCCAGCCGCAGGTACCCGAGGCCCACCTCGCGCAACGTCTCCAGACTGCGGGAGGCGGCCGGGACGGCGGACAGGAACGCGGCGGCGGCGTCGACGGACAGCGCGAGGACTTCCGCGATGTTCTTGCCGCGGTAGGTGACGTCCAGCGTTTCGGCGTTGTACCGGGCGCCCCGGCAGGTCGGGCACGGCGCGTAGGTGCCGGGCAGGAACAGCAGTTCCACCGCGACGAAGCCTTCGCCCTGGCAGGTCTCGCACCGCCCCTCGGGCACGTTGAAGGAGAACCGCCCGGCCGAATAGCCGCGCGCCCTGGCCTCGTCGGTCGCCGCGTACACCTTGCGCACCGCGTCGAACAGGCCGGTGTACGTGGCCAGGTTGGACCGGGGAGTCCGGCCGATGGGCCGTTGGTCGACCAGGACCAGCCGGTCGAACGACTCGGCCCCCGACGCGTCCTGGACGCCCACCTCCAACGGCCCCTGATCCGGCTCCTCGGGTACGAGTCCGAGGTGCCCGCGGACGACTTCGGCGAGCACCTGCGTCACCAGCGTCGACTTCCCGGAACCGGACACACCCGTCACCGCCGTCAGTACGCACAGCGGTACGTCGACGGACACGTCGTGCAGATTGTGGCGGGAGACGCCGCGCAGGCGCAGCCAGCCGTGCGGGGTGCGCGGGCGGTGATCGAGCGGCTGGGCGCGCCCGAACAGGTACTGGCTCGTGGCCGACTCCCCGACCCGCTCAAGACCGGCGACCGGGCCGCTGTAGAGCACGCGTCCACCACCCTCCCCCGCGCCGGGGCCGATGTCGACCACCCAGTCCGCCCGCCGTACGACGTCCATGTCGTGCTCCACGACGAACAGCGAGTTGCCCGCCGCCTTGAGGCGGTCCAGCACGTCGAGCAGCGGTTCCGCGTCCGCCGGGTGCAGGCCCGCGGAGGGTTCGTCGAGGACGTAGACGACACCGAACAGTCCTGAGCGCAACTGGGTAGCGATGCGCAGACGCTGTGCCTCGCCGGGCGACAGGGTCGTGGAGCGGCGCCCGAGGCTGAGGTATCCGAGGCCCAGGTCGAGCAGGACGTCGACCCGCGCGGCCATGTCGCGGCAGATGCGGACCGCGACCTCCGTCGTCTCCCCGGATCGGGCGGTCGCCGTGGCGCCGTCGGCCTGGGCCCGCTCCGCGACGGGCCGCAGCAGCGCGGCGAACTCGGTGAGCGGCATGGCGTTGATCTCGGCGATGGAACGTCCGGCGAAGGTCACGGCGAGGGCCTCGGGCCGCAGCCCGCTGCCCTGGCACTCGGGGCAGGGCACGCTCCTGACGAAGCAGAGCGCCCGTGCGCGCATCTTCTCGCTCTTGGAGTCGGCGAGGACGTGCATGACGTGCTTGCGGGCGCTCCAGAACGTGCCCTGGTAGCCGTAGTCGACGCGGTCTTCTTCCGGCTCGATGTACACGGAGGGCTGCTCGTCCGTGTACAGCAGCCAGTCCCGGTCCTTCTTCCTGAGCTTGCGCCACGGTCGGTCGATGTCGATCCCCAGACCGTTCACGACACTGCGGAGGTTGGCGCCCTGCCAGGCGCCGGGCCAGGCTGCGATCGCCCCCTCGCGGATGCTGAGCGAGGGGTCGGGGACGAGCAGGTCCTCGGCGACGTCGTGCACGACGCCCAGTCCGTGGCACTCCGGGCAGGCGCCGGCCGCCGTGTTGGGCGAGAACGACTCGGCTTCCAGCCGCGCGGCCCGGGGCGGATAGGTGCCGGCGCGGGAGTACAGCATGCGCAGCAGATTGGACAGCGTGGTGAGGGTGCCGACCGTGGAGCGCGAGCTGGGCGACCCCCGTCGCTGTTGCAGGGCCACGGCGGGTGGCAGTCCGGTGATCTCCTGTACGTGCGGTGCGCCGACCTGCTGCAACAGCCTTCGCGCGTACGGTGCCACGGACTCGAAGTAGCGCCGCTGGGCCTCCGCGTAGAGCGTGCCGAACGCGAGCGAGGACTTGCCAGAACCGGAGACGCCGGTGAAGGCGACCATCGCGTCCCGCGGCACATCGACGTCGATGTGCCGCAGGTTGTTCTCACTGGCGCCCCGGACCCGCACGAAAGGGCTGCTCGCGTCCTTGTTCACCGTTCCTGATTACCTGATCGCGCCGGGAACCGCGCGGCAGGCGACCTCACCTCACGCGCCGAGGCTGGCGCGCGACGCGCGACTGGTCACGCCGACGGGCCGGGGAGTTTGGCCGCCACCGCGTCGAGGACCCACTCCAGGCCGGTCGCGAAGGACGTCTCGGCGTCCACGTCCGTGCCGTCGTACACGGCCTTGGTCAGCGCGGGGAAGCGGCCCGTGGCCAGTATCCTCGTCACACGCGGGCCGGAGGCGCGCTGCCAGTCCAGCTTGGACAGGCCCGTGGCGCGCTCGGCCCGCAGGTTCGCGATCTCGCGCCTGATCGCGCCGGTGTAGTAGGCGCTGACCGTCTCCACGGCGCGCATGACGGTGTCGATGTCGGCGAGGCCGTCGAGGGCGGCCAGCGTGGCCTCGGTGACGGCGAGGCCGTTAGGGCCCAGGGACGGGCGGCCGCCGAGCAGGTCGGCCAGCCATTCGTGGCGGAGAGCGGCCTGTCTGGTGCGGTGGGCGAGGACGCGCAGCGCCTCCCGCCAGTCTCCGGCCTGTTCCTCGGGCAGAATCTCGCCCTGTACCTCGTCCACCATGAGGTCGAACAGCTCCTGCTTGGTGGCGATATATCCGTAGAGCCGCATCGGGCCGGCGTTCAGCCTGGCGGCGACCTTGCGCAACGACACCGCGTCCAGCCCGCCCTCGTCGGCCAGCGCGACGGCGGCGGCGACGATCCGCTCCCGGTCGAGCGGCACGGGGCTGGTCGGCGGCTCAGGCCGGTCCCACACAGTCATGGTCTCTTCACCGTTCCGTTGCGATGCGGCGTATCGCGGAAATACAGTGTATCGGCATGAGACATCGTATCGCCGTGGTCGGCGGCGGTCCCGCCGGCCTCACCTTCGCCCGGGTCCTGCACCGCCATGGCTACCCCGCCACCGTCCTCGAACGCGATCCCGCCCCTGACGCCCGCCCGCCGGGCGGCACGCTCGACCTGCAAGAAGGGCTGGGCCAGCTCGCGCTGGACAAGGCCGGACTGCTGAAGGAGTTCCAGGCGCTGTCCCGTCCCGAGGGGCAGGCCATGCGCATCCTGGACACGGACGGAACCGTCCTGCGCGACTGGCGGCCCGGTCCGGATGAGCGGGCCAATCCCGAGATCGACCGTCGGCACCTCCGTGACCTGCTGCTCGGCACGCTCGACGTCCAGTGGGGGCGGGGTGTGACGCGGGTGGCGCCGGGGGCCGGGGGCGTACGGGTCCATTTCGCGGACGGGCGACAGGAGACCTTCGACCTCGTGGTCGGCGCCGACGGCGCCTGGTCCCGGGTCCGCCCGGCGGTCTCGCCGGTGACGCCGCACTACACCGGCGTCACCTCCGTCGAGACCTCCTTGGACGACATCGGCACCCGCCACCCCGACCTCGCCCGGTTGATCGGCGACGGTTCGCTGGCTGTGTACGGCGTGAACCGGTCTCTCGTCGCCCAGCGCAACAGCGGCGGCCACGTCAAGGTGTACGCCAAGTTCCGTGCGCCGCTGGACTGGCACACGAACGTGGACCTGGCCGACGCCGAGTCCGTGCGATCGAGCCTGCTGGCCCTGTTCGACGGCTGGGCCACTCCCGTCCTCGACCTCCTCCGCCACGGCACCGCCTTCGTCCACCGCCCCCTCTACGTCCTGCCCGTGTCCCACACCTGGACCCACGTCCCGGGGGTGACGCTGCTGGGCGACGCCGCCCATCTGATGCCCCCCTTGGGAGCGGGCGCGAACCTCGCCATGCTGGATGGGGCCGAACTCGCCGAGTCTCTCGCCACCGTCCCTGGAGATCTGGAGGAAACCGTCCGCGCCTTCGAGGAACGGATGTGGGCACGGGCCGGCAGGTGGGCGGAGATGACGACGGCCGGTCTGGAACGCCTGGTGAGCCCCGACCCCGCCGAAGCGCTCGCCCTCTTCGAGCAAGTCCAGCCGTCCTGAACCACCGACGAGTGCGAGAGCACCGGCAAGCTTGTCCACAATTCCTGTCCAGGGCCAGGTCCAGGGTCGGGGACAGGGCCGGGCAGTGTTCGAGTGTGGCGTCACGTGGCCACCCGCCTCGCCCCGCGATGGCGCCATGACACTTGCCATGGCGCCATCGAGGTGCCAATATTGCGTCATGGACCTCACTCCGTACGTGGACAATCTCCGACACGAGCTCGCCGTCGCCGCCGAGACGGGTGGCGAAGAGACCCGTGCCCTGGCCAAGCGGCTCTCCACCCCGCTCGAGTCGGCGGTCCGCCTCACCTTGCTGAACGCCCTGTCCGACGCGATGGACGAGGTGACCCGTGACCTTGCGCCCGGCTCGGTCGACGTACGACTGCGCGGCCTGAACCCAGAATTCGTCGTGACCGCACCACCGGCGGCCGACGCCTTCGAAGAGGCCCGAACCGCGGTGCAGGCCCCGCCGCCTCCGGTGGCAGCCCCGGCCGACATCGAGGACGGCGCCACCTCGCGCATCAACTTCCGGCCGCCGGCCCAGCTCAAGGTCCGGGTGGAGGAGGCCGCGAACCGCGAGGGGCTCTCGGTCAACGCCTGGCTGGTCCGTGCCGTCGCCGCCGCTCTCGAACCCACGGCGGACCGGGGCCGGACGAACGCGGCCGGGCGGAGCACCGGGGGCGGCGGCCAGGGCTACACGGGCTGGGTTCGCTGACCCCGCCGACAGCCGCGTCGGCAGCTGTCTCAACTCGCCGTCGCGCGGTCTCAAGTCGCCGCCGCACCAGGCAATCCCTCCGAGCACATACCTTCACCGACCCCAAGGACGGCACAGCCATGCCTACGTTCGACACCCCCGAACCGCTCTCCGCCACCGTCGACATCCAGGTCGGACAGGTACGGATCATCGCGGGCAAGCGCATCGACACGGTGGTCGAGGTGGCGCCCAGCGACCCGGGCAACAAGCAGGACATCCAGGCGGCACAGGAGACGGCAATCACCTGCGCGGACGGAAAGCTGCTGGTCAAGGGACCGAGGAAACGCTCCCCCTTCGGCAAGTACGGTGCGGTCGACGTGACCGTGGAGCTGCCCGCAGGCTCGGAGGTGACCGGCGGTACGGGACTTGGCGATCTCATCGCCGAGGGGCGGTTGGGGAACTGCCGCCTGACCGTCGCCGCCGGCAACATCGCACTCGAAGAGGCCGCCGACGTACAGCTCAAAACCACGCACGGCGACGTCATCGTCGACCGTACGACCGGCGAGACCGACATCTACGGGTCGGGCCGGGTACGGGTCGGCCGGATCGACGGTGCCGCCACCATCAAGAACATCAACGGGGCGACCGCGATCGGGGAGATCGGCGGCGAGTTGCACGTGAAGTCGTCCAACGGGCCGATCAACGTCGTGCGCGCCGAGTCCTCGGTCACCGCGAAGTCGGCCAATGGCGCCATCCGCCTCGACGAGGTCGTGCGCGGAAGGATCGCGCTCGAGACCTCCGCGGGAGGCCTCGAAATCGGCATCGCCGCAGGCACCGCCGCCTGGCTCGACGTGCGGTCCAAGGCGGGCCGGGTCCGCAACGAGCTGGGAGCGGCGGACGGCCCGGACACGTCCGAGGAGACGGCCGAGGTCTACGGCCGCACCAGCGTGGGCGACATCGTGATCCGCCGCGCGTAGCTCGGAGGCATGACGGCGGGAGAGACCCCGCTTCGCGGCGGGGCTGCTCCGCCCCCATCCACCAAGGCGCCTTTGCTGGCGGCCTCCGGGCCGGAGCAGGGGCGCTTTCGCGTAACCCGATCCACCCCGCAGGACCGGGCGCCCAGACTCGCGCACACCCCCTCGCAAGATGGCGCCATAAACACTCGACATGGCGCCATTATTTGTGCCATGCTGGCGACATCGCGAAAGAGCGAGGCGCCACTCAGGCGCACTTCGCAAGGAGAGGACCCGTCATGGCCCCCGCCCCGACTCCCGCCCCGGCCCCCGCCACCTCCTCCGGAGGCCACCGTCCCACCGCGATCTCCGCCGTCGGACTGCGCAAGTCGTACGGCGAGAAGGTGGTCCTCGACGGGATCGACCTGCGGATCCCGGAGGGCACGGTCTTCGCCCTGCTCGGCCCGAACGGCGCCGGCAAGACGACCACCGTGGAGATCCTCTCCACGCTGATCACCGCGGACGCGGGCCAGGCCCAAGTAGGCGGTCACGAACTCACCGAAGACCCCGACGCGGTACGGCGCCAGATCGGGGTCACCGGGCAGTTCGCAGCCGTCGACGGACTGCTCACCGCCGAGGAGAACCTGCTCCTCATGGCCGACCTGCACCACCTGAGCCGCCGCGAAGGGCGCCGCCGCGCCACCGAACTCCTGGAACGCTTCGAGCTGACCGAGGCCGCCCGCAAAAACGTCGCGACCTTCTCCGGCGGCATGCGCCGCAAACTCGACCTGGCCATGACGCTGGTCGGCCGGCCACGGATCATCTTCCTCGACGAGCCGACCACCGGTCTCGACCCGCGCAGCCGCCGCGTCATGTGGGAACTCATCCGGAACCTGGTCACGGAGCAAGGCGTGACCATCTTCCTCACCACGCAGTACCTGGACGAGGCCGACCACCTGGCCGACCGCATCGCGGTACTCGACCACGGCAGGCTCGTCGCCGAGGGCACCGCCGAAGAGCTGAAGCGGCTGATCCCCGGCGGGCACGTCCGGGTGCAGTTCGGCGACGAGGCCGACCTCGCCACCGCGGCGGCGGTCTTCGGCGTCGCCACCCGCGACGACGCCTCACTCACCCTTCAGATCCCCAGCGACGGCTCCCTCACCAATCTCCGCGCCGTCCTCGACGTCCTCGACCACAGCGGCGCGCGGGCCGAGTCGCTCACCGTGCACACTCCCGACCTCGACGACGTCTTCCTCACCCTCACCGGACAGCAGAACAACCCCACCGCCCCCGCCGCCCGCCAGGAGTCGAACCGATGAGCACCCTCACCCGTACCCCGGCCAACGCCGCCAAGCCCACACGCTCGTACGCCCTGCGCGACGCGATGACGATGCTGCGCCGCAACCTCATCCACATGAAGCGCTACCCGTCGATGACGATCTCGATCGTCGTGATGCCGATCCTGATGCTGCTGCTGTTCGTGTACGTCTTCGGCGGCGCCATCGGCACCGGCATCGGCACGGGCACCGACCGCGGCGACTACATCAACTACGTGGTGCCCGGCATCATCCTGATGTCCGCGACCTCGGGCGCCGTCGCGACGGCCGTGTCCGTCTGCACCGACATGACGGAAGGCATCATCAACCGTTTCCGCACGATGTCGATCTCCCGGAGCTCCGTACTCACCGGCCACGTCCTCGGCAGCGTCATCCAGGTCTCCGCTGTACTCGTCCTGGTCACCGGCGTCTCCCTCGCCATCGGCTTCCGCCCCGACGCCTCGCCCCTCGAATGGATAGCCGCCCTCGGCCTGCTCCTCTTCCTGTCCTTCGGTCTGGCCTGGCTGTCCGCGGCGATGGGCATGGGCGCCAAGACGGTCGAGGCCGCGAGCAACGCCCCACTGCCCCTGACCTTCCTCCCCTTCCTCGGCAGCGCGATCGTCACCCCCGACTCCATGCCGACCGGACTGCGCTGGTTCGCCGAATACCAGCCCTTCACTCCCATCAACGAGACCCTGCGCGGGCTGCTGCTCAACACCCCGATCGGCAACGACGCCTGGCTGGCGCTCGCCTGGTGTGCGGGACTCGCCCTGCTCGGCTACCTGTGGTCGCGCTCGGTCTTCAACCGCGAGACCACCCGGTGACGCACCACCCGGTGACACACCGCCCGGCGCCAGGCCGCGCGGCGGCGGTGCTCACCGACGGCCGCCCGCTCACACACCAGGCCGACATCGACGCGATGAGCCGCTACGCGACCGAGCCCGCCACCGGCCAATTCCGCCGGTGAGAGCACCGCTCAAGGAGTGTCGGATGCCGTGCACGTCCACGCGGCGCGCAGCGCCTTCTTGTCCACCTTGCCGACCTTGGTCATCGGCAGTTGGTCGAGGAGGACCGTCTTCCGGGGCTTGTACAGCTCTCCCAGTTCGGCCGTCACCGCAGCGCCGACCACGTCCGGATCGACGTCAGCGCCCTCGGCGGTGGCCAGGAAGATCTGTACGGCCTCCCCGTAGTCCGCGTCCGGCACACCCAGCGCCGCCGCGTTGAGGACACCGGGCAGCGTGAGCAGGAAGTCCTCCAGGACCCGCGAGTAGACGTTGTCGCTGGTGCTGCCGGTGACGATGATGTCCTTGGCACGGTCGACGAGATAGAGGTATCCCTCCGCATCGAGGTAGCCCATGTCCCCGGTGCGCAGCCAGCCCCCGGAGAACGCCTCTGCGGTGCGCTCCGGGTCCTCGAAGTAACCGAGCATCACGGCTTTGCCCCGGACGCACACCTCACCGACCTGCCCGGCCGGCAGCGCCGCAACACCGTCTTCACCACGGATCTCGATCTCGGTGTCGGATATCGCGCGACCGCAGCTGCGCCAGAGCTCGGGCCTCTGGGCTGCCTGGGAGGCAAGGTCCTCCGCGTCGAACGCGGTGATGCCGAGCGCCTCCGACTGACCGTAACCCTGGCTGATCACGGGCCCGAAGACCTCCACCACTTGCTGGAGCCGGCTGGGCGATGAAGCCGCACCGCCGACGACGATCCGCCGCAACGTAGGAACCGCGCCCGGCTCGCACTCCGGGTGGTCGAGCAACGCGTACAGCATGGGCGGTACGAGCATGGTGGCGGTGATCCGCTCCTCGCGCAGGACCGCCAGCGCCGCACCCGCCTCGAACTCGGGCAGCACGACGAGGGTGCACCCCGTCACCAGCGCCTGGATCGACGTGAGGTGGCCACTGCCGTGCGTGAGCAGCGTGGAGACGAGCACCCGGTCCGTACCCGGGTCCATGTCCGGGAAGAAGCCCGCATGAGGAGCGCCCTCCGGGTCGCCCTTCACGTCTTCCTTCCCGTCTTCCTTCACGAAATCCAGCAGCACGTCGTACAGCCGGTGGCTGTGCGCGGCGAGCTTGGGTCTGCCCAGGGTGCCTCCGGTATAGAGGACGGTGACGGCTTCGTCCGCCCCGGGGGCGGACACGCCGTCGGGGCGCACCACAGGGCACTCGGCTGCCACGGCCAGCAGATCCGTACACCTCTGCTCACAGGGACCGACGCTGAGCAGCACGGGTGCATGGGCGCTGCGGTCTGCCGCCTCGGCGGCACGCTCGGCGAAGACCGGATCGGTGACCACCGCGCGTGCCTTGGACTGCTCGACCAGCGCGGCGAGTTCGCCGGGCCCCGGCTCGGGCGGCAGCAACACCACGCGGCAGCCGATGAGATGGACCGCGAGCTGCACCAGGACGGAGTCCACGCGGTTGGCCAGGAACAACCCCACACCGTCGCCGGGCTCCAACCCCTGCCGCATCAGCGCGTGCCCCAGGCTGAACAGCCGCCGCCGGGCCTCCCCCCGGGTCAGCCGCTGCGAACCCTGGACGAGCGCCTCGGCGACCTCGTTCTCGTGCCAGTGCTTCAGGATGTGGTCCAGGTACGTCCGGGGCGCGGATGCGTCCCGCGAATTAACGATCATGAACACATGCAAGCATGCCCCTCAGGAGCCGTGACCTCACAGGGGGCAACTTCGGCCACCGGCCAGCGAAGCACAGTGCCCCGGTATGGGATGGTTCGCCGACGCTCTACAGCCCGTCGAGCCCTGCCAGCCGATAGATGTATATGGCTCGCATCGGATCAGCCCGACGCAGGAATGGGCATCAGCAAACACACCGCCGGCACGGCAAGGTTGGGCGATTTGCTGGTTCCCGGGTTGCGTGGAACGCTGAAAACAGTACTGAATGTCCGGATCGGAGGCTTCCGATGCGTCTCGGACCATTGACCGCCCTGGTGGCCGTCGTTCTGATCGTCGTCGCATTCGGTGTCGGCGGCGATACGCCGGGTATCGGTGATTCCGGCCCGCAGGTCAGGCTCTACTTCCAGGAGCACGACACCCGGCAGGCCGTCTCCCTCTACCTGCTGGTCCTGGCAGGAGTCTTCCTGGTCTTCTTCGCCGGGAGCCTCCGCCACCACCTCGCCGACTCCGACCGGCACGGCTGGCTGCCCCAAGTGGCCTTCGCCGGAGGAATACTGTCGGCTGCGGGTTTCTGGATCGCCTCCGGCGTGACTCTCGCGCTGATCGACGCAAGCGACAAGCAGAAGGTCGAAGGCCCGGCCCTCCAAGCCATGAACGCCATCGGCAACGACCTCTTCATCCCCTTCGTCGGCGGAATCGGCATCATGGTCCTCGCCGCCGGCCTGGGCACAGCACGCAGCGGGACTCCCCTGCCGCGCTGGCTGGGATGGGCCGGAATCGTGCTCGGCGTCCTGATGTTCGTCCCCTGGGCCGGCTTCATCGCCTTCCTCGTATCGGGGCTGTGGATCATCATGGCCAGCGTGCTGCTTGCCCGGCGGCCACACGTCCCGGACACCGCCAGGGCCTCGAACGTGCCGACGCCCTGACCGCGGGGATCAGCTTCCAGCGGAAGCAGGTGATGCGTGCGGCAGCCTGGGCGCGGGCGGTTGGAAGCAAGCCGTGACGTCCTTGCCGCGGGGGCAGCGGTACACCTGCCAGTCGTCGGCGAGGGCGTCGAGGAGGAGCAGCCCGCGGCCACCGGTGGCCTCTTCACCAGCGTGCCGTGGCTCGGGCACCTGCGGGGACGCGTCGTGGACGGTCACGTGCAGGCATGTCTCGTCCCAGGTGAGGAGGAGCTGGGCGTCGCTCCGGGCATGGACATGGGCGTTGGTGACCAGCTCGGACACGGTCAGCACGACGGAGTCCACCAGATCCGGCGCGGTCCGGTCCCAGCCGAGCCTCGCGAGATGCTCGCGCGTCCAGTCCCTTGCCGTCTTCACGCCGCTGCTGATCGGCAGCGAACGAGCCCACCCGACAGCTTTCAGTGAAGGTTCCTGCGGCACTGTCTCTCCTTCCGCCGATTACGCTGCTGGTCTGCGTCTGCCCGGTGCCGCCGCCTTGATGCGGTTCTGCCGGGCGGCGGCGCGGAACTGGTGGGGGGCGGCGTTGCGAGAGGTACCGCCGTACACGCCGTCGTATCGGGTGTCCGGCTGGTCCGTGCGGGGGCTTCCCGTGGAGCGTGCGGGGACTTCCCGTGGAGAGTGATGAGGTTGCGATGAGTGAACTGACGAAGCCCGAGGTCAACGTCCCGGAGGGTGACGCGCCTACCGAGCTGACCATCCGCGACCTGGTCGTCGGGGAGGGGGCCGAGGTGAAGCCGGGCATGGTGGTCCGGGTCCACTACGTCGGGGTGACCTTCGAGTCCGGGAAGGAGTTCGATGCCTCCTGGGACAGGGGCCGGCCGTTCAAGTTCGCCCTGGGCAGTGGCCAGGTGATCAAGGGCTGGGACCGGGGAGTGAGGGGGATGAAGGTCGGCGGCCGGCGCGAGATCGTCGTTCCCCCGCGTCTCGGCTACGGCAAGCAGTCGCCCTCCCCGTTGATCCCGGCGGGCGCGACCCTGGTCTTCGTGGTGGACCTCGTGGACTCGTATTCCAGCACTGCCGGGTGGAGCAGCGCGTCGTAACCCTGGCCGCCCCGTGCCGCTCCTCGACTTGCGGACGCCACCCGCCACGGCCGGCCGGTCGGCCCGTCAGCCGGAGACGCTCGGGCGGCCGTTCTCGATGTGGCCCATCAGGCGCCTGCGGAACGGGCTCCCGCCGTCCACGGTCACTTCGAGGTCGTACCAGCCGTGCGCGTCGGCGGCCGAGTGGACCACGGTGCGGCTGCGGCCCGCCTTGACCGTCACCGAGCGCTCCCAGTCCCGCAGATCGGCCTCGTCGGCGTAGCCGAGCGGCCGCACGACGAAGGTGACGGGCCGCTTCCCGCGGTTGCGTAGGGTGAGGTGGACGTCGCGGTCATGGTGGTCCAGGTGGGTGGTCACCTCGGCGACATCCGCGCCTCCGGCGCCTTCGAACTCGCGCCGGAAACCGTTCGGCCCGGTCACCGTGAACCGGTAGGCGCCGGTCAGCGGCACGGTCCACCGGCCCTTGCCCCGCACATCCTTGTGCTGCGGCGCGGCGAACTCCTTGGCGTACGGATAGAGCGCGAAGTGGGCGCTGGCCCGGCCGCCATTACTGAGCTGCACCTGGAGGGCACCGCCCGCGACCTTGGCGTACGCGTCCGGCTGGTACGGCAGTGGCCGGGCGGGACGGGTGCCCTCCTCCTGGACGGGCATGTGCTGCCGCGCCGGCGGCTCGGGGCGCCAGCGGCCGCTCAGCGGCGGAATGGGTCCCGGCCGGTGCACCACGGGCTGCGACCTGCCGTGCTTGAAGTCGAAGGCCGACGTCAAGTCGCCCGTGACGGTGCGACGCCAGGCACCGATGTTGGGCTCGCGCACCCCGGTCCAGCGCTCCAGGAACCGGATGACGGAGGTGTGGTCGAAGACCTCGGAGCAGACATAGCCGCCGACGCTCCAGGGCGAGACCACGAGCATCGGCACCCGTGCGCCGAGGCCGGTCGGCTTACCCTGCCACTGCTCGTCCGTCACCTCGGGCGGGGCCACCGGCGGCGGTACGTGGTCGAAGAAGCCGTCGTTCTCGTCGTAGTTGATGAGGACGACGGTGTGCCGCCATACGTCGGGGTGCTTGCCGAGCGCGTCGAGCACCTTGTAGACGATCGTGGCGCTGTGCACGGGCGAGGAGACGCTCGGGTGCTCGGAGTCCAGCGCGGAGGGCACCAGGTAGGAGACCTCCGGCAGGGTGCCGGCGGCGACGTCCTTGCCGAAGGCCTCGGCGAGCGTCCCGGTCGGCAGCCGCCTCAACCCCCGCTCGAAGAGGCTGCGTTCGGCCTTGGTGAGGGTGGCGACGCCCTGGTCGAGCAGCCCGAGGAGCCGCTGGCGCTCGGCGTCGCCCGGGGCTTCGCGTACGACGGAGTAGAAGGACTCCATAAACGTGTGCCCACCCGTCCTGGCCAGCGCCTTGCGGGCGATCGCCTTGAACGTGGTGAAGAACTCGATCTGGTTGTCGGTGAAGTTCTCCCACTCGGTGTACGTCTTCCAGCTGCGCCCGGCCTTCTCCAGCCGCTCGGCGTAGGTGCCCCAGTCGTACCCGGGGTGGGTGCCCTCGTCGTAGGCGTCGTTGCCGACGGCCCGCCGGCCGTCCGGCTCGAATCCCGTCCTGCCGCTCCATAGGTGGTTGCGGTTGGGGCTGGTGGAACTGTGGATGGAGGAGTGGTAGGCATCGCACACGGTGAAGGTGTCGGCGAGTTCGTAGTGCAGCGGGATGTCCTGGCGGTCGTAGTACGCCATGGTCGCGGAGGTCTTGGCGGACACCCAGTTGTCCATCCAGCCCCCGTTCCACGCCTTGGCCCCGCCCGTCCAGGAGTGGTCGAGGGCGCCTATGTACTGGAGGTCCTTCCGCTGGGTGGCGGCGGCGCCGCGCACGGAGAAGGGCAGGACGGTTGCGCCGGGCGCCCCCGGCTGCTCGAACACGGACTGGCCGCCCGGGAGCTGGATGGCGTTGCGGTCGCCGAATCCGCGGACTCCGCGCAGCATGCCGAAGTAGTGGTCGAAGGACCGGTTCTCCTGCATGAGGACAACGACGTGCTTGACCGCGTTCAGGCCGCCGGCCGGAGGTCCCGCGGCCATCGCGGTCTGCAGCGAGGGCGGCAGCAGGGATCCGGCCGTGGCCGCACCGACGGCGCCGCCGCCCAGTGCGAACAGTCGCCGCCGTGAGATGCCGCCTGCGTTGTCCGAGATCAACTGACCCTCCCGAGCCGTGTGGTGTGTCTACGGGGGAACGCTAGTGACCCGGGGTGTCCACCAGAAGACCCCATCACGCCTCCCAGGTGAACGTCCAACAGCCCATCCCCGGAAGTCCAACTACGGGGTGGACCGGTCCGCGTAACTCGTAGGGCCGGGCGGCTCTGTTCCGGCTCGCGGCTCAGGAAGGTCAGTGTGCGGCCGGGGCGGGCTGGACTCTGTCGAATGCGGCTGTTCTGTCCAGCAGGGGTGAACAGCGCGGCCAACGGTCTCGCGCTGATCTTCTACGGAGCCCTGCTCGCGATCACAGCCACAGTGTGGTGGGGCGTCCTCATCGGGTACGCAGGACGCTGGAACCTTACGGTCGCCCTCCTGGGAGGCACAGCCGGGTCCGCGGCCATGGTGTGGGCCTTCGTGGCTCTCCTACAGGTCCCGCACGGCTACCGATGCTGACCGAGGTGCCTCACCGCGGTGATACGTCGAGCATGGGCGTAGCGATAGCGGCGGAGGTGGCCGTCGGACACACCAGGTGGCGAAGCCGACGGTCACCCTACGTATGCCGGGGTCCCGGCCGATTGATCGGCCGGGCCGGCGTGGAGTCGTGCACCACTGAGCTGGAACACGTCACACAGTCGCGGTGACCCCCGACGCGGACAGCTCGACAACGATCTCGTCCCCCTCGACGGCCGTTGGCCGGAACCCCAGCGAGGTGTACAGACGCCCGGCCACCTCGTTGTCCGGGTGGTACGACAGACGAAGAACCTGGCAGTCCGCACGGTCTGCGAGCCAGGCCAGGAGCGTGCGCACCGCTGCCCGCCCCACTCCCCTGCCCTGCTCGGCGCCATCGATCAGCATGCCCCCGATCCAGTACGAGCCGTCCCCGTCGCGACCCCACATGATGTGCCCCACCACCGTGTCGTCGGCGCAGACGGCAAGCGAGTTCCATACTTCTTCACGCATCGACAACAGGAGATAGCGAGCGGCCGAGGGAGCGACGTATCGGCGTTGGTCGTCCAGAGGAGCGACGTCGGCGACGGCCCTCCAGTTCTCGTCGTGCACCTCATGCAGGGCGATGCGCCGCCCCGCCCTGTCCGACAGCCCAGAACTCATCATGGACGGCAGGGTACGAACCCCACGATCAACTCCGCGACCCGTTTACCCGCGACCCGTTTACCCGCGCGGTCGGCCGTCCCCGCCCACAACTCCCCATTCCGGCAATGAGGAATGCTCACCCGTACATGCGCGACGCCCTACCCTGGCTGCGATCAGTGCCTGAACGGGTTCCGCCCCCTCCGGTGCTCAGCGTCCGGGTTGGCGTGCGGGTCGTGCTGGTCATCACCGGGCGCGGCCGTCCCGGTATCGCCCCGCGCGGGCGGTCGGGCCATGCCGTTCCGGTTCAGGTCGTCGTCGCGGCCCGTGCCGCGGTCGAGGGTGTCGTGGCGCGACATCCTGGGTCCGGGCCGCCCGTGGATACCGCGGTGCGAGGCACGGCGGACACCGGCCAGGAGGAGACTGAGTCCGAGCAGACCCACGGCCCCGACGACGATGCCGTAGAGGAAGAGGGTGCCGGTGGAGCCGGAGAAGTCGTAGCCGAATACGGAGAACCCGCCGCTGAGCTCGTGGGCGGCGCCCTCGTTGGCAACAACGCCGGACACCCCGATGACCAGGGCGGCGATCAGAAGGACGAGTCCGAGCAAGACGAACATGGCGCGCTCCAGAGATATGCGCTCTGTTCCCTCCACGGTAGAACCGCGATGTCCGCGACGCGATCGCCCAGGAGCGGATCTAAGCTGGGAGCAGGGGGCATTCCTCCCTTCGTGAGATCGGCGTTCATCATGATCATCCTCGGAATCATTCTGCTGATCATCGGTTACGCGACCAGCATCGCCATCCTGTGGACCATCGGCATAGTCCTGGTCGTCCTCGGCCTCATCCTGATGGTCCTGGGATTCGTCGGGCGCGAGGTGGGCGGTCGGCGGCACTACTGGTAGGCGTCCCCGGCCGGACGCGGGAACCCCGCGCGTTCCCGTCTCACCCTGACGTCGACATCGACATCGATATCGACATCGGTGGGGGCGGCGACGGCAGTACTTCGTCGCCGCCCCCGGGCCGATACGTACTGGCCGACCACGGCAGAGCCGGAGCGCCACCGGATAGCACATTTCGCCCGATATGTGAAATTCTGGAAGGTGGCACCACCAAGGACGGCGGCCCCGGACGGCGACGCAGGCATGCCCCGGCCAAGCCGCTGTGTGCGCTGCCATGGAGTGGAGGATGCGATGTGGACCATCGTCATCATTGTGGTCGCCCTGGTGGTCCTGGCCGCCGTCGCGTTGACCATGCGGACCATGACCCGGCGCCGGCACCTTCGGGAGCAGTTCGGTCCTGAATACGAGCGCGCCGTCCAGACCGGGCAGAGCCGTGGAGCGGCCGAGCGCGACCTCAAGGCGAGGGAGGAGCGGCATCAGTCGTTGGAGATCAGGCCGCTGCCCTCGGCGGTTCGCGACCGGTACACCCGGGACTGGGCCAGCGTGCAGGAACACTTCGTCGACAGCCCCGACCAGGCCGTGGGCGAGGCGGACCGGCTCGTGACCACGCTCATGAGCGAGCGCGGCTATCCGACCGAGAACTTCCAGCAGCAGGAACGGGACCTCTCGGTCGAGCACGCCCGAACCCTGGACCATTACCGCATCGCCCATGAGATCAACGGTCGGGTCGGCACCAGGGACACCACCACGGAAGAGCTACGGAGCGCCATGGTCCACTACCGGGCACTCTTCGAGGAACTGCTGCACGACGGTACCGATGCGGCCGATGAGGAACGCCACTGAGCGCCCACCCGCCGCAGGCGGCCCGCCGTTCCGCACGGAGGTTGAGGGACATGCAGAGAGAAGGACCGTACGGGCACGACGACGCGTACGACGAGCCCGCCAAAGAGACACTTTCCACCGAGGACATCGCCCGGCCCCAGACGGACGAGGTCCTCGCAGCGGCCCCCGACGACGAGGGGAGGGCACCCCGGACCAGACTCACCGACGAGACCGGGGACGAACCGGTCGCGGCGTCCGGCACGGAGCACGAATCCGAGCAGGAGCGTGACACTGCCCCGCTCCTCGGGACCCAGGAGGCGGAGCGGCTCCGTAGCCGGTGGCAGGAGATCCAACAGGGCTTCGTCGATGACCCGAAGCAGTCGGTCCTCGCGGCGGACGGACTCGTCGCCGAGGTCATGCAGCTCCTCGCCACCACGTTCGCCGACCACAAGCAGGGACTGGAAAGCCAGTGGCACCGAGGTGAAGAGGCCGCCACCGAGGACCTGCGCCTGGCCCTGCGCCAATACCGCTCGTTCTTCGACCGCCTCCTCAGCACCTGATCATCCCGCGTTCCGGGTATGTTCGCGCGCGCCTACGCACCGCCGGACGTGAAAGTGGTGAGCGGAAGGGCTGCGACGTCTTTCGCGGGTCGGGACAGGTAAAGGGCTGCATGGAAGTAGCCCTCGGTCTCCTTGCCGCGTGGATCCTCACCGGCGGCCGTCACCGCGGCCGTGGCGTACCGCTGCTCATGCACGCTGGTGAAGCGGCGCTGCGGATAGCTCAAGGCGGCCGCTTTCTCGGTGGTGAGGCCATACGGCGTCAGCCCGTCGGCGATGGGGCGGTAGGAGCAGGTGCGCAGAACGAAGGCCGCGACCCACACCTGCTCATGAGCGGCGGCGAGGAGCGGTTGGAAGGTACGGGGGGACAGGAAGCTCGCTCCGCCCGTGAGGGTGACCAGGAGGGTTGGCTGCGCGGCGTGCCGGAGAGCGGGGGTGGGGGGAGCCGCTTCGAGGTTCTCGGCGAACCCTTCGTCCAGCAGACCGACGGCGCGTGCGTAGGAGATGGCGTTCGCGGCGATGTCGAGTCCGATCACCCGGTGCGTGTCCGGCAGTCGGTGAGCGGCGTAGTAGGCGCGGTCCCACGCGATCAGCTCCTCCGTGGTGAGCGCTGCGGCTCGCGGCGACGTGTAGTGCTCGTACAGGTCGGCCATCGTCAGGCTGTGGTTGAGAAGAGCCGCGTTGATGCCGTAGGAGCAACAGATGTCCAGCACGGTGACGGGGGCGCGGGCGGCTCGCCTGCGGGCGGCGGCGAGGCGCCGGAAGACCTCTTGTGCATGGTGAGGCGTCTGATAGTCCCAGTTGCCCAGGAGGCGGAAGAAGGGCCTGGGGTCCGGCTGGTCGTACACCTCGTCGAACGAGGTCATCTTCACTTGGCCGCAAGCGGCCGAACCGCCGGATGCGGCTGACTCGAGGTCTTCGTGGCCAACGCGCCGCGCATGGGTCATCAGTGTCCTTTCCCTGACCGGGGAGGGGCCGCCTTGCGTCTCGGCAAGGAATACCGGCTCGCCGGGAGGCGGGGAAGAGAACACCTGCGAATCCAGCCAAGTCCCCGGTCGCGTCTCGACGCGTGGTCGGAGCGACACCATGGGGAACGCAAACGTTCATTCCCAGGAGTTCGTGGCGCGGGTGCCTGGCTGTCAGGTCGGCCACCGCGGCGCTTGGGACGCCCTGCTGAACCGGGTTGCTGAGGATTTCCCCCACTCCTGCGTGGTCCTAACGGATGACGCGACGCCCCTCCCGTTCGGATGAGCGGGCTCACGTAACCGGTGTGTTCTGCCGACGCCGAAGACATGCCTCGTTTCTCTCCCCCCGCGAAGACCACGCACCCACTTCCTCTCGCCCTGGTCGCACTGACGCTCGCCGCCACGCTCGCTCCCGTCCCCACGTACGCCGCCGCCCCTACCGGTAACTGGCTTCAGCTCAGTACCACCACTGGCGACAGCCACACCTCCAGCACCCGGGGCACCCTGCTCCAGTGCCCACCCACCACCCAGGGCCACCACCCCCGGGCAGCCGAAGCGTGCGCGCAGCTCACCGCTGCCGACGGACGTATCCGCCACATCGGCGAAATCCCCCCGCAGGACATCCCGTGCGACCTCGGCTACACCCACGTCACGGCCCAGGCACTGGGCCAATGGAACGGGCACCCGGTGCGGTACCGGGAGACGTTCGCCAACCAGTGCGAGATGTACGCGCGGACGGGCGCGCTGTTCGCACTGGACAAGCAGGCCCCCCGCACGCCCGGGCACGAGGGTGCGGCACTCGGGGCGTGAGTCAGGGTGGGGAGCGCCGGGCGCGCGCCCCGTTCCGACTCAGGCGGCTCCGAGCGGTCGTACCGGAAGTGCTTCGCTGATGCCGGCGGTGATGGTGAAGGCGGTGGTGGTGCCGGTGAGATCGAACAGGCGCTGTAGCTGGGCGGACAGGGGACCGGCGAGGACCAGTTCGCCGCGGCGGCGAGCTCGCAGCAGGACGGTCAGCAACGCGCAGTCACCGAAGCCGCAGCCGGAAAGATCCACGACGATCCGTTGCTCGCGGGCGCACAGCAGCGTGTAGTCCAGGGCGGGGGCCGTCTCGATGTCGACCTCGCCGGTGACCCGCACCAGTTGCGTCCGAGCCACGCTCGTCTGCACGATGTGGGCCCGCCTCCGCTTCGGCACCGCGCAGGCGGCGGCGAAGACAGCGGGGCCCGGCAACAGGCAACGGAATGTACGCGGGCCTACGTCGTTCGCCATCTGAGCCGTCCCGGCTGGAAGGGAAGCTACTCCCCCTCCGCAACGCCGTGCCGGCAAGGAAGCCCGCGGCCCGCTACTAAGGGGCCGCGCGGTTGAGGAGGACCGTACCCAGGGCGCCCCTCCCGTCGGGGAAGGACGCAATAGCGCGGTGGACACCAACGGCTGACACCACCGTACGCTCATCCGCGTCCCTCGGACAGGGCGCCCGACGGCGCATCAGCCCGCGCCCGCACGCCCCAACGCTCGGTCGGAGTGGGCGAGTTGGCCCGCGCCCCCGCTTGATCCGGGCTCCCGGAACCAGCCTGCTGCCCTGAGCCGCGCACATCAGTTCGTGCCGCTCGACTGCTCCGCTGCTCGATGGCAGGGGCCGTTCTGGTCCGCCGTTCTGGTCCCTGGTGGGCGATTGGCCCCTTGCTCGGCCAGCGCATGCAGACGGATGGCTCAGACGGATGGCTCAAACAACGTCGAATTCGTTGCCCTCGGGGTCCCACAGGGCGGCGGCGTAGAGCCCCAGGTCCGGCTCATCCTTGATCCGCAGCACGGTGGCACCCGCTGTGACCAGCCGTTCCACCGTCGCCTCGACCCGCTGTACGCGGACGTCCAGGGGAACGTCACGGCCCCCGCCGACCTTGAGGTCGAAGTGCCACCGGTTCTTGGCGGCCTTCGGCTCCGGAACCTGCTGGAACCACACCCTCGGCCCGCGGCCCGCCGGGTCGATGATGGACTCCGGAAGGTCCCCGGCACCGGCCGGCAGCTCTGTCTCGGGCACCCCCATGGCGGCCCAGTAGGCGCGCCACGTAGCATGCCCGGCCGGCGGGGGCTCAGGCACGTAACCCAGGGCCTCGGCCCAGAAGGTCACCATCCTCTGCGGGTCGGAGCAGTCGATCGTGAGCTGCACTGTCATCTCCATGCCCAGAGCATCCCAGGCAGGTCTGACAGACGGTCCGCGTGCGCACCATCCCCATGCGCCGCACCGCGCCGAGCCTCGTCAGGGGCGCGCTCTGGTCCAAGGCCGCCTGCTGAACGTCCCGCTACTGTCGCCCGCTGTCGGCACGGGTACCCCTGGGAAGCGGTCGGTGGTGGCGGATGGCCCGGTCGAGTTCGAAGCTGTAGCAGTACTTGACCCGCCCGACCGGCCAGAGGGTGCCCTGCGGGGAGCGGACGAGCACCCCCTCCCCCGGGTGGCGCAGACCCATCACCTCCACGGGCAGCGGGTCGTCCGGGGCAAGGGGCGCTTCGCACGGCGGGATGCTGTTGAAGAAGCCCGACGGCAGCGCCAGCATGTAGTCCTCGGACCACAGGTACGTGTGTTCCTTGGGGGGAATCGTCACCGGCACCCCCTCTTCGGAGACGACGGTGTACGCGGGTTCGACGTAGGCGTTCAGCAGCATGCGGCACACCGGCAGCTCGGGGATCTTGACCAACCGCAGGAGTCGGAAGCGAGCCCAGACCCGGGAGGCGAAGACGCCCACGGACAGCCCGCTGACGAGGGCGAGGACGAACGGGTAGACCGGTATCTGGTCGGGAACGTGCGGAGTCATCACCCGTACGGTCATCACCACCGACAGGGCGAAGGCGATCAGCGATCCCGCCAGCATCCAGGGGGCACGCGTGAGCATGCGGTACGTCCGGTCATGGGTTTTGAGCACGATGTGGGTGGCATCGGTCTGGGTCGGTCGCCGTGTGGTGGGCCAGTCGCTGGTCGCGCGTGCCTTCTCGAAGGCCTTCAGCTGCTCCGCCGTCCAGGTGACCGTTCCGCCGGCGTCGTCGGGCAGAGGGAACCGCACGTCACCGTCCGGGGTCACGGTGCCGGTCAGGCGTACCCGCTTGCGCCGGTGTCCGAGCGGGTGGGCGGCGAACCACCACCCCCGGACCTCGTCGCCGCTCCGCGCCGCGAGGAGTGCGTCCAGGTAGACGCTCAGCGTTCCCCGCAGGCCGGGCAGCAGTACGTGCATGGCCCCGGTGAAGTGGCATTCCACCGGAGGACGTTGGTTCGGCCCCCTGGTGGGTGCGAACACGGGGCAGGTGTCCACGGTGGCTTCGTACGCGGGTTGCCCCTCCGGCTCGGCGGCGGTCCGCTCGACCGGCACAGGTCTCCGCGCCAGCACTATGTCCTGGGTGTGTTCCTCCGTCTTGCAGTACGGCCGCTGGCCGGTACCGCGCAGTGCGTCGTCCACGTAGCACCACACCTGGTGGGCCGTGGCATAACCGTTGCGTCCCACCGCTCCGTGCCGTAGCGCAGCCACGAGGTGGCGGGTGAACAGGCTCGGCTCGCCGTCCCTGGGCGCGTCGTTGGCGATGCCGCGCCGTTCGCAGCTGCTCATGACGAACCGTCCGCGGCCCCCGAAGGGGGCTGCCACGGCAGGCCCCTTCGCGTCGGTCGCCCGGCCGCTGCAGCAGCAGTCGAGGACGACGATGATCGCGCGTGCGGGACAGTCGTCCATCAGGTCGGTGACGTAGGAATGCGCAACCGCCCGCAGTCCCCTCCTGGCGAGGGTCGTGTCCTGGGTGCACAGGAAGAGCCGACCGCGCGTGTCCAGCAGGCCGTGACCGCTGTAGTAGAGCAGTAACTGGTCCTCGCGCGCCGCCCCGTCGAAGAAGTCGTACAGCGCCTCCTCGACCTCCTGGCTGCTGCGGTCGAGGAGTTCACTCACCTGCCAGGGCAGCCCCACCTCGGGATCGGTCAGCGCGGCGGCCAGCTCCCTGAGGTCGTTCGCCGGGCCCCGCAGTGAAGCCAGTGCCGGTTCATCCGGGTAGTCGGCGTTGCCGATCAGCAGGGCGCGGTACGGCAGGGGCGCCTCAGCCAACAGAACCGCCGTCCGGCGACGAGTCGCCCTGGGGCGGAGCGGGTTCTTCCTCTCCTTCCCCACCGCCGAACTTGGAGCGCAACCAGGTCTCCACGGTCGCCTGCAGGGCGGCGTTGTCGCTGTTCCTGGTCGTGACGGTCAGCCTGCTCTCCTCGCCGCCTTCTTCCCATCGCAGATGGACACTGCGGTCGCGGCTGTTCGCGAGCCAGTCCCTGATGACCGCACCGACCACGTAGACGGCCGACGGGACGATCACCAGGACCACCTGGGGCAGTCCCCCGCTCTTGGCACCCGGCTCCCCCGCCGTGGCCCGCGCCTCCATCTGGACTTCCCTGCTCAGTTCGTCCAGGAGAAGACGCACCTGGGACAGCCACCTGCTGTCGTCGGCGTCGAAGCGGTCGCTGGTCGCCGTGATAGGTACGTACAGCTTCTGCACCGTGCACCACCCCCGGAGGGAAGGGTACTGACAGCGGTGCGACCGCGGGGGCCGTTTTCCCGTGCTGCACGTCGCGGGTCAGCCGACGATGCGGAGCCGCAGCTTGAACAGGGTGAGCGTGTCGAGACCGAGCCCCTGGGCGAGGAAGTCGCCGAAGGTTCCGTAGTCGGCCACCGCCTGCGCCCTGAATGCCGCCAGGTAACTGCTGCGCACCTGGAGCAACGGATCGAGCAGGGCCGGGTCCTGCATGAGGCCCGCGGCCTTGAGCTGGCTCTTCAGCGCGGCGTCCGAGGCCGCGCGGAGTTGGTTGCTCAGAAGGTAGTCACCCTCGGACGTGGCCGCCGGCACGCCGACCGCGCGCAGGATGGTGTCCGCGAGGACTCCCGTGCGGTCCTTGCCGGCCGAGCAGTGGAACATCGCGGGCTCGTCCGCGTTCGCCACGGCGCGGATCGCCGCCCCGAGCGCGGCCCGGTTCGCCGGGTTGGTGACGAAAGCACGATAGAGCGCTCCCATCCTCGCTTCGGCCTTTCCCGCGCCGAGCTGCTGTCGCTGATAGACGGGGTCCTTGCTGCGCACCACCATGCCGATGAACGCGAACAGCGACGTGTCGTCGACCGGCAGGGCGACGGACGTCACGCCGGCCGGGAGCCGGTCGGCTCCGTCGGCCTGCACCTCGGGCCCGGTCCGCAGGTCGATCACGCTGCCCAGCCCCAGGCCGGCGAGCGCGCTCACGCCCTCGGGCGGCAGCTTCGACAGGGTCTCCGAGCGGTACAGCACACCCCAGCGGCTGGTCCTGCCGTCGTAGGTGCGGTAGCCGCCGATGTCCCGGGCATTGACGGTGCCCGGGACCGCCAGCACCCGCGGGGACGTCACTGAGCCGGCGGCTGGGCGGGGGCCGTTCGCGGCCGGGGATGCCTGCGCCGTACCGGATACCAGGGGCATCAGCAGGGCCAGGGCGAGCACAGACATGCTGAGGGCGCGTCTTGTCGCTGCCACGAAAGGCTCCTTCCATCGAGGAAGCCGGGAACGTAGCGCGTGGATCTTGTGCCTGGAAGGCGCGCGCGGAAAGCAGCGGCCCCGCCTGCCGGCTCGGCTCGGCTTGGCTCAGCCCAGGGGCAGCGCCTCACGGAGCCTGCGCCGGGAGGCCGTGTTGTTGCCGATCGGGCCTGGCCGCGAAGGGCGAGGGCGCGGCCAGGACGCTCGGCATGCCGCCGTCACCGCGCTCGGCCGGCAGCCGGGCCTGGCGCATCACCAGCCGCAGCCCGTCCTCGAAGTCTTTCAGGGCGTGGCCGTGAAGGCGAGGACGGCGTTCTGGCCGCCGAAGCCGAAGGAGTTGCTGACGGCGGCCTCCATGCGCTGCGGGCGGGGCACCTTGGCGACCACGTCCAGGTCCAGTGCGGGATCGAGGGTGTCGAGGTTGGCGGTGGGCGGGATCAGCTGGTGTCGCAGGGTGAGCACGGTGCAGGCCGCTTCGATCGCCCCCGCGCCGCCGATGGCGTGGCCGATGGTGCCCTTGAGGGCGGTGACGGGCGGGGGCCGCCGGAAGACCTGGTGCAGCGCGTTGTGCTCGGCCGCGTCTCCCTGTGGGGTGGCGGTGCCGTGCGCGTTGACGTGGCCGATGTCTTCCGGGGCCAGGCCGGCGTCCGAGAGGGCGGTGCGCAGTGCGCGTGCGGCGCCGTCCCCGTCGGGGTGCGGAGCGGTGAAGTGGTGGGCGTCGCAGGAGGCCCCGTAACCGGCGAGCAGGGCTTGGGGGCGCGTGCGCCGTGCCCGGGCGTCCTCGACGCGTTCCAGGACGAGGACGGCCGCTCCCTCGCCGAGGACGAAACCGTCGCGGTCCCGGTCGAACGGGCGGGAGGCGGTCGCGGGGCTGTCGGCGCGGCGCGACAGGGCACGCATCTGGGCGAAGCAGGCGGCGGTCATACGCAGCCGCGCCGACTCGCTGCCGCCGGCCAGGACCACGTCGCAGGAGCCGGACAGCAGCCAGTCGCGTGCCAGTCCGATCGCGCTGGTCCCGGAGGCACAGGCGGCGCTGACCACCAGGTTGGGGCCCTGCGCCCCGAGATCGAGGGCGATCTCGGCGGCGGCCATGTTCGGCACGCTGCGCGGCAGGGCCAGGGGGGAGACGCGTTCGGGCAGGTGGGCCGCGAGCCGGTCGAACTCGGCCTGCCACCCCTGTATGGAACCGGTGCCGACCCCCATCACCACGCCGACACGCGCCCCGTCCCAGCCGTCCGGGGCCAGGCCCGCGTCGGAGACGGCCTCCCGGGCGGCGAGCAGCGCGAAGAGCGTGAAGCGGTCGAGGCGTCGGGCGAGGCGGTGCCCGAGCAGACCGGCCGCGTCGAGGCCGGGCACCTGGCAGGAGAAGGCCACGGGCAGCCCGCTCAGGGCAGGGTCGTCGGCGGCCGTGGACAGCCCCGCCGTGAGGCCCGCCCACGCCGCGTCCCGGCCGATGCCCGCCGGGGTGACCAGCCCCAGTCCGGTGACGGCCACGGGGTCGCGCCGTCCGGGGCCATGTGCTGTCGCAGGGTGCATAAGGGTGATTCTTCGGTCCCGGCGGGGCCCTTCGGGGACGCCGCAACTCGTTCGGCCCAGGAGGAGGGACCCGTACCACCCGTACGAGCGAACGGTGACGCCCCGTCATCAGCGCTGGTCACGAGGGACGGGGATCGTCGCCCGACAGCCCGGCCCCGAGCCCGTGCACCGCGCGGGACCAGGTGACGCCCAGCGCGGCCTCCAGGTCTTCCATCGGCCGGTCCGACGCGTCGAGCCGAAGCGCCGGTCCGATGTGTACGTGGACGCGAGGCCGGCGTGCCGGTGCGGTGGCCCAGCCCGCCAGTTGCTTGGCCCGGCTTCCGGAGGCGACCCGGCGGGCACCCGCGTGCCCGATGGGGATCACGGGTGCGCCGATGGACAGCGCGAGCCGGACGACACCGGTCTTCAGCCGGCCGGGCGGCCGGTCGTGGGAGGTGCGGTGGCCGGGCAGACCCCCTTCGGGGTAGATGAGCACGCTGCGCCCCTCGTCCAGCGCCTCGCAGGCGTGGCGCAGCGCGTCCCCGGCACGTCGGCTGCCCCGGTACACCGGCACGTACCCCTCCCGGGTGAGAGCCTGGGACAGCAGAGGCACCCTCCACAGTCCGGCGGTGGCCAACACGGCGGGCCGCAGTCCGAGCCGGTGCAGGGTGCCGATCAGCAGCACCGGGTCGAAGAACGAGGTGTGGTTGGCGGCGAGGACACACCCCCTGCCGACGGCCCGGCTCAGGTTTTCGGCACCGCTCACGGTCGTGTCGCTGAGGACGGGCACCAGGGATCCGGCCCACGCGGACAGCATCCGGGCCCCTCCTTCCGCAACGACGTTCGGCCTCCTGCCGGACCGGACGCGGCCCGTACGGCCGGTGGCAACCCGAAGGCGGTGCCAGGGGCCCGCCCAGGGGCCCAGGACGCGCTCAGACCTGGTGGCCACCGGGACCGGTCGGCGGGGCCGGTCGGCGGGGCCGGGCCGTTGCCGCCCCACGATCCTCACCCCGGCTCCGCTCCCCCGCACTCCGGCGCTGCCCCGGATGCCTGCCCGACGTGCGACGCCCGCCGTGCGGTGGCTCAATGCCGTCATGGACTTCCTCACCGCGTACGACGCGCTCCCGGAGGACGACGTCCCGCGGCGGGTGGGCCTGCTGCGGCAGAGCATGGCGACCGACAAGGCGGCCCTCTTCGCCGAACTGCGCGCACACCGGCCGGTGTTCCCCACCCCCGTCGGTGTGTTCGTCACCCGGCACCCGGACGTTCTGGAGGTGCTGTCGGCGCCCGGGACGTTCACCGTGGGCGTGTTCGGGCCGGCGCTGGAGGAGGTGCTCGGTGCCCCCTTCCTCCTCGCCCGGGACGGCCCCGGCCTGCACTGGCGCGAGCGCGGTTACGGGCAAGTGCTCCTGGCCGCCGAGGACGCGCCCCGGGTGCGCGAGCTGACGGCCCGGATCGCCGACGCCGTCCTGGACGAGGCGGTCGCCCGGGGCGGTGACACCTTCGACCTGATCCAGGACTACGCCCGTCCGGCCGCCGCGCAGGTGGCCCGCGCCTACCTCGGCCTGGACGGCATCGAGGAGGAGGTCCTGCACTCCTGCACCCGCCGGATGCAGTGGGCGTTCGCCGTCAACCCCGACCGCGACCCCCGGATCCACGCCGACGGGGTGGCGGCCGGACGCGAGCTGCGCGAGCGGGTCGCCGAGGTGATCGCCCGGCGCCGGTCCGCGTCCGAGGACGTCGACGGCGGCGACGGGTCCACGGACGTCCTCGACCGGATGCTGCGCACGCGGCTCCCCGCCGAGTACGGCTTCGACGACGAGCGGATCAACGCCAACCTGGCCGGGTACCTGACGGGTTATCAGCAGAATGCCACCCAGTGCACGGCCACCGCGCTGAAGGAGCTCACCCTGCGCCCCGAGGCCTTGACCGAGGCCGAGCGGGCGGCCGGCGCGGGCGACCCGGAGCGCTTCGACGCGTACGTGTGGGAGGCGCTGCGCTTCCACCCGTTCGTGCCCGTCACACCCCGGCTGTGCGTGCGCGACCATGTGCTGGCCGCCGGGACGCCTCGGCAGACGGTGGTCCCGGCCAAGAGCGTGGTGCTGGCCTGCTTCGCCTCCGCCATGTTCGACGAGGAGGTGCTGGACGCGCCCGCCGAGTTCCGCCCCGGCCGCCCGCCCGCCCACAACCTCGTCCTCGGGTACGGCGCCCACGACTGCCTCGGGAAGTACGCCGCCCAGGTGATCGTGCCGGAGCTGGTGCGGCGGGTACTGCTGCGTCCCGGCGTCCGCCCGCTGCCCGGCGGGGAACGCGCCCTCGACTACGCGGGCACCCCGTTCCCGCAGCACTACCCGGTGAGCGCCGGCCGCCCGCCCGTACCGGCCTGACCGCCACCGACCGCCGCCGCCCGCGCACCCGGAGGACCCATGACCGTCACTTCCCGCGAGACCGAGGACCGGACGGCATCGCGCAACGAAACCCGGGACAGGTCCCGCGACGGCCGGCGCAACCGGTTCGAGACCCATCTGCTGACCCACTACCGCCCGGTCTGGCAGACGGCCCAGCGCAGCAGGTGGCTGCACCGCAGGCTCAACTCCACCCTCACCGATCTGGCGGTCCTCAAAGCGCCTCCGCGCCCGGAGCCGTTGAGCACCAAGAGCCCGTACACCTCCTGGGACTCCCTCACCGACCGCACCTGGGTGGGCCGGCACCTGCCACCGACGACCGGCCTGCCCGGGAGCCTGCCGGCCCCGCAGGAGGTCGCCGAACTGTTCCGCCGCGAAGGCGCGGGACGGTACTGCGCGCGTTCCACGGCGCTGCTGCCCGCGTTCGCGCAGTGGTTCACCGACGGGTTCCTGCGCGGACACGCCGCCACCGGCGACCCGCGGCGCACGGACTCCCCGCACACCCTGGACATGTGCCAGCTCTACGGCGACCGCGAGGAGGTCACCGCCTGTCTGCGCACCTTCGAGGGAGGCAGGCTGAAGAGCCGGATGATCGACGGCGCCGAGTTCCCCCCCGCGCTGTGCCGGGACGGCCGGATCCTCGAGGAGTTCGGGGTGATCAAACCGGTCCGCTTCGGCGAGGTGCCCAAGGACTGCGTCGACACGCTCTTCGCGTGCGGCGGTGAACGGGTGCACGCGCACATCGGCCCGATGGCGCTGAACATCCTGTTCCTGCGCGAGCACAACCGGGTCGCCGGTCTCCTCGGCGCCGCCCACCCGGAGTGGGACGACGAACGCGTCTTCCAGACCACCCGCAACACCTTGATCGTGATGATGATCCGGGTGATGCTGGAGGAGTACATCAACCACATCACGCCGTACCACTTCGACTTCGTCCTCGACCCGGTACGCACCGACCGCGGGGTGTGGCACCGGGAGAACTGGGCGACGATCGAGTTCAGCCTCGTCTACCGCTGGCACAGCCTCATCCCGTCCACCTACCGGATCGCGGACCAGGAGGTGCCGCTCGCCCGGACGATCGCCAACGGGCAGCTCGTCCTCGACCGCGGCCTCGGGCCGCTCTTCGAGGACCTGTCCCGTCAGCCCGCCGGTCTGTCGGGGCTGTTCAACACCGACGAGCTGCTGCTGCCCATCGAGGCGCGTTCCGTCGCGGTCGGCCGGGAGCTGCGGCTGGCGTCGTACAACGACTACCGCGTCCACTACGGTTTCCCGCCGGTCACCCACCCACGGCAGATCACCGGCGACCTCCGCGTCCAGGAGGCGCTGCTGGACCTGTACGGCGGTGTCGACGACATCGACCTCTACGTCGGCCTGTTCGCGGAGGAGCCGGAGCCCGGTGCCATCTTCGGCCGGCTGCTCGAACGGATCATCTCCGTCGACGCGTTCTCCGAGGCCCTGAACAACCCGCTGCTCGCGCCCCGCCTCTTCGCCCCCTCGACCTTCTCGGAGGAGGGCATGCGGGTGGTCCGGGAGACCAGGAGCTTCTCCGACCTGGTGCACCGCAACCTGCCGGAGGACTCGGGACGTTACTTCGTGTCGCTGGGCAGCGGTGCGGGCGACACCCCGCCACCGGCCCGCTGAGCGGAGTGTCCCGCGGCCGTCCTGCCGGTGGCCGCGCCGCGTGGGTCAGCCGCGGGCGTGCGTGAGCAGGGCGTCGGCGGCGGTGCGCAGTTGTTCCGCGGCCGTGACGCAGGCGGCGGCCTGCTGCTCCAGGGTGGTCCGGCTCCACTCGGGCGCCGCCGGGCAGCCGTCGAGGGTCGCGGCGGCGGAGAGCAGCTGTCGCGCGTAGGCCCCCATGAGGTCGGCGTCCTGACGCAACGTACGCACCTGGCCGAGGAGGTCGTCGGAGGCGCGGGCGGCTGCTCGGGGGGACTCGGTCACCATGGCGGCTCCCACTCGGGTCGGTGCGGTACGGGGCTCAGCGGGGCAGGACGGCGCCCGCGCTGCGGTGGAGCATGAGCTGGGGGCAGCTCAGGACGAACAGCGGCCGGGTCCTGTCGATGCCGAGTGCGCGCAGGTGACCGGCGAGCTGCCCGGAGGCCCCGCTGTCCAGCCGGAGCCGGACACCGCGGCCGGGGTGCAGCCGCAGCTTGCCGTGGACCCGGACCAGCGTGCGTACGGTGCTCTCGTTCCGGCGGCCGTAGAGCACCCAGTCCGCCTCCAGGCAGCGCACACCAGGGCCGATCCGGCCCTCGACGGCGAGCCCGAGACCCGGGGAGCGGGCGGTGATGTGCCGGCCCATCAGATCGGCCTCGGCCGCCGTCCGCACCGCGGGCTGGCCCCAGATCTCCTCCGCGACGATCCGGGCCTCCTCGCTCGTCGCGGCGAGGGACAGGACGTACCGGCCGGTCCGGCGCAGGTCCACCCGACGCAGCAGGTCGGCCGCGACGTCGTACGGACGGGGCCGCCACAGGTCGTCGACCAGGACGGACAGGGTGATCTCCGTGTACGGGCCGATCGTGGTGCAGCGGTGCTCGTACAGCGACAGCACGGCGAGGGCCCGTCGGGCCAGTCGGCTGGGGGTCATCCAGGTGACGTCCGGCAGCAGGGCGCGTGCCGCGTCGGCGGGGACCGCGAAGCAGAGATGGGCGGCGGAGGAGTCGTAGTAGCGCACGGGGACATCGACCGGACCGGCCGTCGTGGGGAAGGCGCTGGTGGGCAGGGTGAGGAAGGGGTAGCCCTCGGGTGGCCGGGCGCGGTCCTTGAGCTGGTACACCTGGCTGCGTACGACGGGTCCGCGGTAGGGGCCGAGCGCCGCGTCCACGTCCTCGCGTGCCTCGGGGATCACGGTCGTGAGGTGCTTGATGTATTCGCGGAGCATGTGGCACAGCGGGAACTCGTGGCTGGGACCGGTGTAGTCGACCTCGTACCAGTTCGGGTGCGGGTCGAACGCGGAGCCCGCGCCCCGGCCGTCGAGGACGGGCACGATGTCGTGCTGGTTGGTGATGCTGGCGACCCAGGTGCGCGGATCGGCGGGCTTCTTGTTGTCGACCGGCGAGCCGACGGTCACCACGTGCGTGACCCGGTAGAGGCGGCAGAACTCCTCGTTCTGCGCGAGGTTCATCAGGGCGATGCCGCCCTCGCTGTGCCCGATCAGCGCGACCTCGGCACCCTTCGGAATGCCGTAGTCCGCAAGGGCGAGCAGGATCGAGCGGGTGTAGGGCGAGTCGGCCATGAACAGGTTGCGCCAGGCCCCGATGAAGTCCTGGGGGGAGTCGTTGCGGGGCCGGCCGGGAGCCATGCCGGGTGCCTGGAGGACGTGGCGGACGACGCCGTCGGGGCCGCGCACGTCCTGCACGAGGACGCGCCCGTCGGTACGGAGTGCCTCGATGTTGCCCAGGAACCCGAGGAAGGACCCCTCGGCGGCGATGAGCTGCCGCTCCTGGTCGGAGAGGTCCACCGGCTCGGCGGCGCCCTCCCCCTTGTCCATGGCCGCCAGATGGGAGGCGCTGATGCCGTGCAGCGGGTCCGCGGACAGTTCCCGTCCGGCGGCGAGCGCCCAGGCGGTCTCGTCGTTCTTGGGGTCCTCGTCCAGGAGGGCCCGAATGGCGAGGAGCTCGGCCATCAGCGGCGCGAGTCCGGACAGCGCGCGCTGGGCGCCCTGGTCCCGGAACAGGGCGCGCAGCGCCCGTACGGCCTCCAGGTCGCGGTCGGCGGTGACCGCGACCATCAGCCGGCGCATACCGGGGTCGCGTTCGAACTCGGGGTGGTCGATGAGCACGGCGGCGATCCTCAGCCGCAGCGAGGTGACGGCGACCAGCGCTGCCAGGCTCTCCCGGCCCAGCGCCTCCCCTGCCGCACCCAGCACCTGTCCCATGCCGCTGGGCGCGGTGATCGCCGAGCCGCCCAGGCCCTGCTTGTTCGTCAGAGCGCGCAGCAGCGCCCACTGGGCGGCGAGGCCGGTGCGGGGCCGACGGCGCACGGAGGCGGCCAGGGCCGGTGCGAACAGCGCGCCGCTGGTGCGCGCGGACACCGCGCGGATGCCTTCGGCGGCCTCGACCACATCGCGCGCGCACCGGCGCAGCAGCTCCCGGTCGTCCTCTCCGTCCGGTGTGGGCCGTCCGGGCGCGTGGCCGTCCACTCGCATCCCTCGCTCCCTCCCTCGACCACCCGCTGAGGCACGGTGTGCGCGTACGCCGCCCGGTGTCCGCCGGACCCATGCCCGCGGGAGACTTCCCGGACCTGGTCCCATCGTCGGCCAGGCTCTGCGGGCCCGCACCTTCATCCATCCAGGTAGAGGATGGCTCCGGGGCCGCTCTGCCCGCCGCGCCTGAGCTCAGGAGGGCTGTCCGTTGCGCATAATCGCCGCACATGACTCCCTGCACTCCCCCGCTCGTGGCAGGCCCGTCCTCCGTACGCCCGGGAGGATCTTCCTCCCCACTCGTGGGAGGTAGGCCGTGACCGCGTCCCTCGACCACGCGGAAGGCCCGCGGGCCCCGCTTCCCGACACCGTCCCGGTCGGCCTCCCGCTGCGCACCGGCTACCTGCTGACGCTCGTGGTGGGACCGCTGGCCGTGCTGCTCCTGGCACTGCCCGCCGCCCTGGCCGCCGGCTGGGGGCCGCGCTGGTACGACGCGGTCCTCGGCGCCGGGATGTACGCCCTGTCCATCATGGGCATCACGGCGGGCTACCACCGGCACTTCACGCATCTGTCGTTCAAGGCCAAGCGCCCGCTGCGGATCGCCCTGGGCATCGCGGGCATGCTCGCCCTGGAGGGCCCGGTGACGATTTGGGTGGCCGAGCACCGGCGCCACCACCAGCACGCGGACCGGGAGGGCGACCCGCACTCGCCCTGGAAGTACGGCACCACCCGCCGCGCCCTGCTCAAGGGGCTCTGGCACGCCCAGGTCGGCTGGTTCGCCTCCTCGCCGGTCCGCTCGCACTACCCGCGCTACGCGCCTGACCTGCTCGCCGACCCCGACGTACGCCGTCTGGACCGCTGCTATCCCCTCGCCATGGCCGCCTCCCTCGGGCTGCCACCGGCACTCGTCCTGGCGGTGACCCACGACTGGAGAGCCGCCGCGGTCACCCTCCTGTGGGCGAGCCTGGTCCGCTACGCCGTCGTCCACCACGTCACCTGGTCCGTGAACTCCGTGGCGCACGCCTTCGGCAGCCGGCACTACCGCACCCGCGACCAGTCCCGGGACGTGGCCTGGGTGGCCCTGCTGACCTTCGGCGAGGGCTGGCACAACCTCCACCACGCCGACCCCAACAGCGCCCGGCACGGCGGACTGAAGGGCCAGCCCGACCTCACCGCATGGCTCATCGCCCGCTTCGAGCGGTGGGGCTGGGCCTACGACGTGCGCTGGCCGGACGCACGGCGCATCGCCGCACGGCTGCGCACGGAGACGACCACCCAGCGCGCCGCACCGTGACCGGGCCGGCCCCGCTCACTCCCCTACGGCCCGGCGTGATCGCGTCGGCACCCGGACCATCGCGGGTATCTAGGCTCTGTGGCATGGCAACACGACTTGTGCAGATCCATATGAGGGCCCTGGATGCCCCGGTCCTCGGCGAGTTCTGGGCGGAGGCGCTTGGATGGGGGGTCGGCAGCGAGGCACCTGGGGTGATCCACCTCGAACCCGTGGGCTTCGCCTGCCCCGACCCCGTGGCGGTCTGCTTCAACATCATCGCCCGCCCGGAACCCAAAACGGTGAAGAACCGGGTCCACCTTGATCTGGCCACCACCTCCACCGCCCATCAAACGGAGTTGGTCGCGCGTCTGCAGAAGCTCGGGGCGACGCTCGCGGACGTGGGTCAGGGCGATGTCCCGTGGACGGTCATGGCCGACCCCGAGGGCAACGAGTTCTGCGTCCTGGAGCCCCGCCCGATCTATCGGGACACCGGACCGATCGCCGCAGTGGTGGTCGACTGCGGCGACCCACGTGGGATGGCCCGGTTCTGGGGCGAGGCGATGGACTGGACGCTGCACGAGGTCAGCGACGACTACGCGAGTCTGCGCTCCGCCCAAGGCGTCGGTCCCTACCTGGAGTTCCTGCGCACCCACGACACCAAGAGCGCAGGGAACCGCGTCCACCTCGACGTCAGCCCCTACCCCGGTGACGACCTGGGTGCGGAGGAAACCCGACTGCGCGCCCTGGGTGCCACCGATCCCGGCACCGACCAGTCCACCCTCTCCTGGCGGGTTCTGGCGGACCCGGAAGGCAACGAGTTCCGCCTCCTCACCCCTCGCTGACCGCCAGTAACGGTTTCGGCTGTTCGTGGATGGGCGGCCGGCCCCCGTGGCGTCGGCTGCGCGTGGCGTCGGCCCCACGGATCAGGCCCATGGGTATACCCCGTTCGCGCTGGCCATATGGCTGAAGAGCGTGTTCATACGCCGGGCCGCGGGAAGTGCACGTACATGACGTGTGAGCCACCGTCCGACCAGCCGCAAGGGAGACCCCGTCGGCCCACGGCTGCCGCTGGTTCCGACGCGGCAGCCGATCCCCCTGCTGGA
Organism: Streptomyces sp. NPDC005878; assembly: GCF_040629815.1. Taxonomy (NCBI): domain Bacteria; kingdom Bacillati; phylum Actinomycetota; class Actinomycetes; order Kitasatosporales; family Streptomycetaceae; genus Streptomyces; species Streptomyces sp. NPDC005878. The sequence goes on from NZ_JBEXWK010000011.1 coordinate 87,126, forward strand.
CGGCGTCGGGCCGTCCTCGCGCTCCTGGTCGTCGCGTCGGTGGCGTACAACGGCTGGCTCCTGGAGTTCCTGGTGCCCACCGGGCTGGACCCCGCCAACTCCTACGTCAGCGAGGCATTCGCGGCCGATCAGCCGTACCGGATCCTCTTCAGCGGCATCGAGCTCAGCTGTGACGCTCTGCTGGTCTCAGCCGCGCTCTTCATGTACCGGGAAGACGCGCGGACGCTGCCACGGGCAGGGTGGGTGGCGATCGGGGCCTTCGGTGGGTTCTCGGTTCTGGATGTGATGGTGCCGATACGGTGTGCGCCCTCCCTCGGAGGCGGCTGCGAACCGGTCAATCCTTGGCACACCGCGACCAGTGGGCTGGTGCATTTCGCGCTGTTCGCGTCGATGGCGCTGTTCGTCGCGGACACGCGACGGCAGCACGGGGCCGGCCGCAGCCCCATACGTCGATGGGGCCCGTGGCTCCTGTTGATCTCGATGGCGGCGGCCCTGGCCACCGTCGGCCCCCTGCTCGGTCATCCGGGCGGCCAAGGCGTGGCCCAGCGCCTGCACCTCCTGTGCGTCGGCCTCTGGCTCCTTCTGCTGGCAGCCGGACTGCGGCCGGGCGCGGTGCCTTGCACGCGCGAGCCCCGTTCCGGCCCGGCAGACGCCGACGCATCCCCGTCCGAACGGGAGAACAGTTCCTGAGCCAGGCGCTGCCACCGGATCGCCCTACGCGTCCGGCGCCCGCCGTTCGGGTGGACCTTCCAGGAATACCCGCTGAGCGGCAACGAGCCGGGAAGGGCAGGAGCACCACGTCGACCCGCACGGGGTCGGCACCGGAGGGAGTTTTCATGGCCGCGGATGCTCAGAGCGACAGCACCGTCCACCCGCTCGTCGCGCCCCTGGCCCAGTCCATCGTGTCCGCGGGCGTAGGCGCGCCGATCACCCAGGACATGGTGAACCAGGCCAGGGCATTGCAGCAGTCACCGGGTGGCACCGCTCACCCTGTCACCCAGAACCCGGCCTCCCTCGCCGACGACAGCCGCGGCAAGATGGGCATCTGAAGCCCGAGCAGTGTGTGTGCCCGAGGTGGTCAGTCGTTGACGCAGGTGTTGGCGAAGGCCGGGTTGAACAGACCGATCACATTGACGGTGTTGCCGCACGCGTTGACCGGCACGTGCACGGGAACCTGAATCGTGTTCCCCGAGATCGCGCCGGGCGAATGCACGGCCGCACCCTGCGCGCCCGCGTCAGCGAAAGCCCACGAGGCACCACCAGCAACCACCGCACCCGCGGCCAGAACAGCGGCAGACAGCTTCCTCAACGAAGACACAGTGATACTCCTGGGCAGACGAGGACCGATCACGCCCCCGCCGGACAGCGAGGACACCCACCTCAACGCGCCACGCCCCCACAGGTCACCCTGTCGTTCAAAGCCATACGAGTGACACCGCTTCCGGCAGTCACGGTGACAGCACGCACCGAAACCGCGTGCTGACCCGTGGCGTAAGGCTGCCGGATCAGTGGCCGACGGGCTCGTACACACGCCACCACCGGGAAGCGGCTCACACCGTCTTGATGCCGCCGCCCTCTACGACGTAGTCGGCGCCGGTCATGCTCGCCGCGCGGTCCGAGGCGAGGAACGCCACGACAGCCGCGACCTCCTCCGGTTCGACCATGCGGCCGGTGACCATGCCCATCGCCGCGGGCACCCCGGACACGAAGTCGCGGTGCCCGACGCCGTTCGCCTCGGCGAGGCGGGCGCCGAAGCTGTCGTCGTCCTCCCACATGCCGGTACGTGTGGGGCCGGGCGAGACCGTATTCACCCGGACGCCCTGAGGGCCGAACTCTTCGGACAACGCCTTGCCGAACGCGTTGAGGGCCGCCTTCGCGGCACCGTACTCGATCGGCCCCGTGCCCGGCAGGCGCGCGCTCATCGACGAGATGTTCACCACCGAGCCACGGCGCTCCAGGATGCTCGGCAGCAGGCGGCGGGTGACCCGTACCGTGCCGAACAGGTTGACTTCGAAGCTCCGCGCCCACAAGGCGTCATCGGTCGCGAGGAACCCTTCCAGGGTGAACGCGTCGCCGCCGCCCAGGTTGTTGACCAGGATGTCCACGGCGCCGAGTTCCGCGAGTGCCCGCGTCCCCAGTTCGTCGGCGCCTTCCGGCGTACTCAGGTCGACCGCGACGGGGTGGGCGCCGGTCTCCTTCAGTTGGGCCGTAATCGTCCTGGCCGCACCGACCACTCGGACCCCCTCGGCGACGAGCTGCCGGGTGATCGCTAGACCGACGCCCCGGCCGGCCCCGGTGACGACCGCTGTCTTCCCGGCGAGATCGAGTTCCATGTCAGACTCCTTGCAGATTTTTGAACCACAGGTACAAAACAAGTGCACAAAAAAACCACCGCCCGGGCAGGCCGGTCAGAGCGACTGCATCACCGCGTCCACGACCCGCTTCAACTGCGTGGCATCCTCGGCGGTCTTCGCCAGCACGCGCATGCCGATCACGGTCGCGAGCAGCCAGGCGGCCACCGCCGTCGCGTCGCGTCCGCCGTCGATCTCGCCGGCTCGCTGACCTTCCTCGACCGTCGCCCGGAACGCGCTCTCCGTACGCGCGAACATCCTGCGTACCGTTTCGGCCGTCTCGGCGTCCGAGGAGGCCAACTCGGTCGCGGTGTTGACCGCCATGCAGCCGCGTCGGTCCCGGTCGCCCAGGTCGAGCTCGACCAGGGCTTCCAGGGCGCCGCGCAGCCGGTCCTTCGCCGAACCGGGATGATCGAGGAGCTCCTCCAGCCAAGCGGCCTGCGAGTCGCGGTAGCGCGCCAGCGCCCGTTCGAACAACGCGTGCTTGCTGCCGAAGGTGTTGTACAGGCTTCCCTTACCGATGCCGATCTCGTCGACGAGGTCCTGAGGCGTCGTCGCCGCGTACCCCTTGCGCCAGAACACGCCCATCGCGCGCTCCACCGCCACGTCCGGATCAAACTGCTTCGGCCTGCCCATGCCACGATCATAGCGCTGTTTTTGACCTTGAGGTCAACTACCGAGCTCGCCTCGCGCCTCGCGCGAAGGCCGATCCCGACAGGTGGTGTTCCAGCCACTGCGGCATGCCTCCGGCCCGGGGCCGCGCAGGCACCCTGGCGTCACGCCTGCCCACAGCTCTACCGTGACACGGGGGACGCACCCATCCCCAGTTCACTGCTTTTGTCATGGCCGCGCCATTTTCGGCTTGTCATTCACGCACCCCGTGACCTCGATGACTCCAGGCAAGAGGTGAGCCATGTACGTGCACCGCAGACGCCTCCACCCCCCACGCCGACTGCGTCGGCTCAATGTCGTCATCCTGCTCCTCGGCGTCGTCGCGGCCGTCGCGGCCGGGCCCGCCCGGGCGACGCCCGATGCCGCGCCGTGGCGCCCGCCCCTCGTCCGGCCGCTCGACCCTCAGCACTGGCGCAACCCCGACGACATGACCTGGGCCGAATACCGCTCCGTCCCGGGCACGGACTGGGCCAACCCCAACCGCCAGCCCACGCGGCGCAAGTTCAAAGGGGCTCTCGTACTGCTGGACTACGCCGACGAGGAGTTCTCGGTCACCAAGTCCGCCGGGGCCGCCAAATTCGGCAATCCCCTGCCCAGCGCGTCCGGCATTCCCCGCGCCCAACTGCCCAGGTTCTACGAGGACTTCCTCAACAAGCCCGGCCCGCTCAACCACGGTCACACCATCAACGAGTACTGGATGGAGGATTCCGGCGGCCGCTTCGGCGTCGGGCTGACCGCGTTCGGCGCCTACCGCATGCCGGGCAAGTCCTATCAGTACGGCATCGAGCCCGGCATGAACCCGGACGCCTGCCCCGTCGGCGCGACCTGCGGCAAGGACATCCGCGCCGACGGCAAACGGGCCTGGGTCGCCGACGTGGGCGCCGGCAAAGCCGCGGAATTCGACTTCGTCTTCTACCTCACCGCCGGAGTGGACGAGTCCTCCGCCTGGCAGGAGTTCGGGCCGATGAAGTTCGCCTCCGCCCAGGACGTACCGGCCGCGTGGGGACCGCCCTCCCCCATCGCCTCCGGACAAAACGCGGCACACACCCGCTATGTGCCGTGGACGTCCTGGCAGGCGGCCGCCCGTATCTGGCCCAACGCCGCCAACGGCTCCTCCACCCAGGCCGAGAGCTCCGGCATGGCCACCTTCGCCCATGAACTCAGCCACATCCTGGGCATCGGCGACAACTACAACAACCCCTACGGGACACCGCTCAGCCGTTCCTACACCGGCATCTGGGGCATGCTCTCGCGCGGCTCGTTCAACGGTCCCGGCGGCCCGCACACCCGATGGCAGATACCCGCCACCGCGGGCGGCTCCATGGGGGCCCAGCATGTCCTGCGCGACAAGCTCAAACTCGGCATGGTCGACGAGAGGAACGTCCTGCGCCTGGACCGCGACGCCCTCAAGGACTCCGGCCCCGTCGTCGCCCGCGTCACCGCCCGCTCGGCCCCGCCCGGAGACAAGGGGCTGACCGGCCTCAACATCACCATGGCCCGTGACCTGTCGCCCACCTGCGACCGGTCCACCGACCCGCTGTGCGACGGCGGTGGTTACGACAACTACACCGTCGAGGTCGTCGACCGCATGGGCATGGACTCCTTCACCCCCGACAGCGGCGTCCTCCTCAGCAAGACCAAGAACGCCGACCGGGCACCGTTCGCCTGGGTGATCGACGCCCACCCCGAAGACATCGGCCTGGTGGACTTCGTCCGCCCCGACGGCACCCCGCAGAAGATCACGATGGGCGACTACCGGCAGCTCAGCGACGCGCTCTTCCACGCCGGGGCGGACTCCGGCAGCTCGTACGAATACATCGACGAAGCCAACCGGTTGCACTTCTACGTCCTCAACGTGCGACGCGACGCCACCGGCGTCCTCTCCTACGACATCGGCGTCAAGTCCTTGGACGGATCCGGACCACAGGTCCGTGCGGTCGCCCTCTCCAAGGGTGCCGTCACAAGCGCACCCGCCACGGGCCGGGCCGTGTGCACGTTCCGCCTCGCCAACACCGGGCAGCCCGACCCCCGCGACCAGCCACACCTGTCCTCCGACATCTATCGGCTGACCGCGGCGACCTCGGCACACGGCTGGTCGGCCTGGCTTCCCAACCGCCTCACCGCCACGGCCGCCGGCACCTCCGTCCCCGTCGACGTCGCCATCACGACCAAAGCAGGCGCCGAACGCAAGGGGACCGTCACCCTCACCGCCCGCTCCGAGAGCGACCCGACCAAGACAGCCCAGGCCACTTGCTCACTGCCGAAACCCGGCAGATAGCTCCCCCAAGGCGTGGGGTGGCCGGGCCGCATCAGCCCGGCCGCCCCACGCCGCCGTTCCGGATCAGGGTGTGATGCGAGCGGCGGGACACTCTCAGCCGGCCTCTACGCGTCTCCGCCCCTACGTCTCTACGCCTCTACGCCCCTACGCAAGGCCTCGCTCACTCCCCGCTTCCGTCGGGGTGACGATGACCAGGGGGATCTCCCGGGCCGTCGCGGTGCGGTAGGCCGCGTACGAAGGCATCGCGGCAATCACCGCCGGCCACAGACGGGCGGACTCCGCAGCCGTGGCCGGCCGCGCCGTCGCCGGGGAGGTGGCCGAGCCGACCTGGAGGGTGACTTCCGGGTTGCTCAACAGGTTCAGGTACCAGGCGGGATGCCGGTCCGCGCCCGCGTTGGACGCCGTCAGGACGTAAGCGTCCCCGTCCCGGACGTAGGCCAGTGCCGTGCGGCGCAGCAGGCCGGACTTGCGGCCCCGCGTTGTCAGAAGCAGGTCGGCAACCCCGGGGCGGGGGTGGCCGCCGGTCTCCTCGAAGCGGCGGATGTGGTCGGCGATCCACGGGGTCGGGTTGTCGTGCACGATCTCGGTCATACCGCGGACACCCCCATGACCCGCGCGACGGCCGTCCGGCCGCCGCCCCCTCCGCACGTCACGGGGATGTTGCTGCTCTGCGTTTCCATGGGCCAGAGCGTAGGCCGGGGGCTGGTTTCCGATCGGATACCGCCCTACGGTGTGGATCATGACCAAGTTGCAGGCCGACCGCAGACCGCTGGACCCGGAGATGTTCGACCCCGTCTGTCCGTCCCCGCTGGTGCCGTTCCGCGTGGGCGACAAGTGGGCCCCGCTCCTCCTGCGGTGCTTGCAGGGCGGCCCCCGCCGCTTCTCGGAGCTCAAAGTGCCGCTGCGTGGCATCACGGCCAAGTCGTTGACGCTGTCCCTGCGCAGACTTGAGCGGGACGGTTTCGTCGTCCGCAAGGAGTACGAGGGCGCGGAGCGCCGGGTCGAGTACGCCTTGACGCCGCTCGGCCTGGGCCTGTTGGGCCCCTTGGACGCGGCGTGTGAGTGGACGCGAGACCACTGGGACGAGCTGATCGATGCTCAGGAGGCGGACACGCCAGGCGGATTCTGAGGCCGCCGCCCGGGAACGCTCCTGCCAGGTCCCGCCGGGCGCGGGGGGGGCGCCGCACAGGTCAAACCGCGCGGCAGCCACCCGCCCCCTGGCCACGGCGACGGCGACGGCGACGGCGAGCGGGGGCGGGATCGGCACCTCGGTGGATCCTGCGGCGGGCAGAACCGCTACGCGGCGGTTACGCCATGCCCAGCCAGCTCTCCAGCACGGCCTCGCGTTCCCGCGAGCGCAGGACTTCGACGGGCTGGGTTTCATTCCACCAGTTCGTCAGGGCTACGGGCGAGGCCTCACCGCGTGTGAAGCGGGCGAGCAGCCCCAAAGAGAGGTCGACTTCTCGCTGGGTGTAGGCGATCGCCGCACCGGAGTACACCGTTGACTCGACGCTCTCCCCTTCCGTCGTGGTGACGGCGACCGTCATCTCCGCCGGGCTGCCGGGCACCCAGGCGTCAAGAGCCGCGGCGGCCACGGAAAGTCCGCGTGCCGCCCACCGCACGAGCGTGGAGCGGACCGGTACGTGCAGCACCTGGAGATCCATCACCGCCGACCACCGCCAGGCATGCGGAGTGGGGCCGGTGATCCGCACCCCCACCGGGGAGAGCAGCACCCCCGGTCCCCCCGCCGCGGGCGGCGTACCCACGTACACCCTCTCCCCGTTGACCCAGAAAAGACCTATGGTGCTGCCCATCCGGTCGGGCGCATGGGTGGGCAGTGACGGTTCCACAATCAGCTCCATCTGTTCGGCCGCCGCACGGCGATCATGTCGAAGCAACTGAACATAGACCAACGTGACGGACAACCGCCGCAATCGCGCCACCAGGGCGTTCACCGAGGGGATGGCAGCGGACGGCTCACGGGGCCGGCATGAGAGCAGAGCCGGTGCCGGTCTCGGTGAAGATGAGGGAGACGTTCTGTCCTCCGAAGCCGAACGAGTTGCTGAGCACGGCCTCTTGAGGGGTGTCTCGTCGCTCAGCGACGACGTCGAGGTCGATGTCGGGATCGACGTCGGCCGCGGTGAGGTTGCGGGTGGGCGGTATGACCCCGTGCTCCACGCTGAGGACGGCGATGAGTCCCTCGATCGCTCCGGCCGCGCCGAAGAGGTGACCGAGCGCCGCCTTGGGGGCGGTGACGGCGGCGCGACCGAGGACTTCCCGGATCGCGTGCGCCTCGGCGACGTCACCGACCGAGGTTCCGGTGGCATGGGCGTTGACGTGGCTGATCCACTCGGGGGCCAGACCGGCTTGGGCGAGGGCCTTGCGCATGGCGGAGATCTGTCCCGACCCGTCGGGCGCGGGTGCCGTGATGTGGTGAGCGTCGGCGGCGATACCGGCGCCCGCGAGCACCGCGTGCACCCGCGCGTGACGGGCTCTGGCATGCTCGGCGCTTTCGAGCACCATGACGGCGGCTCCTTCGCTGAGGACGAATCCGCTGCGGTCGACGGCGAACGGCCGTGACGCCGAGGCGGGTTCGCCGGTGTGCCGGGACAGTGCTTGTGCCTGGACGAAGCCGGCGACGGTGATGGGGGTGATCGCGGCCTCGGTTCCGCCCGCGATGACCACGTCCGCCTCGCCGCCCCGGATGAGCCGGGCTCCCAGGGCGATCGCCTCGGCACCGGAAGAGCACGCCGAGACGGGGGTGTAGGACCCGGCCCGTGCACCGTATTCGATGCTGATCAGCGCCGCCGCGGCATTGGGCATGAGCATGGGAACGGTACGCGGCGAGACGCGCCGAGTCCCGCTCGCCTCCAGGGCGTCGTCTTCCTTCAACAGGGTCTGTACGCCACCGATGCCCGTGCCGATCGCCGATGCCAGTCGGTCCGGGTCCACGTCCGGGGAGCCGGCATCGGCCCAGGCCTCGGCCGCGGCGACCAAGGCCGCCTGCTGCGAGCGGTCGAGCCGCCTGGCCCGTACCGGCGGCAGCAACGTGGCGGGGTCGACCGCCATCGTCCCACCGACGACCTCGGGGAGGCCGACGTCGTCGTGGCCGCTCAGGGCGTTGCCGTGGATGCCGGACTCACCGGCGAGCAGGGCTTCCCAGGTGGATTTGACGTCTCCGCCGAGTGGGGTGATCGCGCCGAGTCCGGTCACGACGACTTCGGTCCCTCGCATACGTTCCAACCTTTCTTGTATGCCATACAAGCGGGCAGGACCTTGTTGTATCACATACAATCCGGGGGTGGAGAAGAAGCCGTCCAGAGCACAGGCAACGCCGATCAAGGCGCTCGAGCGTGGTCGCGCGACGAAGCGCCGGCTGATCGAGGTCACCGCCCGGCTCTGCGAGGAGCGGCCGGGTGCCGAGGTGAGCGTCGCGGAGATCGCGAAGGCGGCCGGCGTCTTCCCCAACCAGGTCACCTACCACTTCGGCTCCAAGGACTCGCTGCTCGTGCACGCCGCCTTCCTGGGTTTGCTGCACGACACCCGCCGCATAGAGCGCATCGGCCGCCAAGCCCCCGATGCGGCGGCATTCCGGCGCAACATCGCCCGCGCCGTGCTGTCTCTGCCCTCGCTGCCCTCAGTGGCCCGGGCGCTCGCGGCCGGGATCTCCAAGCCCGAACTCGCGCCGGTCATCGACCGGCACCTCCAGTTGCTCTTCCGGCAATCCGAGCGCTTCGTGAGCCGGTTCCTCGACGAGCGCGGGTGGAAAGCCCGCCGACCGCTCAATGTGGAGGCCAGGACGTTCTGGAGCACCGCGCTCGGCGCGGTGCTGCTCGTACGCGCCGGGGCCCACGGCACCAATGCCGAACTCGACCTCGCGGGAACACTGACCATCCACGACGATCCCGAGCCCGGCTAACTCACACGCTCGGCCGGACGACCTTGTCGGGGACGGCAGCACACTGACGACACGGCTTCACCGCCCAAGACGGAGCTATAGCTGTAGCTGAGCCGCGTCCGTCCAGGGCAATCAACGGCCGGGAAGGGCGTGTTCGACCTCCCCAGGTCCCCCCCTTCCCGGCCGGCCCCGTCCGCTTACCCCGTCTACCCGGATCTATGCCCGACGTTTTCCGGGACGCCGCGTCGAAACCCGCTTCGGGAAAGCGAGCCACGGCCATCCACCGGGCCGGGCTCCACGCCACCGGCACTCTTCCGCCGACGGGGGCAGCCAGCGGGGCCCGCCCGACGACCGTACGGAAAGCTTCTAATCCGGGTTGATCGCGCCCTCGATGTGGGCGAGTTGGGCGGCCAGGATCTCCTCGAAGGCGGCGCCGCGGTCCGACCCGAGCGGGCGGACGTCGCGGGCGAAGTGGGCGAGGGCGGGGAAGCGTTCGGGGTCGGCGCCCAGCACCGCCACGCGGAAGTGCTCCATGCCCTGTTCGTGCTCTTCCGGGGTGACCGCGCCCGCCCCGGCCTCGGAGGTGATCAGCGCGGCGATCAGGACCGCGATCCGGTGGTAGCGCACCGGGATCTCCTCGTCGCGCAGCCCGGACGCGCGCAGCGCCTGCAGTACCTCTTCCATGACCAGCCGGGATCCCGCGCCGCCCGACGCGTAACGCCCCCAGACCGCGGCGAGCTGGGGCTGCTGACCGAAGGCATCCCGTATGCGCAGGGCCAGGGCGGTGATGCGCTGCTTCCAGTCCCCCTCGGCGCGGTGGCCGTCCATGGCGGCGAGAAGGATCCGGTCGGCGACCGCGCGCAGCAGTTCCGTCTTGCTGCGGAAGTGCCGGTAGAGGCTGGAGGAGTCGGTCCCGAGGACCGCGGCCAGTTTGCGCACGCTGAACGAGTCCGCGTCGCTCGTGCGCAGCAGCTCTGTCGCCGCGTCCAGGATCTCTTCGGTCGACCAACGCCTACGGGCTGCCATGTCGCTCCTCTCACCGGATTCGACCCTAACCTATGCACTTGGTGTTGCACGCACCGCGTGCATAATGAGGACACGAGCGCGCCAAGCAGCCCAGGAGCTGGGGCGGTGTGCCGACTCGTGCCCTTGTGTCCGGGATCGGGCGACGGATACGGCGCTCCCACCGGAGAGACGAAAGGACGCATGACACATGAAGAACGCACTCGATTGCGCAGCGCTGGACGCGGCCATGGAAGCCGTCCACCGCGCCGGGATGCCTGGCCTGTTCGCCGAGGTCAGAGACGGCGACCAGGTGTGGCGAGGCGCCGCGGGGGTCGCCGATGTCACCACCGGTCGCCCCGTCACCGCCGACATGCGCCACCGCGTCGGCAGCATCACCAAGACCTTCACCGCCGCCGCGGTGATGCAGCAGGCCGAGGCCGGCCGGATCGGGCTCGACACACCGATCGGGCAGTACCTTCCGAAGCTGGTTCCCGGAGAGCGCGGTGACGCGATCACGGTCCGGATGCTGATCAATCACACCAGCGGCCTGGCCGAGTACCTCCCGTACGCCTACCCCTCCCTCAAGGCCTACCCCGTCCTCGCCGACACCGGGCCCGAGAGCCTGGACGACCACCGGCACACGCGGTTCGACCCAGTCGAACTGATCGGGATGGGAGTCGCCGCACCTCCTGTCGGTACCCCGGGCGGCACACCGGGCGTGTACTCCAACACCAACTACCTGCTCCTCGTCGAACTTCTGGAACAAGCGACCGGCATCACGGCCGAGCAGTACATCACTCGCGACGTCATCGAGCGCGCCGGACTCCGGGACACCGGGTTCCCCACCGGCCCGCATGTCGCCGGTCCGCACTCGAAGCTCTACGAGGCGTGGTTCGGCATGATCGACCCGCCGCGCGACTACAGCGTCTACGACATGTCGTGGGTGGGTCCGTCGGCCTCCCTCATATCCACCGTCTCGGACCTCAACCGCTTCTACGGCAAGCTGCTGGCCGGGGACATCGTCAGCCCGTCGTCGCTGGCCCAGATGCAGCGCACTGTCCCGGTCGTCTCCCAGGAGGGCAAGTTGATCGAGTACGGCCTCGGCCTGCACCCCACAGAGAGCCCCGGCCAGGACACCTTCTGGGGCCACGGTGGCACGGTCTGGGGCGGTGGAACGCTCGCCATGACCAGCGCCGACGGCCGTCGGGGGATGGCCGTCGCGGTGAACATGCAGAGGTGGAACAGACTCGACGCCTCCGGCAGGCCGCAACCCCATCCCATCGACGACGCGCTCGCAGCCCTTTTCCGCGTGGCGATGTACGGCTGACGTCCATTCAGGAATCGCCTGGGCCCCGGCCGGCAGCGGTTACGTCCGGATGCGGTTGAGCACCGTACCGGGCGAGGCCGGCCGCTCTGGTCGGGTGGCCGGCTGGTCGCCGCTTCCTCCTCCGGACCAGCACACCGACCTCGGCGCACACGGCGAGGCAGGGACCCGTAGATCAATCGGCCTCCCGCTCCACCGGCAGCCACAGCTCGGCATCCGCCTCCCTGCCGTCGGTGGACATCCGCGTACGAAGGATCTCCGGCCCGGGGCGGCTCCGGTACGGGTTCGACGGGAACCACTCGGTGAACACATCCCGCCACAGCGTCTGGATCGCCTGCGGCGCCGGCCCGGAGGTGGTGAAGACCGCCCATGTCCCGGCCGGTACGGGGAGCGTGGCCATGCCCTGCGGCGCCGACGCCGAGGTGACGACCCCGTGGTAGTAGTCGAGCTCGGTACCCTCCGCCCGGCTGGGATCGAGGTCGTCGCAGATGGCGAGGATGCCGTGCGGTTCCTGGTCGGACAGTTTCTCCAACGATTCCCTCGACTGGCCGCTGCTGGTCCTGCGGACGAAATCGATGATCGCCTGGTTCGGCCCCGAGTGCACGAGAGGCACCCGGGTCTTCGCGCCGACGACGCTGAACGGCGGCTTGTGCACGAGGCGGTAGCGCATGCTGCTGCTCCCCTCGACGATGAGGCGGAAGCTCATACGGGGCTGGGAGCTGAGCGCCGCGCCGGTGCGCCGCGCCTCGCCGGGCCCGACGCCGTGCATCGCGCGGAACGCCCGCGCGAATGCCTCGCCCGAGCCGTATCCGTACCGCACCGCGATCTCCAGCAATGTCCGCTCACCGGCCAGGACCTCCGCGCCCGCCACGGTCAGCCTCCGACGCCTGATGTACTCCGACAGCGGCATCCCCGCCAGCGCCGAGAACATCCGCCGCAGGTGATACTCCGAGGTGGCCGCGACCCGCGCCAGCTCGCCTACGTCGACCGAGCTGTCGAGCTGCCGTTCGATCTGCTCCATGGCCTGGTTGAGCCGCTCCAGCACGATCGCCTCCAAGATCCCGACCATCGATTGAACCAGACGCGGCCGCGTATGCCGGACCCGAGAAAAGCGGTGCGGCGGGTGTCGGGTCACCGGGGCGTGCGGCCCCGGACGATGGAGGCATGGACGACACGACCCTGGTATCCCGCTTCCTCCGCGACGGTTTCGTCAAGCTGGAGGGCGCCGTCGCGCCCCGCGTGGCCGCGAGTTGCGCGCGGCTGCTGTGGGGGGAGACGGGTTGCGACCCGGACGACCCGAAGACCTGGACGCGGCCCGTGCACTGGGTGGGCGGTATGGCACAGGGACCGTTCGCCGCCGCACCCAACTCCCCCGATCTGCACCGGGCGTACGACCTCCTGGTCGGCGCCGGGCGCTGGGAGCCGCGCTACTCGCTCGGCACCTTCCCGCTGCGCTTCCCGCACGAGGAGGAGCCCGACGACGCGGGCTGGCACATCGAGGGCAGCTACGCGGTGGAGGGTGAGACGTGGCCCTTCACCAACCTCCGCTCACGCGGCCGCGCGCTACTGATGCTGTTCCTCTTCAGCGAGGTGGGGGAAGAGGATGCCCCGACCCGGATCCGAGTCGGCTCCCACCTCGACGTACCGAAGGTGCTGGAGCCGTACGGGGAGAACGGCGCGAGCGTCCTGGCCATCGCGCCGGACCTCGCAGCGGCATCCGCCCACCGGCCGCTCGCCCTCGCCACCGGTTCCCCCGGGGACGTCTTCCTCTGCCACCCGTTCCTGGTGCACGCGGCACAGCCCCACCACGGGACGCGGCCACGCTTCATGGCGCAGCCACCGCTGATGCCGACGGCCCCGTACGAACTGGAGCGGGCCGACGGCGCGTACTCACCCGTGGAGATGGCGATCCGCCGGGGCCTGGGGCGAGGCCATCTCCGGTCCTGATGGTGTCCGTCCGCCTATGGCCGCGAGCCCCACAACAAATCCCACCAGTACGCCCCTCGTTCCCCTCGGTTGCGGAGTGCACCCAGGCAATCATGTTCATCAAGTGCGGAGCCAACCACTCGTCCTTGGTCACTCGCGGTACCACCCGGCGGATCTCCCGATGGATGGCTTCGGTCCTCTCCGCCATCGGCAAGCCCTTCATGTAGGGGTCGCCGCCCTTGGCCGGGTTCATCTGCTGGACGATGTCGACACCTTGCGCGGTCATCATCAAGGTGACCGCGAGAACCTTCTCGAAGCGTTCGAGATTGTCGTCGAGGTTCTGCACGGACGCCACGGCCATCGGGTTGTGGTCCTCCTGCCCCACCTTGACGGGACGGCTGAGCACGCCTGAAGGGGCAGCGCGGGTCTGCATCTCAGGAATGACGGCCGCGGCCACGGTCTCGACCTGCACCATCCCGGAGTTCAGCCCCGCCTTGTCCTCGTCGCTCCACACTCCCACCAAGTTGGGTGTGAGGCCGTAACTCCACTCCCTGCCCATCAGCCGCTCCCCCAACGCGTGCAGGAGCAGCGCCACGTCGGTCATCTGGGCATTGAGCGTGTCGATGGCGTGGCCGATGCGTGTGCCGTCCCAGTTGCCACCCATGACGAACTCACAGGAGCGGAAACGGGGGCGGGAAGGAGAAGGGGAACGGGGGCGGGATTGGGAGCGGTCGCAGAAGAGCAGAGGGTTGGACGTCGACGCGTTCGCCTCGCTGGTGATGATGGCCCAGGCCTCGTTGATGGTCTGCCGGGCGGTCGCGATGATGTGGGGAGCGGCGCGCACGGACACCGCGTCCTGGACCCGGGGCGTATGGCTGCCCAGGGTCTCGGGGTGGGCTTCATAGGCCTGACGGCCCTCTTCCGTCATCCAGGTGCTGCCGTGGACGAGTTCTCTGATGCGCCTGGCCACGTTGGCCTGCTCGGGAAACTTGCGCTCCGCGTGTGTACGGGCGTCCAGAGAGCCGGCTTCTGCCCGGGTCGCTTCCATGAACAGGGCGAATGCCTTCTCCGTGTGGTTCAGCAGCCCAGCGGCTCGCACGACGTCATGGGCATAGCGGGCGGTGAGTACGCTGTTTCCGCTGATCAACGGCAGGGCTTCACCCGATTCCAGGGCGAATTCGGCGCCCAGGCCCGCGTCACGTACCGCCTGATGCGCGGGCATCCTCCTCCCCTGGTACCAGGCACGGGTGTTCCGGGTGGCCCGGTCCCCCGTGAGAACGAGCCCGGCCTCCGCCATCGGTTGCAGGTCCCCGGTGCCCAGCGGCCCGGTGCGGGGAATCACGGGAGTGACCCCCGCATTGAGGAAGCTGAGGATTCGCTGGACGAGCTCGGGGCGCACCCCCATGTGCCCGCGGGCCATGGTGTTCGCCCGCAGCAGCAGCGCGAGCCGGGTTACCCGTTCCGGGACGGGTTTGCCCACACCGGACGCGTGTGAGCGCAGCACATTCTTCTGGAATGCGACCTGCTGCTCCGGGGTGAGAGAGGCATGGTGCAGGGGGCCCAGTGCCTGGTTCCAGCCGTAGACCCGCTGGTTACCCTCGTTGAGGTGTTCCAGGGCCCCTCGGCGGGCGTAGGCGAGTTTCTGGGAAGTTCTCGCAGGCAAGGTGAAGGTCAGATCGTTGCCCGCGAGGACGCGACGGATGGTGTCCGTCGAGATACGGTCCCCGTCGACGATGACCTCGTGTCCGGCCTCGTGCGGTGGCGAGCGGTACACGACATGTCCGGGTGTGACAGGCGCCGCGTCGCTCAACCCTGCCGAAGGCAACACCGCGCCGACTGCTACCGCCAGCACTGTGGCGCATCGCAGCCATCCTCCGAGCGGCCCAGGGCGGGATCTACTCCAGCCTTCTTGACTGATCATATGATCGTTACCTCCTGCCGTAAGAGGAACAGCACAAGGCGCCAAGAGCGCCCGGTTGATCTCTCTGTGGGCGCGCCGCCCGAACGAGACTTCGGCGACCCTCCGCCCGTCATGCCGGGCACCGATTAGGCTCTACCCATGCTGACCAGCGGAGACGAGTCGTACGAGGCCGTCAGGCGGCTTGCCGCCGGGGTTGCTCTGGACCGGGCGCTCGATGTGACGGACCCGGATTCCTGGATCGGTCTCGACTTCTGGGTGCGCCAACTGGCCTGGCAGCGGCCGGAGCTGTTCCATTCGAAGGCGTCGCTGTCCGGGCGGCGGCTGAGGTGGGATCCGGGCGCGTCGCTGCCCACCGTCACATGGCGCCGGAAGCCCGGTGAGACCGAACTCGCCCTCGCCCTTTGCCACCCCGACGGCCGCATCCGCGCGACCGCCCTGGACCACACCGATGACCACCCCGCGCTGCTCGCGCTGGTCATCATCCGCTGCGCGGACTGGGCCGAGCCCGTACGAGAACGTGCCCGTGCACTCCTGGCCGAGACGCCCCCGCACCGGCTTGCCGCGCACGCCGCGCTGACCCTGCGGGTCGGTCGCCGCCGACGAGGCGGATTCGCCCAGGAGCGGCTGACGGAGGCGTTGCGTACGGGGCCGGCCACACAAACCGAGGCACTGCTCGGCAGCGGTGACCGGGCCACGGCCCGCCTGGCGTACCGCGTCGCCGTCGAGCGACGACTGCTCCCCGCCGAGCGGCTCGCTCAGACCGCCGCTCGGCACCGAGACGTCGCCGTGCAGGACCTGTGTGCCGAAGCGGCCGTGGCCACACTCGGCGAGGGCAGTTCAAACCGTTTCACCGAGGTCGTGGTGCCGCTGCTCGGCTCCCGCCAGTCCCGGATCAGGTCGGCGGGGGTGACGGCACTGCGCCGGACCGGACGGCACGCCGATGCCGAGCCGTACCTCGGCGATCGCTCCGCCGTCGTACGAGCGTGCGCCCGCTGGGTGCTGCGGCAGGGGAGCATCGACCCCGTGCCGCTGTACCGCGCACTGTGCGCCGACCCCGAGGCACAGCCCCCCGCTGTGGTGGGCCTCGGCGAGTGCGGGGCGCGCGAGGACGTGGACCTGGTCCGGGCCCTCCTCGCACACCCGGCGGCCGCGGTGCGTGCCTGCGCGGTGGCCGGACTGCGGGCCCTGGACGCGGTGCGCGCCGACGACGTACGACCGCTCCTGGACGACCCGTCGGCGGCCGTGGTCCGGCAGGCGACCGCCGCCCTGCTGCCGTGCGCCGACCACATACCGCAGGAGATGCTCTGCCGGCTCCTGGCCCAGGACCGTCCGCGCCACCAACGGGTCGCAGCGGTCCGGCTACTGCGAGCCCTTGGGGTGCACGTTCAGGTCTGATGGCACGGGCAGGTGCACGCGCCGCTTACCAACACCCGCACGGAGTTCGAGTTGCAGGCCCCGGGGCAATCTGTGCGGTCGCCTCGTCTCGCGTGGGATCATCCGTCCATGAGCGGCAATCTGGAAGTGAGTGCTCTGGCGGTCAACGTCACCATCCCGCAGGCGCTCCGCTGGACGGACACGCGACGGGGTGAAACCTTCCAACTCACCACACTCAACATCCGGCTTCTCCCGGACGGTCACCTCGCCGTTAAGGCCTATGGCCGACCCGTCGGCGGTGGTCGGGGCGCATACGTCTCGTTCCCCGTCCCCGACCAATCAGAACTGGCAGCTCTGGTCGCGGACGCGGCCACCCGCGCCGGAACGCTGTGGGCCGCCCATCGCGGCCTCGGCTGAGCCTTGGCCGCAGGTGGGCCGGGGCTGCTCGGTGCCCGGCCGCCGGAAGCACAGCCCACCCAGGTGTGGCCGCACGGAAGTCGAGTCGCTCCCCTGCAACCGCGCGGCCAGCCCCAGGCGTCGAAGAGGTGGGAGCGCACTGGATTAAGTACGTACCGCCCGGCTTCGTTGTTCCGAGTGGGGCGTTCAACCACTAAGCACAAAGCCCCTGTTCCGGATAATTAGTTGCATAGGGTGTACAACCGTCCAGTCTCCTCAGAGGTCTTGGTGGATGTCGCGTTCTCCGCCCGGACACGCGCATCCCTCACGAGGAGGCTCATTCCATGTCACGCGCTCGCGTTCGCACCCCTCGCTCGCGGCTCGGTGCCGCCGTCGCCGTCGCCCTGGCCGCCACCGCGGCCGTCACGCTCAACGGTCCGGCCGACGCCGCGACGCCGGCTCCCGCCCACGCCGCCGCAGCCGCGCAACAGGGCGCCCAGGACGCGACTTTCCCGTTCGTCAACAGTGTCCTCGCGACCGCAGGGCCCAGCGGGTTCCTCGCCGTCCGTACGGACGACGTCGCCTGGACGCGGTACGCGGACGGTGCCGTCACCCCCTTCCCGAAGAGCCCGGCCGTCACCTACCAGGGCGCGGCCGGAGCCGACATCGTCGTGGCGAGCGAAGGAACCCGCCACACCATCCACGACATGGCCAAGGGCGGCGACCCGGTCGTCATCGACATCCCCTACAAACTGCGCGAGGTCAACGGCTCGACGCTCGTGATGGTCGACCCGGCCACCCAGGACCTCCACCTGGTGAGCCGGGCGCCCGGCGGCGAGGTCGTCGACCGCAAGGTGACGGGGATGCCGGCCGGTGTGCCCTGGGGGTCGCCTTATGGCTCGACGCCCGGGACCGTTGCCGTGCAGACCTCGGCGACGGACGGCGCCTTCCATCTCGCCCTGGTGGACGTGGCCACGGCCGCCACCGTCGAGACGTACGACCTCGACCGTTACAGCGGCTTCGCACAGGTCACGCCCGACCGCGTGCTCTGGGAGTCGGAAACCGGCCAGACCAGAATCGTGGACCGGAAGACCAAGCAGGCCCAGACCCTCCCCTACCACGCGCAGATCGCCCTCGGCGGCGACTGGCTGGCGATCACGGGCAACGACAAGGTCGTCGTCGACGGGGTCACCTACCCGAACAAGCCGATCGTCCTGAAGTCGCTGAAGGACGGCCGGAAGGTGCCGCTCCTCGACCTCGCGAGTCATGTGGCCCCGGCCGGCGACGGGACCCTGCTCGTGTCCGGCGGCACCTTCGCGCAGGGCCAGGGGCTGTTCCGCATCTCGCTCGACGCGAGCGGCACCCCCGTGGCCACCATGATCGGCGACGGGCAGAACCCCCTGGAAATGATCCTGAAGGGGGCGAACGTTCCGAGCGTCTTCCACTTCGACGGCACCGACAAGCGCGTGACCTGGGAGACCAACCAGCCGGACCTGGGCGTCTCGCTCGACCTGACCCACGTGGCCACCGGCCGCACGGTGTCACTGTGGAGCTATTACGACACCTACATCAACTGGAAGGGCTACTTCGACCAGGTGGTCGGTGCCTACAACGGCGAGTACACCTGGAAGATGACCGCCCGCCCGGCGTCCGGCGTCGGCCCCTCCGCCGTGAAGACCGGTACCACCACGGTCGAACGCGGCACCGCGCCACGCGACTTCAATGACAACGCGCAGGCGGACGCCCTTGTCCGCGACAGCTCGGGCAACCTGGGCGCGTACGACCTCAGCCACCTGCGCGCCATGGGCAACAGCCCCGACTGCAACGACGAGGGCTGCCCGCCGGTCGTCCACGACCCGAAGCCGGACGTGCTGGGCACCGGCTGGAACACGTACACGCTGATGGCCTCCCCCGGAAACCTGGCGGGTTCAGCAGCGGACGACGTCGTCGGCCGGGACCGTGACGGTGTGCTGTGGCTCCACCAGAGCGACCACCAGAAGCTCCTGCCCCGCACGAAGATAGGCGGCGGCTGGAACATCTACACGCAGATCACCGGTGGGTCGGACCTGAACGGCGACGGCCGGGGTGATCTCCTCGCCACCGACCAGGCCGGCGTGCTGTGGTTCTACGCCTCCACCGGCGATGCCACCACCCCCTTCAAGGCCCGTCAGAAGATCGGCGGCGGCTGGCAGGTCTACAACCTCCTCACCGCGCCGGGCAACATCGCCGGCGCCTCCGGCGGCGACCTCCTCGCCCGCGACAAGGACGGTGTCCTCTGGCTCTACCTGGGCAAGGGCGACGGCACCTTCACCGCCCGCCGCGAGGTCGGCGGCGGCTGGCAGAAGTACACGCACATCATCCCGGCGGGCAGGAACGGCAAGGGCGTGGCCGATCTCTACGCCATCGGCTCCTCCGGCTCCGCCCTGTACTCCGGGCGCAACAGCACCACCGACCCGTTCGAAGCGGCCCATGCCCTGCCCCTGCGCAGCGACTCCACCCGCTTCCAGACCTTCTTCTGATCCTGCCTCACGTCTCCATGGGGTGGCGGCCGTCGCCGTAACTCCTTGGGCTGGGCGAACGCTGCTCAGGTCGGCGCCGGTTGATCCCGTGGCAGCCGTACGGTGGTGAGCGCGCACACAGGCTCGCACTGTCCCGCGCACGTGAATACGCGAATAACCCCGCACCAGCAAGGGTGCACCGGCCCCGCAGAGAGGGAAATGCAGCGTTCCGCTGCCCCCTCTGCGGGGCCGGTGCGTCGCACGTATCGCCCTGCTGCGCAAGCGCGGAATCAAGGCCCAGGCCGCGATCGGCCGACGCGGCTTCGCCCACGGTCGCGGGGCCGGCCAGCCTCGCCGGGCCGTCGAGCGCTCTGCGCCCCCTGAACCAAGTCACACGACTCCCTCGGGAATTCCCTTGCACAATGGTCAAGAACCATTGACCATTGGGCCCATGCCTACCGATGATCTTCCCGAGGCGTTCCACGTCACCACTGACGACCAGCTGCGCGCCGTCTCCAACCTCACCCGCCACCGGATCATGGCCTTGCTCCGCTTCGAGCCCGCGACGATCACGCAGATCGCCGAGCGCGTGGGCCTGGCGAAGGGGAGTTCCAGCTACCACGTACGGCTGCTCGAACGGGCCGGGCTGGTGAAGGTGGTACGTACGCGGAAGGTCCGCGGGGTCACCGAGCGGTACTACGCGATGGCCGCGCGGTCGATCGTGCTGCCGGATCCGGGCGAAGGTGGACCGGATGTGCTGATGCGGCATGCGGTGGCCGACCTGGAAGCGGCGCCGGCGGAGAGCGAACGGCACGTACGAATGGCCCATCTGCGGCTCACCGATGAGCAGTTCGCGGAGCTGGGGGCGCGGCTTCAGGCGCTGGCGGACGAGTACCGAGAGCTGTCCGACCCCGCACTGCCGGACACGTCGCTCGTCTTCGCCCTGTTCCACCCGGCATCGCGAGTTCAGACCGAGGGGGACGCCAAGTGATGTGGGATGCACGGAAGTTGCCCACAGGCTTCGGGCGGTTGTGGACCGCGCAGACGGTTTCCTCGCTCGGCGACGGAGTGTCGCACGCCGCGCTGCCGCTGCTCGCCCTGACGTTGACACGGGACCCGATGGCGCTCGCCGTCGTCACGGCCGCCGGAACGCTGCCGTGGCTGCTCTTCGGGGTGCTGGGTGGTGCGCTGGTGGACCGCTGGGACCGTCGGCGCACGATGTGGGTCACCGACGCGGCACGTACGGTGCTGCTCGCGATACCGGCGGCAGCGGCCGCGCTCGACGTACTGAGCATTGCGCTGCTCGCGGCCGTCGCCTTCCTGCTCGGCCTCGGCGGGCTCTTCTTCGACACGGCCGCCACGGCCTATCTGCCGGATCTGCTCGGCCGCGACCCCGCACTCCTTGAGCGCGCCAACTCCCGTCTGCGCGGCGCCCAGACCGCCGCGTCCGGCTTCGCGGGGCCGCCGACGGGCAGTGCCCTGCTCGCGCTCGGACGGGCGGTCCCGCTGCTGGCCGACGCGGTGTCGTTCGCGCTCTCCGCCCTGCTCGTACGGTCGCTGCCCGCCCTGCCCCGGCCCGTGCCGCAAGCCCGTGAGTCGCTACTGCGGCAGGCGCGGGCCGGCGCCTCGTACGTGTTCCGTGACCGGTTGCTGCTCGGGCTCGCGCTGCGTCCGGCGGTCGGGAACATCGCGTTCCTGGCCGTGGAGACGGTGCTCGCCCTCTTCGCGCACGATCGTCTCGGCATCGACACCTTCGGCTTCGGCCTGCTCCTCACGGCGGAGGCCACCGGCGGTCTGCTCGGCGCGGGCATCGCCTCCTTCCTCGGCCGACGGCTCGGCACCGGAACCGCGCTGACCTGCACGGCCGCAGTCGAGGGACTCGCCATCCTGGGCCTCGCCGCCGCCCCGAACCCGTACGTCGCCGGCCTCGCGCTCGCCGTCTGCGGAGCGGGCATGGGCGCCACGATGGTGCTCGGACCCTCTTTGCGACAGGCGATCGTCCCCGCCCACCTGATGGGCCGGGTCGCCTCCACCTCCCGCATGCTCGCCATGTGCGCCGCCCCGTTCGGCGCCTTCCTCGGGGGCTGGCTCGCCACCACGTACGACGTACGCACCCCGCTCTACACCGCGGCCGGCCTCCTCCTCACCATGACCGCCGTCACGACGACCATGACCAGCAACCGCCGGGTCGAGGCAGCGCTGAGCGCCGCCGCCCGGGCCGACGGCCCGGATCAGCGGCCGGAATCGCGGGAATCCGTGCAAGAGAATGCCCTCTAGTCCTGCGCGCATAGGCGAGCTCGTCGGTCAGGGCCTCGATGCTGACACCGCGCGGACGAAGCTCGCTCAGGCTTCGCGTCGTCGCTTCAGAACGATGTAACCGATACCGGCGGCACCAGCTACCAGCCCCACGCCCGCGCCGATCTCCAGCCCGCCGGGCCCGGTCCCCGAAGCACCCCCCATCCCGCCCTGGGCACCGCGACTGGGCAGTGCGCTCGGGACGACAGGCGCCCGCGTGGGGAGAGCGGTGCCCCTTCTGGGCAACGCCTCACAGGCGATCCCGTCGTCGGGGCCCTGGTCCTCATCCAGCCGGTTGGGATCACTGCGGTCCCTGTCGAAGACGGCTTGCGCGTCCTCCTGGAAGCTGAAGTCCCTGCAGTCCAGATCCGTCTGGGCGTAGGCGGCCCCGGACAAGGGAGCACAGGAAGCGAAAGCCAGCACTATGCAAGCTGCGGCGGCACGACGATCCACAAGAGCCTCCTCACGATTCCCCGAGAGGTCGCTTCGACCCTAGGAGCTCTGCCGCGAACACGCGTCGAGGAGCAGTCCGAACGGGTTACCGCCCTGTCTCCCCCTGCCTCCTGAACCGGCGGAGCGGACTCGAACGTCACTGGGCTCTGAGCACCGCATCCGGTGAGCCCGTCCCGGCGCTTGGCTCTCCGGGTCGGCTGATCGCATGCCGTCGGCCCGTAGAGGTGAGCCGGTGGGTAGCCCCGGACGGGTAACTTGCGTGCCGCGCTCAGCCGTTGAGGGTCTGCATCAGCTCAGGGGCGTAGCGGTCGCCGGAGACGACGCCGCGCGGGGCGACCGCGTCGATGGCGGCCAGCTCCTCGTCGGTGATCGTCACCGTGGTGGCGGCGACGTTCTCCTCCAGGTAGCGGCGGCGCTTGGTGCCGGGGATGGCGACCGCGCCCTGACGAAGTGCCCAGGCCAGGGCCAGCTGGGACGGCGAGACCTGCTTGGCGGCGGCGATGCGGCGGACCTGGTCGACGACGGCCAGGTTGCGGTCGAAGTTCTCGCCCTGGAAGCGCGGGTCGGTGCGACGGAAGTCGTCGGCGGCGAAGTCGTCCGGGCTGGTGATCGCGCCGGAGAGGAACCCGCGCCCGAGCGGAGAGTAGGCGACGAGGCCGATCCCGAGCTCGTTCAGGGTGGCCATGCCCCCGTCGTCCTCGATGCCGCGCTCGAAGAGCGAGTACTCGGTCTGGACCGCCGTGATCGGGTGGACGGAGTGGGCCCGGCGGATGGTCTGGGGGGCGACCTCGCACAGGCCGATGTAACGGACCTTGCCGGCGTCCACCAGCTCGCTCATCGCTCCGACGGTCTCCTCGATCGGTACCTGGGGGTCGACCCGGTGCAGGTAGTACAGGTCGACGTGATCGGTGCCCAGGTGGCGCAGGGAACGGTCGAGGGAGTGGCGGATGTAGGCGGGGCTTCCGTTCTGGCCCTGGAGCGTCCCGTCGTCGGTGAACTCGATTCCGGTCTTGGTGGCGAGGACGGCCTGGTCACGGCGGCCCGCGAGAGCCTTGCCGAGGAGCTTCTCGTTGAGGAACGGGCCGTAGCTCTCGGCCGTGTCCAGCAGAGTCACACCCAGTTCCAGTGCACGGTGGATGGTGGCGAGGGACTCGGCCTCGTCGGTGTGGCCGTAGAAGGCGCTCATGCCCATGCAGCCGAGTCCTTCTACGGAGACGGTCAGGCCCTGGGTGCCGAGGGTGCGGAGTTCCATGGTGATCTTCCTTGCTGTTTTCGGGTCGTGCCCGTGGTGCGTGAGGGGTGGATGGGACGGGTGGGATGGGCCATACGTACGGGAGTCCCGCCAAGCGCTCAGCGCACCCAGGTACCGGTGAGGTTCTGGACGGCGGAGCCGTCGAGGTCGGTGAGGGTGGTGGCGACGAAATCGCGGGCCCACGGCGAGGTCTGCATGCGGTGGGGCGGGTGGGTGGCGGTCAGTGCCTCGATGATCGGGGCGGCCGCCTCGGCGGGGGTCTGGGCGCCCGCGAACGACTGGCTGGTGCGGTTGAGGTAGGCCTCCAGCGCCGGTCCGTAGGGCCCGGCGGCGGCCAGTTGCCCGGGGATGTCCAGGCCGAGATTGGCGACGAAATCGCTGGCCACCGCGCCGGGCTCGACCACGGTGACACCGACACCCACGGTGGCGGCGACGGGGGCGAGGGACTGCATGAAGCCCTCGACCGCGAACTTGGCCGCGCAGTACGCCTCGTTGAAGGGCTGGCCGACGACGCCGCCGACGCTGGTGACGGTGATCACCCGGCCTTTGGACGCCCGCAGATGCGGCAGGGCCGCCTTGGTCGCCGCGACCACGCCGAAGAAGTTGACCTCCATGGCCGCGCGGACATCGTCGAGGCTGCTCTGCTCGATGGTGCCGACCTGGGCGGCACCGGCGTTGTTGATCAGCGCGTCGAGGCGGCCGTGCTCGGCGACGACCTCGTCCACGCAGCCGGCGATACCGGCGGAGTCGGTCACATCCAGGCGCTTGACCTGGACGCGGTCCGACACACCCGCATCGGCGGCAGCCCTGAGCAGGGCCTCGGCCTTGCCGGTGTCGCGCATGGTGGCGATGGTCGTCCAGCCCGCACGGGCGGCGTCGATGGCGGCGGCCAGGCCGATACCGGAGGACGTACCGGTGATCAGAACCGTCTTCGGGGAGGTCATGGAGGGGGTCTTCCTTGCAGGGGGACACGACGGGCGGAAACCCGTAACCGGGGAGTTCCCCGCTTACGCCCTCAAGGTAAACGGGGAACTCCCCGGTTGTCCAGTAGACTGGTCCCCCGACGAAGGGAACAAACTTGACCAGCAAGCCGAGCGTGTTGCGTGCCGATGCCCGCCGCAACCGCGAGCGGATCCTCGAAGCAGCCGTGCGCGCCTTCTCCGAGAAGGGCCCCGATGTGGCGATCGACACGATCGCCAAGGCCGCGGGCGTCGGCTCGGCCACGCTCTACCGTCACTTCCCCACCCGTGAGGCACTGGTCGAGGCGGCCTACCGCAACGAACTGGCGCGGGTCTGCGACAGCGCCACGACGCTCCTCGCCGATCATGCGCCGGACCGGGCACTCCGTCTCTGGATGGACCGTTTCATCGACTACGTGGCTGCCAAGCAGGGCATGGCGGACGCACTGCGGGCCGCGGTCGCATCCGGCGCGGACCCCTTCGCCGAAACCCTCGACAAGCTGGGCACCGCGCTCACCACGCTGATGCATGCCGGAGCGGAAGCCGGTCTGGTACGCCCCGACGTCGATCCCCTCGACGTCGGCTTCAGCCTGGCCGGTGTCGCACTGATCACCAGCGCTCCCGACCAGCGCGAACGGGCCGACCGTCTCCTCGACCTGCTCCTCGACGGCCTCCGGTACGGAGCGGACGGGGCCGACGCCTGACGGGTACGAATACCCCTCTCCGTACCAGCGCCCACGGCAGGGCCACTCGACGACCGCAGGAGAAGGTCCACCGTCGGACAGAGGAGCGCGGCATCCCGCCCCGCTCGGAGTGCAAGTCGCGGCCCACGAATGGATACTCGAAGGAGACACGTCTTCACCGCTGCGGTCATGCACCCCGCGGACACGAGGGCCGCGCGCGTACGGCGGAGCCCGCGGACCGTACGCCACCTCGCCCTCGGAACAGGCACCGGACGCGGCCGCCGTTCGGCCACGGCACCCCCGCCGACCCTGCCCCGGTATGAGCGTACGCCTGTCCCGGCGGGGGTTGGCGGCGTCGGCCCAGGGTTGTTCTGGAACACGCGGATCAACGCAGAACAACCACACCGGAACACCCGATGAGCGAGCCCACGCGACCGCTCCTCCTCGCACGAGGCACCCCATGACCAGGACCCGCCACATCAGCTGCATCATCCCTCCGCTGCTTCTGGAGAAGCTCCTGCGCAGCGACAACAACGAAGTCCACCAAGCAGCGCTGGACACCCTGCTGACCACCGCCGGACTGCGCGGTGAGCGAGCGATCCGGGCGGGCTTCTCCGGCGTCACCACGCCCGGCAACGGACGGCGGACCGTGTTCGACTGCCAGAACGGCAGAATGCTTCCCTCAGCCATCGTGGCCCGACCGGAAGACGGGCCGGCGTCGACGGACGACGCGGTCAATCGGGCGTTCAACGGCCTCGGCACGACGCACGACTTCTACCACGAGGTGTTCAACCGCGATTCCATCGACGACCGCGGGATGCGCCTGGACGGATACGTCCACTTCAGCGTGGAGTACAACAACGCTTTCTGGGACGGGCAGGAGATGGTCTTCGGTGACGGAGACGGAAAGATCTTCACCGACTTCACCGGGTCCCTCGATGTCATCGCCCACGAACTGACCCACGGTGTCACCGAGAACACCGCGGGTCTCGCCTACCACGACCAGCCGGGCGCCCTGAACGAATCCGCCTCGGACGTCTTCGGGTCGCTGGTGAAACAGTGGTCGCTCAAGCAGTCGGTCGAGGAGGCGGACTGGCTGATCGGTCCCGATGTGTTCACTCCCGGGATCGACGCCGACGCCCTGCGGTCGATGAAGGCCCCGGGCCAGGCATACGACAACGCCCTGTTCGGCAAGGACCCCCAGCCCGACCACATGAGCAGGTTCGTCCATCTGCCGAGCTCGGAAAGAGGCGACAACGGCGGGGTGCACATCAACTCCGGCATTCCCAACAAGGCGTTCTACCTGACCGCCGCGGGAATCGGTGGATTCGCCTGGGAGGCCGCCGGAGCCATCTGGTACGAATCCCTCAAGGCTTCCAGCGCCGAGACCCAGTTCCAGGAATTCGCGAACACCACCTACCACAAGGCCGCGGAACTGTACGGCGACAACAGCACCGAGCAGTCGGCCGTCCTGGCGGCGTGGCACGAGGTGGGCATCCAGATCAGCGGGGTCCCCGCCGGTGTCGTCCGAGTGCGCGGCCGCGCGCACCGGAACGGCAGTGTCGGCAGCACCGGCAGTACGGACGCTCTGGCAGCCCTGTCCAAGCAGATCGGCGTACTCACCACCCAGATGACGGGGCTGGCCAAGGACGTGGCCGCACTGAAGGGCAAGAAGTGACCCTCGGCGGGCGCCGCCCGCGGACCGGACGACGAGGCCCGGGAGCCACACGACCTGCCGGGCCTTGACCGGCATGGACGCGTGAACCCACCACGCGGGGGCGACGTGTTCGCCCTGGGGCGGCCCGGCACGTCGGCAGCGGGCCCGCCGGATCAGGCCCGTCACATCATGCCGGATGGATGAGACGGCTCTCGTAGGCGAAGATCACGGCTTGTATCCGGTCGCGGAGTTCGAGCTTGTGCAGGATGCGCCCCAGGTGGGACTTCACCGTGGCCTCCGCGAGGTGCAGCGTGGTCGCGATCTCGGTGTTGGTCAGGCCCCGGCTCACCTCGATGAGCACCTCGCGCTCGCGGGGGCTGAGCCGTTGCAGCCGCTCGTCGGGGCCAGGGGCGCCGTTCTCGGGGATGTGCCGGCGGAGGTTCTTCAGCAGCAGGCGGGTGATCCGCGGGGAGACCACCGCGTCGCCCGCGGCCACGTTGCGTATCGCTGTGAGCAGTTCTTCGGGCCTGGTGTTCTTCAGCAGGAAACCGGAGGCCCCGGCGTTGAGTCCTGCGAAGGCGTATGCGTCGAGGTCGAAGGTGGTCAGGATCAGCACTCTGCTCCGCGGCGAGGCGCGCATCACCCGCCGGGTCGCCTCGATCCCGTCGGTCCCGGGCATCCGGACGTCCATGAGGACGACGTCCGGCCGCAGTTCCCGGGCCAGGCGTACGGCCTCGCTGCCGTCCGCGGCCTCGCCGACCGGTGCCATGTCGGGCTGCGCCTCCAGAACCGTGCTGAACGCCATACGGAGCAGCGCTTCGTCGTCGACGATCAGGATACGGATCGTCATGTGGATCGCCCTTCTCCGCTGCCGAGGTCGAGACGGGTATGAACGCCCCAGCCGCCGGCCGGGAGCGGTCCTGCCCGCACGCTTCCCCCGTAGGCCGCCACGCGCTCGCGCATGCCCGCGATGCCGTGCCCGCCGGACGGCGTGGCGTCGGGCCGTGGGGGTGGTGGGCCGTTGTCGGTGACGTCCACGGTGACGGTCTCGGCCGAGCACCGCACCCGGACCTCCGCGTGCGTGCCCGGCGGGGTGTGCTTCAGGGTGTTGGTCAAGGCTTCCTGTACCAAGCGGTAGACGGTGAGTTGCGCTGAGGCGGGAATGCCGGTGTGATCGCGGTGGACGTCGAGACGGGTCGGCAACCCGGCGGCGGCCATCTGCTCGGCGAGGGAGGGCAGTTGCGCGATGCCGGGCAGCGGGTGACGCTCCGCGTCCGGTTCGTCGGCCCGCAGGACACCCAGGGACCGCCGCATGTCGGTGAGGGCCTGCCGCCCTGTCTCCGAGATCTGGAGCATCGCGGTGGTGGCCCTGTCGGGCGACCGGTGCTGCGCGTAAAGGGCGGCGTCGGTGAGGGCGACCATGACGGACAGGTTGTGGGTGACGATGTCGTGCATCTCCCGGGTGATACGGGTCCTCTCCTCGGCGACGGCGAGCCGTGCCTGCTGGTCCTGCTCCTGTTCCAGGCGGGTGGCCCGTTCCTCCACGGCCGCGAGGTAGTCGCCCCTGGTCCGCATGTTCACGCCCAGGACGGCGGCGGCGACCACCATCGCGGTCACCGCCACGAAGGGGGTCAGAAACGCGTCTTCCGCCACCCAGCGCAGACAGGCCAGCAGGACTCCCGTCTCCACGACGGCACCGGCGACCAGTGTGCCGCGCCGCCCCGCGTTCGCGGCCACCGTGTAGAGCGCCACCAGCAGGGCGACGTCCGCCGGCAGTTGGACGTCCATCAGCCACTGGACGAAGGCCGCGGCCGCCACGACGCCGAACACCGTGAGCGGGGCCCGGCGCCGCCACACCAGGGGCAGCGCGAGAGCCGCGGTGAGGGTCATGGCGACGGGCCATGCGTGCGGCTCGAACGTGGTCATGATGTTGAGGAGGAGCAGTGCCGGCAGCAGCGAATCCCACACCGTGGACGGCACCCGGGAGCAGCGGCGCCGAGCAGCGCTGATCGGTCGCGCCGCCCGTGCTACGGCCGGGCCGGCACACCTCGTCAGCCGTACGGCCGTCGAGGCGCGCAGCACCCGGTCCCGGAAACCCACCGGGTGAATCGGGCGAGTCGAGTGAGCACTGCCGGTCTCCGCAGCCGCCTCGGTCATCACATGTTCCTGTCGACTCAACGTCATCGTGGCCCCGGTCGGGACTGCCACCTCGTACAGCCGGAGCCGGGTCGAGCACGGGAAGGGGACGCCCCGCGCTGCCCGGCACGTACCACGCGCGGCCCTGTCACCGTAGGCCGCGGTCCGGTGCGCACGCATGAGTCCAGCGTCTGATGGTGCGGTGCCGACGTACGACCGCAGGAGGAGTCCGACCCCCTCCCGTGGTCGCAAAGCCAGCGCTGACCTGCCGCGTTCGATTGCCACTCCGGTTGCACCCGTGACATGCCTGGATGCGACGGGGATCGCACACGGGACAACCCTGGGAGTGCGACTCCGGTCGCACACGCCGACGACCCGGGACCGATGTGACGGTATGTGCCCCGCGCCGAGGATGGACGGGTGACCGACATCATCACGGGACTGCACATGTCTCCCCTGGAAGTACTTGCTCTGCTGGGCGCCGTCACGCTGGTGCTGGCGCGCTGGCTTCCCCCCGCCGCTCGCCCATCCGTCACGATCGCGGCGGGAGCGGGTTTCGTCCTGTCCGCGGCCGTACTGAGTGTGGTGGGGCTGCGCTGGCAGATGCTGCCGGTACTGGCAGGCGCTGCCCTCGCCTTGCCGTTCGCCGTCTCTCCGCTGATCCGCCGACGTACCGGCCGGCCGGTGAGACGGGCACGATGGTGGCTCGCGCTGCCGGGATCGGTCGCGTGCGTCGCCCTGATCGCCACGGGTCCCGTTGCCGCCTGGGCCTTTCCTGTCCCCGTGTTCCCCACGCCGACCGGCCAGTTCGCTGTCGGCACCCGCGTGATGCAGTGGACCGACCCGGACCGCTCCGAGACCGCCACTCCCGAACCCGACGACCGGCGCACGGTCGTGGTGCAGCTCTGGTACCCCGCGCGGAAGATGCCCGCCGACTCGCCGCGAGCCCGGTACCTCGGCCGCACGGAGCAGGAGGCACGCACGGTCTCCCATGCCCTCGCGCGCTATAGCGGCCTGCCCGGCTTCCTGGTCGACGGTGTCCCGCGTGCCCACACCCACGCGGTCTTCGACGCCCCGGTGGCCCGCGCCGACGCGAAGTTCCCGCTCGTGGTGTTCTCCCCGGGGCTGGGGGGCGTACGTACCCAGAACACCGCCTGGGCGGAGGAACTGGCCAGCCACGGTTACGTGGTCGCGGCCCTGGACCACCCGTACGACTCCGCCGCCGTCGTCCTCACCGACGGCCGAACGATCAACACCAGGATCGCTACCACGGGCGACGACGACGAAGACGACAGGCGTGCCGTCGAAACCACGCGGGTGCGAGCCGCGGACCTCAGCTTCGTCCTCACCCAGCTGGGCCGCATGGACCGAGGCGAAATCGACGGCCCGCTGACGGGACACCTCGACGTCGGCCGGGCCGCGGTGACCGGCCACTCCCTGGGGGGCGGTGCCGCCCTGCAAGCAGCCCGCCAGGACCGCCGGTTCGCCGCCGTCATCAATCTGGACGGCTATCCGCGCGACCCCGCCCTGCTCCCCTTCCACCAGCCGGCGCTCGCGCTCACCCAGGCCATCGGCACGGAAACCGACCCGCGCTACCTACCGCGCCTCACCCAGGTCCTCAAGCTCAGCACCTCGACGACCTACCGGCTCACCATCCCCGGCGCCGCCCACCTCACCTTCATGGACGCCCCCCTGTACCTGCCCCCCGTGCCCTCGATGGTCGGCTCCCTTGGCCGCACGGAGAGCCCCCACGTGGTCGCCGCGACCACACTCGCCTTCCTGGACGCGACGCTGCGGCACCAACCCGGGGACGTGGCCGGGGTGTTGGCAACTTACGGGGATCTGAGCGTCTACCGGCCGGGCCGGGCGTAAGCGGAGGCAGGGACCACTCCCCCAAAGGATCAGGCGCCGCCCAAAGGTCGGGAGCGGGCCTGTCGTCCCCGCGTCCCGCTCCACGGGTGATACCGGACCACGTTGACGAGCCCCGGCGCACAACCCGCGCGCCTACCTGCCGTACATACGCCGGGGTGACTCGTCTACAGCGGACCCCGGAATCCTCATCAGGCGTCTTCCGTCAACGTCCACACGGCGTGACTGGCGATGTACCGCAAATTCCTTGCATGGCACTGGAAATCCGCTGGGAAACCGTTTCTCCAGAAAATATGGGGGTGCCAGCTGTCAGACCTCGGGCGGCCCATGCGACCTCATTGTCGATGACGCACCTCAAGGACGGTGTGACCGACCAGGGAAGAGAGGCGGGAAGCGATGACCATGGATGACGGCGAACTCGTCGAGCGGTTCCGGAAGGGGGACTCCGAAGCCACGGAGATCCTCTGGTCCTACACCAAGTGGCTGAAGGTGGTCGCCCGGCGGAGGCTGGGGGCGGGACAGTGGGCCGAGGCTGAAGACGTGGTCGCGCTGGCGTACGAGGCACTGCTGCGTTCCAGGAAGCCGGTCGCGAATCCGCGCGCATGGCTGAAGGAGGCCGTCCACAACCTGGTGGCGACGAGGTTCCGACAACTGGCGTCGGAGCGCAGGGGACTGAGCAAATTGTGGGACCCCGATCCGGAGACCTGTGTGCCTCTGCGGCAGGCAGAGGAGCAACTGGCCGCCCAGAAGCTGTGGGACGGGATCCTGTCGGCCCTGAACGAGCGCGAATGCCAGACCCTGGAACTGGCATTGGAGCAAACAGTAACTGGACGGTCCACGAGGGAGCAGGCCCGAGAGCTGAGGATCACTGAGAACACGCTCTCCCAGAGGAAGATGCGGGCGCAGAAGAGCGCGCAGGCCGCGCTCCTGGTGATGCGGTGGCAGGCAGCGTCGGTCGAGTGCCGGGAGCTGAGGCAGGAACTGGCCAGCTCGGCGACGCATGTCACTCCTGCCCTGGTGGCGAGCGTGGAGTCGCACCTGAAGGGATGCGAGGAGCCGGGGTGTGAACCGCTTCGGACGGAGTGGGAAGCACCCTCGCAGCACAAATTCGTCTGGACGCTGCCGGTATTGCTTCCCTCTCCCGCCATGCGCGACCGCATCCGTAACGTCTGCGACGAGCTGGGCACGGAAGGCACCGGAGCAAAGGCGCGTGTGCGCGAGCTACGACGTACCGGTGGTCCCGGCACGCCACGCGCGGCCGCTCGCAGCGACGGTCGCGGGACACGGCGGGAGGGCAGTGGCCGGAACCCGCTCGACCGCCCTGTGGGAGCGTGGTACTCACACCAGCAGCCCTCCCGTCGCCCAAGGCACCGTGTCTCCACGACGATCGGCGCATGCGTCGTCGCCGGACTCGTCGTGGGCGTGGCCCTGCACAAGAGTGGGTCGGACTTCGCCGGACCTCTGCGGGCACTGGCACCCGGCATCGTCGCCCCCTCCGACACTCCCCCGGGCAGCCCCGGCAGTCCCGGTGGCAACACCGGCCACCCATCAATCAAGGACGCCGGTAAACGCGGTGACGCATCTGGTCACAGCGCCGACGACAGGGACCGCAACGGAAACCCCGGCGGCAGCGGCAGCGGCAGCGGCAGCGACGGAAACGGCTCCCATGGCTCCCAGAGCAGCGGGAGCCGAGACAGCGGCCACGGCGGGGACGACAGCAGCGGAAGCGGTCACGGCAAGACCACCGGCAACACGGGGGGTGATGACCAGGGGCGCTCGGACGACAGCAGTCTCACCAAGAGTCACGGCGACGGTAATGGCGACAGCGCCAACAGCTCTCACAGCGACCCCCGCAAAGGCGAAGACGCCGGTGTAGTCGTCCCGCCGCCGGACACCACCGGCCCTGCTGTGTCCCTCACCCGCATCAGTACGAACGCGGTCGGGCAGGTGGTCCTCGACTACCACGGCGTTCAGATGCAGACCTGTGGCCCAGCCGGAACACCCACCACCTACAGCGTGTGGCTCGCGGCGTCCGACCCCTCGGGCGTCTCCCACCTGACGCTGTACATCCAACACCCCACCGACGGGACGTACGTATCGGACGCTGGAGTCGCCGACGGAGACGCCATCCGCTTCGACGTCCCGGACTACCGAGCGACGCCCAAGCATCTGGAGACCGTGAAGCTGCGACTCACCGCTGTCGCGGTGGACTCGCTCGGGCACCGTACGGACGCCTACCTCGGCAAACTGCCCTTGTACGAGTGCGGCGAACCCGGCTGATCCACACGCGTCCCAGCACCTGTGGCCGCCGAGCCGCGAACAGACGCCGCACGCAACAGGAGCTCTGTCACTTCATCGTCATCCCGTCTCCTATCCTGCCTCTGGAGCAGCACGTGAGTTCCGTACCTTCCCCGATCCCGCCCCGCACGTCGCCGCCACCCAGTCCCTTCGTGACCATGCACACCGCCCTCGTCCTCCTGACGGCGTTCATCATGGGACTCGTGGTCGGCGGCCTCACCTTCCTGGACAACGGCCGCGTAGCCGACGCGATTCTCGCGGGTCTGTTCACCGCCGGTGGCAGCGTGCCCGTCCTGCGGACTCTGATCCGCTGACGTGGCTGTGGTCCTCTGACGCAGCTCTGATCCGCCGACGCAAGGCCCTGGTCCGCCGACTCGACTGCGTTCTACTGATGGCCCGTTGTCGACATCGACCGGTGCGGGGCGGCCTGCGCCGGTCGAACGCGTGCAAAGTGTTGACAGCCGTAGGGAGTTACCCAATCATCAATCCTCGTCCGTAATTGCGACCATCGTTCGAAACCTCGAACAATTGGATGTCATGAGCATGACTCTCAGGCTCCTTCACCTTCCCCGGTGAACGGTGCCCTCCTCACCCACCTCCGGGAGAGAAACCATGTCTGTGGGATTGGTTCGCTCAAGGCCGGCCAGGCCGCTCGCTCTGCTGGCACTCGTGCTGGCCATGGCCGCGGCTCTGCTCGGCGGGCAGGTGTCCGCCGGCAACAGGGCGGCGGCCGCCGGGTCGCTGCCCTGTGACCTGTACGCCGCCGGGGGCACACCCTGTGTGGCCGCGCACAGCACGACCCGGGCCCTGTACTCCGCCTACAGCGGCCGCCTGTACCAGGTGAAGCGCGCTTCGGACGGTTCCGTGCGGGACATCGGGGCCCTCGGCGCGGGCGGTTACGCCGACGCCGCCGCGCAGGACGCGTTCTGCGCGGGGACGAGCTGCCTCATCACCGTTCTCTACGACCAGTCCGGCCGCGGCAACCACCTCACCCAGGCGCCGCCCGGAGGGTTCCAGGGCCCCGCCGCGGGTGGTTACGACAACCTCGCGGAAGCCTCCGCCGCGCCCGTCACCGTGGGCGGCCACAAGGCGTACGGCGTCTTCATCGCGCCTGGCACCGGGTATCGCAACAACAACACCAACGGCATCGCGACCGGCGACCGGCCGGAAGGCATGTACGCAGTCCTCGACGGCACCCACTACAACGGAGGTTGCTGCTTCGACTACGGAAACGCCGAGACCAACAGCCGGGACAACGGCAACGGCACGATGGAGACCATCTACTTCGGCAACAGCAAGAGCTGGGGCTACGGAACGGGCAACGGCCCCTGGGTCATGGCCGACCTCGAAAACGGTCTGTTCTCCGGAGTCAACCGCGGCTACAACGCGAACAATCCCAGCGTCGGCCACCGGTTCCTGACCGCCGTCGTCAAGGGCGAACCGAACCACTGGGCCATCCGGTCCGGGAACGCCCAGTCGGGCGGCCTGTCCACCTCGTACGACGGTCCCCGCCCCAACGCCACCGGGTACAACCCGATGAAGAAGGAGGGGGCGATCATCCTCGGCATCGGCGGCGACAACAGCAACGGCTCCGCCGGCACCTTCTACGAGGGTGTCATGACGTCCGGCTATCCGACCGCCGCAACCGAGAACGCCGTACAGGCCGACATCAACGCGGCCCGGTACGCCACGTCCCCCGTGGCGGGCGCCCCGACCACGGGTTCCAGGGTGTCCCTGCGCGCCACCACCACCTGCTGCACCAACGACTACCTCCGGCACAACGCTTCCGACAGCAACGCCGTCATCGCCGCGACCTCGTCCTCCAGTCCGGCTGCCGACAAGGCCGCCGCCACCTGGATCGTGCGCGCGGGCCTGGGCGACGCCTCGTGCGTCTCCTTCGAATCCGCCGACAAGCCGGGACAGTACCTGCGCCACTACGACTACCGGCTACGCGTCGACAGCATCGGTGACGGCCTGTCCCGGCTGGACGCCACCTTCTGTCCGCAGGCAGGCCACCACGGTCAGGGGATCTCGCTCCGGTCCGCCAACTACCCCAGCGACTTCGTCCGCCACTACAACTACGCCACCTACATCGCCGGCCACGGCGGTCCGAACGCCTGGGACAGCGCGACCGCCTGGGCCGACGACACGACGTGGATCGTGACCTCTCCCTGGGCCTGAGGTCCTCTCCGTGATGTCCACTGTTTGACGGTGGTCGCCTGCGCCCGCTCGCTGGTCGGGTAGGCGCAGGTGACCACCACGGGCCCGGCCCCGGCCCGCCCCCAGTGCCCCCTGGGGAGCCCATTGAGTACGTCGAACAGGCGGTGCGCGGTGATGTTGCCCGCAAGTCCGGGGGACGGGTTTGCTTGCCGTCCGGCGGGTGACTGATCCCGGAAGGGCGCGCTATACGCCTGCCGCGTCCACCGCCTTTTCCGTCTCCTCGGACTCCTCGACCTCCTCGGCCTCCCAGCGCAGCAGATCACCCGGCTGGCACTCGAGCACCTCGCAGAGCGCGGCGAGGGTCGCGAAGCGCACCGCCTTGGCGCGGCCGTTCTTGAGCACAGCCAGGTTGGCGGGGGTGATGCCCACCCGTTCTGCGAGTTCACCCACGGACATCTTCCGCCTGGCCAGCATCACGTCGATGTCGACGGCGATCGGCATCAGATCACCGCATCCAACTCGGCCTGCATCCGGGCCGCTTGGATGTCGCGCGCGACGGCTTGGGTGAGCAGCATCCGCAGGACGAGCACGATGAGCGCGACCCCCAGGATGGCCACACCGATCCCGCCCATGATGAGAGTGACGCCGGGGTCCTCGCGCTGGCCCGGCGCGTTGATGGCCGTGACCACGAACCAGAGCAGAGCGATCGCCACGATCGCCCCGATCACACCGTCCACGTACCGGAAGGCGGCGTGGGAGAACACAGTGCCGCGTCGCACCATCGTCACCAGCCGCCCTACGCAGACGAGGGCGACCTGGACCGAGATCATGCCCAGGATCGTGATCACGCGCAGCGCGGTCAACGGGAGCGATCCGTCCTCCGGGTCGTTTCCGCCGGCCAAGGTCCACACCATCAGCACCTGCACGAGCGCGGTACCGGTCAGCACCACCCAGAGCACGGCAGACAGTGCACGCACGGTCAGCTTTCCCATGTCCCACCCTTCCATCGACTTGCGATGTAAATCTATCGAATCTCGATAGGTGCAGCAAGTGGGGGCGGGGCGGGCAGGGGGCGGTCAGTCCTCGCGCGGGAGCAGTGTGCCCAGGGGGCCGAGGTCGAGGTTCAGGTCTTCCAGGGAGTAGCCGTGCTCGGCGCACAGGTCGGCGAGGCTGTCGTGGAGGGCGAGGAGGGTGGCCCCGAGTTCTTCTTCCTGGTCGTCGGTGAGGTCGCCGGCGTCCACACGGCGCAGGGCCTGGCGTTCGATGAGCTGGCGCAGGAGCTCGATGAGGGTGAGGACGAGTTTGAGGAGGTCCTCCCCCACGGTTTCGGGGTCGGTGTGGATGCGGTGGGCGGGATCGCCCGCTCCGGCGTCGCGCGAGGTGGGGGGCGCCTGGACCAGCCGGAACGCCCGCGCCATGGTGTCGCCCACGCTGTCCAGGCCTGGGTCGGCGCCGGGGCTGCGGGGCTCTTGGGAGTGGTCACGGTCCACGTCTGCCTGCCGGAAGGTCGTGCGCCCGGGAGGCATCCGCCAAAGAGGCATCCCTCTGGGAGTCAGCCGTCGGGGAGTCAGCCGTCTGGGAGCTGACGGACACGATGAGGGCGCGCAGCGAGATGCGGACGAGGTCGATGTCCGCGATCGACAGAACGATGTCGCCCGCCACGACCACTCCCCCGCTGAGCAGCCGGTCGAGGAGGTCGACCAGCGCGACCTGGCGGCCGGGCAACGGCTCGCGGTAGGGCGGCGGCCCGCCCGGCTCCGCGGGCGTCATGGCCCCTGCCCCTCGGATCCGCTCTGGTCCGCCGCCTCATCGGCTGTCATGGCGAAGGAGTACGGGGCCCAGGGGCCCGTCACCTCGACGCGGATGCCGGGGAACTCCCGGGCGGCCTGCTCGATGTCGGACCGGAACCGGTCGGCGTCTCCGTCGGGCACGAGGTACGCGTCGTTGACGACGTTTTCCCGGCGGTCTTCCCGGGGACCGGTGAGGGCTCCGCTCTGGGGGGCGTGCCGGACCCGGTGCGGGGTGTAGGCCGCGGCGATCACCTCGATGGACGCGGCCGCCTGCCGCGCCTCCTGGTAGACCGTCTCGCGGGCGTGGTGCTGCGCTTTGCGGCGCTGTAGGTATGCCTTGCCCGGTGTGGTGGGGCCGGGCCCGTCGGCGCTGCCGACGGGTGCGGCGGCGGGCGGCGGGGCCGCGCGGGTGAGGTAGAGCTTGACGCCGTATTCGGTATGGGCGTCGAGCTCGGCCAGGCGTCGCGCGAATACGGGCTGCTGTTCGGTCAGTGCCAGACGGGCCCGGCTGTCGTCCCGGTAGACGGTGGCCATGCGCAGGGGCAGGACTGTTTCCCGGGTGGCGATGGCCTGCACCACCTCGTGGTGGGCGCGCGCGACGCTTTCGAGCCACTCCAGGTCCTCGAAGTGGTCCTTGAGAGCCGTCTCGTTGAAGTCGTCGTACGGCACGGGGCTGACGACCAGGGCAAGAGGGGCGGGAACGGCCCCGGCGGCAGGGGCGTGCCCGGCGGCAGACGTGGACCCGGCGGCTGGGCTGGGCCCGGTCTCCGGGTCGGCGGCCAGCAGTACGACGGGAGTCCGGCCGACGCCCCGGAGCTCGGCGAGGAGTCCCCGCAGCGGCTCCGTCTGCCGGGTGACGGCATACACGTACGTGAGGGTGTCCTGTCCGGTGTTCACTGCGGGCGCCCCCGTGTCGTCCCACCGGGTGCTCCGCCGGACGCTCCGCCGGTCTCCTCGGTGTTCTCCAGAAGCTCGCGGCCGCCCGTCCGCCCCTTACGCAGCGCCTCCAGTTCGGCGCGCAGGCGGCGGTTCTCCTGCTCCAGGGGGCTGCCGGTGTGGCGGGACGACAGGGACGGGTCGTGCTCCCACCAGTCGATGCCCATCTCCTTGGCCTTGTCCACGGAGGCGACCAGGATGCGGAGTTTGATGGTCAGCAGCTCGATGTCGAGAAGGTTGATGCGGATGTCCCCGGCGATCACGATGCCCTTGTCCAGCACCCGCTCAAGGATGTCGGCGAGGCTGGACGAGGAGCTCTGCCCGTACGGCGTCGGCGCGCGGGAGGCGAAGGATCCGGGTCGGCCGGGCAAAGGTTCGCTCACGGGTGGCTCCCGGTGTCCTCAGGGCAGTTGCTGCCGGAACTCGGAGATCTCTTCCAGCCGGTCGAGCAGCTCGTCCTCCTGGCGGTCGAAGGTCTCCTGGTCGATCTCACCGCGCAGCAACTGCTGCTCCAGCTCGCCGAGCCGGCGCCAGACCGGTGCCGGGTCGTAGTACTCCTCCTCGGCCTTGTCGACCACACGCTGGGCGACCCAGGTGACGGCACGTACCGGAGCGACGGGCAGGGTGAAGAGGCTGGTCAGCAGTCCCATCCGGTCTCCCTCCTCTCCCTGGTGGCGCTGCGATGCTGCGATGCGGTTGGTCCGGTTCCGACGCCGGCGCCGGCGCCGGTCCGGATCACACGAAGCTGTAGGGCGGCAGGGGGCCGGAGAACCGCAGGTCGACACCGTCGCCGATCCCGCGGGCCAGCTCGGCCTCAGCCGCGCGGAGACCGTCCTGCTGCCCGTCCGGTACGAGCAGCGAGAGATTGAGAAGATCGTTCGACGCGGGCGGCCGGGCGATGTGTTCACGGGCGTAGGGGACGAGTGCTTCTGTGATGCCTGCGGCCAGGGTCTCCTGCCGGGCCTCCACCTCGCGGGCGACCAGTTCCCCCAGGGCCAGGGGCAGGCGCGGGTCCTGGTCGCCGCCGCGGATCCGCTCGTTGAGGTCCCGTGCCTCGGGCAGATCGTCGAGTATCTGCTGCAACAGGGGCGTCTCATCGGTCTGCGACGCGCGCACGTGGTACTCGGCGCAGCCGTCGAGGCGCTCAAGGGTGCTGAGGTAGCTCTCGGCGT
This sequence comes from Streptomyces sp. NPDC005878, assembly GCF_040629815.1. Classification (NCBI taxonomy): domain Bacteria; kingdom Bacillati; phylum Actinomycetota; class Actinomycetes; order Kitasatosporales; family Streptomycetaceae; genus Streptomyces; species Streptomyces sp. NPDC005878. The sequence goes on from NZ_JBEXWK010000011.1 coordinate 126,429, forward strand.
TGCTCTCCAGGGCCTGGCGGACCGCGAGGTCGTCGGTGGCGATGTACCCGAACTGCAGCGGCAGGACCGAGCCGTCGGCCATCAGCCGCTCCTGGACCTCCTGGTGCGCGGTGAGGTCCCGGCGTTTGGGCCGGATCTCTTCGCTGATGTCGCTGACCACCGCGCACAGGGGACCGGCGGCGACGCTCCGCAGCGCTGTGGGTTCGGATCCGACACCGCTGACCCCGTCCAGGCGGCGGGGGTGGTCCTGGGCGGTGATCGAGTACACGTAGAGGGGCATCGCTTACTCCTTCTCCCGCTCCCGCCGTACGGGCCGCCGGGAGGGCCGGCGACGCCTGGGTGCCTCCTCGACCTCTTCCTCTTCCTCCGGCTCGGCGGACTCCGGCTGCGCGGACTTGGACGACTTGCCGGACAGGGCATCGGTCACGGCCTCCGCGGCCCCGCCGAGGGCTCCCTTGGTCTTCCCCCGCGCGCCGCCCTCGAGCATGTCGCCCATGACCTCCGGCAGCTGGGCGGGGGCCTTGCGGCCCGATTCGAGGTCGAGGCGGTTGCAGGCCTCGGCGAAACGGAGGTAGGTGTCGACGCTGGCGACCACGATCCGGGCGTCGATCTTGATGAGTTCGATGCCCACCAGCGAGACGCGGACGAAGACGTCGATGACCAGCCCGCGGTCGAGGATGAGTTCCAAGACGTCGTAGAGGCTGCCCGTGCCGCCGCCCCCTTGCCCTCGCGCGACGGGGCTGCCGCCCTGCGGCACCATGGTCATGGTGCCTCCTTCCGCCGGCGACGGTTCAGGTCTGCCGGTCGATCATGCCGCGGCTGTAGCGGCGGGTGCGTTCGTAAGAGATCAGCTCGCCCTCCTCGTCCAGCGCGACCCGGTAGCTGGCCATCACGCTGGTGGTGTCCGGGATCCGTTCCAGCTCCACCACCTCCACCTGCGCTTCCCAGCCGCCCTCGGCCGGTTTGAGCGAGGAGACCGATTCGGGGAAACGGCCCAGGAGTTCGGCGAGCTGGTCGGCCGCGGCGCGCATCGCCGCCGCCGCGCCGGGCCTGCCGGAACGGTGGCGGGGTGCGGCGCGCCGGGGCGCTGTGCTCTCCGGAGCTCCGTCCTCACCGGCGGCGTGCGACGAGGCGCGTCGGGGGTGTGCTGGTTCCGCTGCGGTCATGGATCCCTCCCTTGGGAAGACCGCCTCACAGAACCTAGAATGTCACCATATTCATGTATAAGTCTCGCCGTAGGGGCAGAAGTTTTTCGAGGACCGCCCAGGCTGGACCTCCCACTCCTCGATGGGCGGCACGACGTCGCAGCCGCCGCCCTCGGGCGAGTATTCAGTCCGTCAGCGCCCTGGTAGGGGATGATCATGGAGGACACCAGCAAGATCGCGCTCGCAGCCGCGCTGGCTGGGGGTTACGTACTCGGCCGAACGAAGAAGGGTCGCCTGGCGTTCACCGCGGCGACCTATCTCGCCGGACGCCGCTTCGGGCTCGGACCGGGGCAGCTGCTCAAGGAAGGCGCCTCCCGGCTCAAGGAGATGCCGCAGTTCGCCGACCTCGGTGAGCAGTTGCGCGGCGAAGCCCTCGACGCCGGCCGTCAGGCGCTGGCCACGGCCGCCAACCGCAAGCTCACCGACCTCGCCGGCTCCCTCCACGAACGCACCCTGGAACTGTCCCGCAGCGGCGCCGGTCGCGGCCGGGACCAAGAGGACGAGGGTCAGGAAGAGGAGTCCGACGAGGACGAGGAGCCGTACGAGGACGAGGACGAAGACGTAAACGCGGAGCGTTACGACGAGGAGGACGAGGAGGAGGAAGACGAAGAGGGCGGCGAGCCCGAGGACGAAGCGGAGGAAGAGGAAGAAGAGGAGCCCGAGGAGGAAGAGGAAGAACCGCCTCCCCCGCCGCCGCGCCGGACCCGTACTCCGGCCCGCGCCCGCGCCACCAGGACCTCCGCCCCCGCCAAGAAGGCCGCAGCGCGTCCCGCCCCCGCGAAGAGGGCGGCGGCCCCCGCGAAGAAGACAGCGACCGCCAAGCGCGCACCGGCCAAGAAAGCCGCCCCCGCCGAGAAGACTCCGGCGAAGAGTTCCCCGCCGGCCAAGAAGGCCACGGCAAAGAAGACCACGGCCAAGCAGACCCCGGCGAAGAGGACCGGGCAGAAGAAGACGGCGGAGAAGGCCCCGGCAAAGAGGACGACGACGAGGAAAGCCGCCAGCAGTAGGACGGCGTCGAAGAGCGCGGCCGCACCCGCCAAGAAGAGCACCGCATCCCGGACGGCCCCGTCGAAGCCGGCCGCGAAGAAGAGCAGTGCCGCGCCGCGCAAGAAGACGGCCGCGCAGAGCCCGGGACGTAGCCCGGGAGGTAGCCCGGGACGTAAGAGCGCCGCATCCAAGGCCTCTGCCAAGAAGACCACCGGCCGCACCCCGGCCCGGAAGACGGCCGCGAAGAAGACCGCGGCTCGCAAGACGGCCACGCGGAGGTAGGCCATGGCAACCTCAAACCGCTCCTCGTCCCAGCCCTCGGGGCTGGACCAGCTGCTGAAGGAAGCGTCCGGGTACCTCGGCGCCCAGGCCGACCAGCTCGCCGACAAGGTCACGGACAAACTCTCGGACCTCACCGACCAGCTCTACGACGTCGCCGACAACGGCGGCTCCCTCTCCGACGTCGCCGGCATCGGCGGTCGCCTCCTTGAGGGCGACTCCCCGTTGAAGGCCTTCGCCGGACAGAAGCTCGGCAACCTCAAGGACAAGGTGACCGACACCGTCTCGGGCCTCGGCGGCGGCGGCAAGGGCCGCGGCCGCAAGAGCGGCGGCAAGGTGGTCAACATCGTCGAGGCGCTCGACGTCGGCCTCCCCCTGCGTACGGTGTACGACTTCTGGACCCAGTACGAGGACTTCAGCGGATTCGCCAAGGGAGTCCGTGATGTCTCCCGTGGCGAGGAAACGGAGAGCGACTGGAAGGTCAAGGTGGGTCCCTCCACGCGGAGCTGGAAAGCCACCGTGCAGGAGCAGATACCCGACGACCGCATCGTGTGGACCTCCGAGGGCGCCAAGGGCACCACGCGGGGCTGCGTCAGCTTCCACGAGCTGGCCCCGACACTGACCCGCATCATCATCGTCGTCGAGTACTACCCCAGCGGGCTCTTCGAGAAGACCGGCAACCTGTGGCGGGCACAGGGCCGCCGCCTGCGCCTCGACCTCAAGAACTTCCTGCGCCACACCACCCTCACCACCGACGAACCGGAAGGCTGGCGCGGCGAGATCCGCGACGGCGAGGTCGTCCGGACCCACGAAGAAGCCCTGGAGGACGAAGAGAACGAGAACCCGGACGAGGAGGAGGAAGAGGAAGACGAGGAGGAGGGCGAGTACGCCGACCAGGACGACGGCGCCGAGACGGACGAGGAGGAGGACGAGTACGCGGACGAGGATGAGGACGACGGGGAGTACGCGGACGAGGATGAGGAGGCGGAGTACGCCGGAGAGGACGAGCCGGAGGGCGAACCGGACGAGGAGGAGGACGAGGACGAGGAGTACGAGCCCTCCCCGCCCCGGCGGCGCCGACGCTCACGGTCCGCGTGATACCGGCGGGTTCCGCGTGATACCGGCGGGTAGCGCGCGCCGACCTGCCGGAGTGTCCGCCGGAGTGCCTTTCTGCGTGCAGGTGCCCGCGTGCGAAACGCGAGAAGGCCGGCGGAACGTCTCCGCCGGCCTTCTCGACACCCGAGCGCCAATGCTTATCACTGCTTGAGCGTCAACGCTTGGTCAGTGCTTGAGTGCGTCCTTGGCCTTCTGACCGGCCTGTTTGACGTCACCCAGCGCCTGCTCTCCCCGCCCCTTGGCTTCCAGACTCTCGTTTCCCACAGCCCTGCCCGTGGTCTCCTTCACCTTGCCCTTGGTCGTCTTGCCAACGTTCTTGACCTTCTTGCCTGCACCCATGCCGCTCACCTCCACGCCACGGCAACGTGGGCTCGCTTCTGTCGTACCCCGCATGAACATCACTACGCATAACGGGCCAAACATGCGAAATCGCACGTGTAAGGTGCGCCGGGCACGGCATCCTGGCCAGCTCGGCCGTCTCGGCCTCAGCCGCCTTCACCCGTGAAGTCCAGCACCAGGTGGTCCTGGACCGGCCGGTACCCCAGCCGCCGGTAGAGCGCGTTGCTCGTCGGGTTGGCCAGGTCCGTGAACAGCACCACCCGCGCCGCTCCCCACCCCAGGGCAAGGCGGGTCGCGGCCACCGTGGCGACGGCCGCGAAGCCACGGCCGCGCAGGGCGGGCGGGGTGTAGACCGGTCCGATACGGGACTGGCCGGCCAGCACCCCCGAGGCGGCGGCCAGTGACACCGGGCCGTCCTCCGTCTCCCACAGAACCAGCTGTCCGGCGGCCGTACGCCGGGCGGCGGCAGCCGCGGCGCCGAGCGCGGTCGGCAGCGCCAGCTCGTCGAGGAACGCGGTCATCCATTCCGTGACCACCGGGAGATCCGCCTCGGTCGCGATACGGGCGCGGCCCGCGACCGGCGCCGGCTCGGCGAGCGTCGCCAGCTCGAACAGTCGCTCCTCCCGGTCCACCCGGTAGGGCCCCCAGGCCTCCCCGAAGGCGCGAGCGGTGGCCGTGGTGCCGTTCACCCCGACCAGCGTCTCTCCGCGCAACGCGCCGGCGAGTTCGCGGGCTGCATCGTCCGGCATCGTGCCGAGCACAGGCGGCATCCCCGGGGTCTGGACGTACGCGCCGCCCACTGTCTGCCCCGGCCCGGTCCACCACCCGAACCGGGCTCCTGGCCAGTGCCCTTCGCGCGCCCCCGCGCCGAGGGTGAGCAACACGGTGTTGCGGGCCGGGTCGGCAGCGAGGAAGGGGTCCGCGGCCACCAGGAAGGTTTCGACGTCGTCCGTGAGATGCCAGGTCATACCCGATCGTCTTACGGCACCAGGCCCCGGCGCACCCGTTTTTCCGCGCCCGCACGATGACGGGGGCTGGACGGTCAGACCGCGCGGCTGAGAGAGCGGTGGCCGCTGCCCCCACCGGGTGCCTGACTGAGTGCCGCAGCCGGCGCAACTGGCCGCCTGCGGCACTCAGTCCGCAAGCGGGCTACTCCGGACGTACCTGCGCAGCCTGCATGCCCTTCTGACCGCGCTCAGTGACGAAGGAGACCCTCTGGCCCTCCTTGAGGGACTTGAAACCGTCGCTCTCGATGGCCTTGAAGTGCACGAAGAGGTCGTCCCCGCCCCCTTCCGGGGTGATGAAACCGAACCCCTTCTCGTCGTTGAACCACTTCACCGTGCCGAGTTGCCTGTCGGACATGATCTACCCCAAGAGGTCGCGTGGCGGCCAAGCACCGCCCAACGGATCCTGGCACGCGGACGCGAGGTTCGGCTCGGAATGTCAACTATGAGCCACCGCGCGACGCATCATCGCCCGACCTCCCGTCCGCGGTCCCCGCCGGCGGACGAAAGGCAGGAACGTGGACGCCGCGCGGGCGGTGTCGTACAGTCCGCTGGCGCGCCAACCCGGAGGCGGGGCGCGATCAAAGGGGGCTCGGAAACATGGCTGGTGCACCGCTGAGAGCTGGCGAGTCCGAGGAGGAGGACTGGGCCAAGGGGTTCGAGACGTACGCCGGACTCGACGGCGACACTGTGCCGTCCCGCACGGCAGCGGCACGAGAGCCCAGGTTCCGCCCGGTACGAGGGCTGGCCATGGCCGTCACACTGCTGCTCGCGCTGGCCGCCGTCGCTGCCGCCTACGGACTCGTCGCCGACATCGGCGCCTTCCGGCACTCGGGACGGCCGCTGGTCCACGACGGTTACGACGCGAAGGCCTTCGCCCTGCTGGACGCTGACCGGGACCGACACAGCACGGCCGGCAGCCTGCAACTGTGGGCCATGACCGTGACGGCCGGCGTCTTCATCGCCTGGTTCCACCGGGTCCGGACCAACGCCGACGCCCTGGAGCCGCAGACGTGCTCCACGGGACCCGGCTGGGCCATCGGGGCCTGGTTCGTACCGTTGGTGAACCTCGTGATGCCATGGTTCATCGCACGCGAGGTGATCTACGCGAGCGACAGGTCCGCCCGCGGGGACGCCGCACGCCACGACGACGCGCCACGCAAGCCGTCGCTCACGCTTCTCAATGCGTGGTGGGCCGCCTGGGTCGTGTCGAAGGTGCTGCTCGTGATCGGTTCACGCCTGCCCGCAGCAGGCGATGAGATGGCTTCGGTACACCGGACTTCGGGCGTCTGGATCGGCGTCGACGCCCTGAACCTCGTGGCCGCGCTCCTCGCGGTTCTCCTTGTTCAGCGACTGACGCGTCTACAGCGGCGCGGGTACGAGCGGATGACGGCACCCCTGGCGCCTCCGGCGTCGTCCCCGGCACCCCGAAGCATCTGATCCGATCGGCCGTCAGTTCGTCTTCAGCTCTTGGGCGAGCATCACGAGGATGCCGCTGGGGCCGCGGACGTACGTGAGCTTGTAGACGTCCTCGTAGGTCGCCACACCGCGAAGCGGGAAGCATCCGTGTTTCGCGGCTGTCTCAAGGGCCTTGTCGATGTCGTCGACGGAGAAGGCGACGCGGTGCATGCCGATGTCGTTGGGACGAGTGGGCTGGGACTCGATCGCGTCGGGGTGGATGTACTCGAAGAGTTCGAGGCGCCCCTGACCGTCCGGCGTCTGGAGCATCGCGATTTTGGCGTGGTTGCCGTCGAGCCCGACGGCGGTGTCGGTCCACTCGCCGCTGACCGTGTCACGGCCGACGACCGTGAGGCCGAGATCCGTGAAGAAGGAGATCGTTTCTTCGAGGTCGCGAACAGCGATGCCGACGTTCTCAAGTCTGATGGCCATGCGCCGCATGCTACCGAGCCCGAGGCCGGTGACCGGGCGCTTGGGGCGAGGACGCCGGTAGGGCCGACGACCGCGCCCGCACCCTGTTCCAGTCGATCGGGGCTGCGGTTACGGAATCGCACAGAGAGCCGCAGCGCTGGCAGAAGGCCGCCGCCCTGGAAACTGGGAATTTCATGGCGTCGCCGATGCAGACGCAGGCCACGCGGGACTCGCGTGGCCTGCATCCGTCAGCCCGGCGGAGAGCATTTACCCCCATAGGCAATTCAGCGCCGGGGGTATATCCGCTCGCGCGTCAAAGGATTTCGATGTCCTTTATCCGCGGCGGACGGTTCGGGAAAGTAATGTCCGTCCACCGGTTGATGCGGACCGAGTCGCCGTTGACGTCGTAGTAGATCAGGTCGTTGTTGCCCGTCGAGATGCGGTCGACCCACCAACTACCGAAGGACATCCGGCCCTTGTTGGCGTAGCAGTCCACGCTGCTGCGGTCCAGGTGGGACCAGATCTTCAGGAAGTTCTCCCCGCCGCGGCACTCGACGTGGTTGATGGCGAACGCGTTGCCCGTGGGCATCGCGACCGTCATCGCCGTAGTGGCTGCCAACGCCACGATCACGGAACGGGCGACCCTCTTCGTCTTTGAGATCACAAGTTCTCCTTCATTCGATTGCCGAACGGGGAGGCCGCGTCATGACCGCACCAGCGGAGGCCTGCCGAAAAATTCTTCGCATACCCCCGTGCAGCCCTTCCGCAGTCTCGTCTCTCGGACTTGCCTGACGAATATCACGCAAGGCAGCTGCATACGGCAATCATCTACGACCCTCTGGGCCTGAATTACCCCCATGAATGTCCAGATCGAGATATGCCTGATGCTGCTTCCCTTACTCCATTTACCGGCCACGCGCCTCGGCAACAAAGGGCTGAACGGGCAGTACCGCGGGCATCATTTCCACCCGATGGTGCAACCGTCCCAGGAAGGTCAGTACTGCCAGTGGGGACGGCCGCTCACGATCCGGCAGTAGATCGTCCTGCCGTTCGCCGCATCGGTGGACCTCCCGAGGTCGGCTTTGCGGCAGAACTGACCGGCGTTGTAGCAGTTGCCGGCGTTGGAGACGATCTCGCAACTGCCGGAGTGGGCAGAGGTGGTGGCCGTCGTGCTGGCGTGGCTGCCCGGGGCCGGTGTCCTCGGGGCGTGCGGCTTGGGGGCGGAGGGCGCCGGGGTGTGCGGCTTCGCGCTCGCGCGGCTCGGCGTGGGCGCAGGAGCGGAGGAGCTGGTGGGCGGCGCGGGCGGAGAGGAGGGGGATGAGGACGGGGAGGGGGACGCGCTGGCGGAGGTGGCCGCGGCGGTCACCGCGGGCGGCGGCGAAGTCGCGACGGGGTTGCCGTCCTGGCAGCTCGCGAGGGTGAGGGCGGCCGCCAGGGCCGCGCCCATGACAGCGGCTCTGCGGCCCCTCCGGCGGGAGGGTCTGGGTATGCGCATGGCTGAGCACTCCTCGTACGGGATCCGGACGTGCGCGCGGCGTCCTTGCCGCTCGCGCCGCGCAGCAGGCTACGCTCCCGACGCCCGCCCCACGGGGCGAACCGGTGACCGGCTGGCGTCTAGGGTCGCTGAGGCTCGGTCAGGCCCGGAGTTGCCGGAGGCTCCGAGAATCCCCTGGTGTGGCCCATGCGGACCGCCCGGGACGACGGATGGGCGATGGCTCTGGTGGACGGGCCTTCCTCGATTCCGGGGCCGTGACGCAGCTGGTGTGCGCGTTCCATCAGCCGCCGGGCGTACGCGTGGTTGCCCCGGGCCCATTCGACCTTGGCGAGGAGGCGGTAGGCGTAGCTGAGCGCGGCGGGATCGTCGATCGCCGCGAACCGGTCGAGTGCCAGGCGCGCAGGGGGATACGCCTTCTCCGGGTCCCCGGTCTTGCGCAGCGCCTCGGCCACCGTCGCGAACGCGTGTGCCGCCCCTTCCCGATCGCCCCGCTCGTCCAGCAGCAGGGCCGCTCGTCGGGCCGGTTCCACCGCTTCCGGATGCTGCCCGGCGTAGATGCGCAGGGCCGCCTCACCGACGAGGCACTCGGCCAGCAGCCCCTGCTCCCCGCTCTCCTCCGCGTGGGAGCGTGCCTCGGTCTGGAACCGCAGGGCCTCGTCGACGAGGTCGGCGGCCAGGGCACGTTCGGCGAGGTCCATGAGGTGCCGGCCGTGCGCGGCCGCGTCCTGTGGGGCCCGCGCAGCCGCGCGTACCAGGGCGGCTCCCACGTCCTGGCGGGTGGCCCAGGAATCGGATGGGCTCAACGGTGGGCGAGACGGGCGAAGTTGGGTGCCCGAAAGGGCCAGTGTGGCCCGGGCCCGGGTCGTTCCCATGCTGTCGCTCCTGCTCGTGGCGTACCGATAGGCGGCCTCGGCCTCTTCCCTTGCTTCGGCGGGTCTTTCCTCCGCATGCAGGGCGCCGGCCACGTCGCAGCTCAGCTGGGCCGCCAGGCTCCACCCGTCCTCGCGCGCCGCCCTTGCCGCCGCGCGCAACTCCCCGAGCGCGGCGGCCCGCCACGCGCGCGAGCTGTCGTCCCGCACGGGCCCCAGCCGACTGCGCAGATGCGGATACAGGGAGGCCCGCCGCCGGACCACCGTCGGGGGCGTGGGGCGTGCATAGCCGCGGTACAGATCGTGGAAGGCGTAACGACCGCCCGCGCGCTGGAGGAGGCCGACGTCGACCAGCTCTTCCAGCATCAGTCCGCAGATGCCGGGGGGCAGATGGCACAGTGCGGCGGCGGAGTGGCGGTCGAAGTCCGGACCGGGATGGCTCGCGCAGTCCTGGAGCACCTGCTTCTGCTGGGCGCCGAGGGCTTCGTACGACACGGTGAAGGCCGTACGGACGCGATCGTCGTCGTCGTGCAGGTGTTGCAGCGGCCGGTCCGACTCCCGCATCGCGTCGAGGAGCAGGTCGGGCGGGGTGCGGCGGAGCCGGGCGGCGATGGGGCGCAGGGCGAGCGGGAAACAGCTCAGCAGTTCGGCGATTTCGGCGAGTTCGTCCGCGTGGCCGGTGAGTCCGCTGATGTCCTGGAGCAACGCCACCGCGTCGGCCACCCGCAGCGGGGCGAGGGCGTAGTGGCGCACCTGATGGGGTGCGAGGGCGGCGGCGAGTGAGGCACGGCTGGTGACCACGACCAGCGTGTCGTGCGGTGTCGCGTCGGTCCGGGAGAGGTCCGCCAGGGTCGTGATGTCGTCCAGCAGGACGACGGGCACCGCCACATCCGCGGTCCCGGGCTTCTCGTGATCGTCGGTGAGCCGGCGGTGGAGTTCCGCGGCGAGCGCCGACTTGCCGACTCCGGGAGGCCCATGGACGACCAGGACGCCCGGTCCCTCGGCCGCCAGCGCCGTGAGCTCCCGCAGTTCACGCTCGCGCCCGAACAGCCGGGTGGCGGGCAGTGGTTGCGGTGGGCCGGGCTCGCGATCGGCCTCGTGCGGGGTCGGCGCGCTGAACGCGAGGTTGTGGAAGATGGCGATCCGCTCGCCCGAGTTGTGGGCGCCGATCTGCGGGTGCTGGGGGTGCTCGCGCGTACTGAGGGTCTGATGCAGTCGGGCGTGGAGGGTGCCGAAGTCGAGGACCGGCCCGGCGTCGGGCACGCCCGTGCGCAGCAGTGTGAGCATCGCTCCGGTGAAGGCGGACAGCTCCTCGTCGACCAGGGAGTAGGCGACCTCGGTGGCCGCGCTCGACGTGAGGACGCAGACGCCGTCGATGTCGGCGGCCTGCCGCAGCAGGGTTTCGGGGGCGCTCATACCGCCTTCCACCGCGGCTCCGCTGAAGCAGCAGTCGAGGACCATGGCGCACTTGAGGCCGTGGCGCCGGTGTGCCGACCGTACTTCGTCGCGGATGTGCGCGTACGGCAGGGACCGCCACATCTGCTGTTCGTTGGAGTCGTGCAGGGCGAGGTGGAGTTCGGTGGGGCGGTCCGGGTGCAGCAGGCCGTGCCCGGCGTAGTAGACGAGCAGCGTGTCGGTGGCTTCGCCCACCGCGGCGTGGATGGCGCGCATGACGTCACCGCCGTCGGCCTCGCCGTCGAGAACGCGGCAGCTCGACGGGGCCAGGCCCCACACGGAGTCGTCGCACAGAGCGTCCCGCAGAGCGATGATGTTCCGTTGCACGGCGGGAAGTTGGGCCAGGCGGCCGGCCGCCGTGTACCGGGACACGCCGACGAGGACCGCCCGGGAGGCCGCCGGGTCGGACAGCAGAGTGGTCATGTGTCGGACGGCTCCCGATCTTCGCGGGCCCGCAGGATGCGCAGGACCTCCTCAGCCGTCCCCTCGATGATCGTCCCGTCGCTCTCGGTGATCCGCACGGTCGGCCTCCGCACGCCTCGGGGACGTCGCCAGGCGGCCGTGGTGACCAACAGCCCGAGCACGCCGACCGTACTGTTCGCCACGGCGATGATGGTGTCCAGGGACCCCATGGTCGTCGCCGGTGACGTGGCGGTGTCCGCGGGCTCGATGGTGATGCCCGCACGCGCCACGGACGGGTCGCGGCGCAGCCACCCGGTCAGGGCCGTGGCACTCGCGGCGCTCCCCGCGCTGATCCGTACCTCGGCCATCCGGCTCCCCCGTGGATCATGTGCCCAGTATCGGACCACCAAGGTCAGGATCCCAGCTCCGTCCGGCGAATGGGAGGACTTCCCCGGGTTTCCCCCGGCAGGAGGACAGGGGTTGCCGTTGCGGCGGTACCTGCGTGGCCCATCTTCTCGTCGATCTCGGTGTTGTACGGGTACGAGTCCTCGACCGTTGCAGAGGAGATCGGGTCGGTGCCGAGGTGGGAGGCGGGCCCGGTTGAGAGCCCTTCCGTACGCGTGGACGATCAGCCCGGGAAGCGGCCCGTGGAACGCAAGTGCCAGCGCCGTTCGGCATAGGCGAGGTCGTCGCGCCACAGCCGTCCGGCGGCGGCGCGGATCAAGGGACGCAGGACCGGGGCGGCCCGGCGTACCAGGGCGAAACCCACGCGGTCGGATGCGGCGACGACCGCCTCGACGACCGCGGTGCGCGGGCGGCCCCGCTCATCGGGTCCCAGTGGGGTCGCGTGCGTCTCCACGACGCTGCCGGCGCCCTCGCCTTGGGTGATGTGCATGACCACCGTGCGTGGTTCGGGCGCGGTGAACACCGCCCGTACCGGTACGACCAGCCGTCCGGCGACCTTGAACGAGACGTCCACGGTGAAGCCGTCGCCTTCCTCGTCCGGACTGCCCCCGGGTGTGGCCGGCACGGTGAGATCGACGAACGAGTACGGGTGGAACCACGCGCCGTGCCAGGGGTCCAGGCGGTTGGCCAGGACGTCCTCGGGCTCGCACGTCCCCACGCCCGTGTAGACGGCCGACACGGAACCGGCCGGTGCGGGGCGGACGGGCAGGACGGGCGCGTCGAGCGGCGGTTCGCCTCCCGCCTCGTCCAGGCGGACCCACACCAGCACCCCGTCGTCGTGTACGGGCCAGGGGCTCCAGCCCGCGTACGGGGTGCCGTCCAGGGCGAGTCCGTGCCAGTGGCACACCAGGCGTCCGCAGGTGACGGGGCTGTCCCTCAGCGGCGCCCCGAGGTGCGGGCAGATGCCGGGCCCTCCCACCGCACGGCCTTCGGCGTCGCGCCAGACGACGACCTCGTGCCCGGCCACGGTCCGCGCCAGTGGCCGGCCGCCGTCCAGATGGTGCGAGGCCCCCACGACGTACCAGTTCCCCGAGGGACGCGCCTGGGCGCGCTTGACGGCCGCCGCGATCACGCCCGGTTTCGCGTCGCGCCAGGTGGGGCGCTGCTGCCCCCAGGGAAGCGCTCGCCGGCGCAGGGACAGGGGCAGCCGGGCGCGCCGGGGCGCGGGGTCGGGCTTCATGCGACCTCCTCGTGAACGGGGTGGCGCGAGCTTTCGGACGGAGGTGACTGCGGTACGTACGCGGCCCGGCGTCGCCCGCGCACACGCAGCCGCGCCGCCGCCACGCGCACGAGCCCGTCGGCGGCGACCGTGGCACGGCGTCCGCGGGACACGGCCGCGCGGCGGTGCACCACGGCGTACCCGTCCGCGGCCACGGCGTCCAGGATGCCCCCGTACAGCACGCAGGCGGTACGGATGCACGGCCGCGAGACGTCGGCGAGCATGGGGATGCCGGGTACGGCCTGGCGGTAGACGCCTCGGGTCAGCGCTTCGAACTCGCGCAGCGCGGCGGTGATGCGCCGGTCGGGGCGGCCCGTCGCACGGCTCCACCGCAGCAGCGGCCGGTCGGCGCCGTGCGCCATGAGCAGGTCGGCGGGCAGGTACACCCGGCCGCGGTCGAGGTCCTCGCCCACGTCGCGCAGGAAGTTGGTGAGCTGGAAGGCGACTCCGAGCGCCGCCGCGTGCGGCGCGGCCGCCTCCCGGGGCGCGACCGTGCCCAGGACGGGCAGCATCTGGAGTCCGATCACGGCCGCGGATCCGTGCATGTAGGCGCGCAGATCGGCGTACGTGGCGTAGCCGGTGACCGACAGGTCCGCGTGCATCGCCGCCATGAAGTCGGCGAACAGGCGGTGGTCGATGGCGTACCGGCGTGCCGTGTCGGCGAGGGCCAGCACCACCGGCTCACTGCTGCCGCTCCCCCGCAGGCCCTCGGCCAGCGTGCAGTGCAGGGCACGGAGGGCGGCGTCGCGGTGTTCGACGCCGACGGCGGGGTCGAGGGTGTCGACGATGTCGTCGGCCCAGCGGGCGAATCCGTACAGGGCGTGCACGGCCGCCCGGTGCTCCACGGGCAGGAGGCGGGTGGCGAGGAAGTAGGTCCTGCCGTGACGGGCGTTGAGCCGGCGGCACTGCCGGTAGGCGTGGCGCAGTGCGGGGTCGGTGATGCCGGCGGCGTCGAGTTCGCGATCGGTCATGCGGGGCTCTCCTGGGGACGGACACGGCGGCCGTGCCGGTGTGCGCGGGCGGCCCCGGTGATGCGCACCGCCGCGAGCTTGCCCGAGAGCAGCACGGTGGGCACGCCGACGCCCGGTGTGGTGCCGCAGCCCGCGAGGACGGCGTTGTCGGTGCCGTGGACCAGGTTGCGGGGCCGGAAGGGGCCGGTCTGGGTGAAGGTGTGTGCCGCGGAGAAGGGGGTGCCCGCGGCGTGCCCGAGCGCGTGCCAGGAGGCCGGGGTGACCAGGCACTCCTCCTCGATGGCTGACGCGATGCCGTCGAGGCCGCGCCGTGCCAGCTCCCGCAGGAGGCTGTCGCGGTAGCGCGGCGCGAGGCCGCTCCACGCGGTGGCATCGGGTCCGATGTCGGTGTTGGGGCACGGCGCGAGGATGTAGTGCAGGTGTTTGCCGGGCGGCGCCAGGTCGGGGTCGGTGGCGGTGGGCCGGGTGATCAGCAGGGAGGGGTCGCTCATCAGGTGCCCGGTGCGGGTGAGTTCGTCGAAGGTGCTGTGCCAGGCCGCGCCGAAGGAGAGGGTGTGGTGGGCCAGGTCCGGCCAGGTCCGGTCGGTGCCCAGGTGCAGCACCACCGCGGACGGCGAGTGCCGCAGCCGCAGCGGCCGCCGGGGAGCGCGACCGAGGAGCCGGTAGGCGACGGGCAGATCGGTGGTGAGGACGACGGCGTCGCAGGGGATGCGCGCGTGGTCGGTGACGACGGCGGTGACGGTGCTGCCGGAGCGTTCCAGGCGTACCACCTCCTGTCCCAGGCGCAGTTCGGCGCCCGCGTCCACCGCGGCCGCCGCCATGGCCCGGGGCAGCGCGTGCATGCCGCCGCGGGGGAAGTACACCCCGGCGACGGTGTCCATGTAGGCGATGACCGCGTACGCGGCGAGCGCACGGGCCGGGGGGACTCCGGCGTACAGGGACTGGAAGGTGAACACGCGGCGCAGTCGCTCGTCCTTCAGGAAGCGCCCGACGCGGGCGTCGAGTCGCCCGAACCCGCCGAGGACGGCCAGCCGCGCCAGGTCGGTGGTGAGCAGGTTCAGCGGCGAGTCGAAGTTCGTGTCGATGAAGCGGCGCATCTGCGCGCGGTACACGCGCTGGAGCCAGTCACGCAGGTCGCGGTAGCCCGCTGCCTCCCGGGCCCCGGCGAAGCGCTCGACCTCCGCGCTCATCGCCTCCGCGTCGGTGTGCACGTCGAGGCCGCTGCCGTCGGCGAAGGCCGCGCGGTAGGCGGGGTGGAGCGCGATGAGCTCGACGCGTCGGTGGAGGCTGTCCCCCACCGCCGCGAAGGCCTCGTCGGCGAGGTCGGGCATGGTCAGGACGGTGGGACCGGTGTCGAGCCGGTAGCCGCCGAGGTGGAGGCTTCCGGCGCGGCCGCCGGGCCGGGTCTCGCGTTCGACGATCGTCACCCGCCGTCCGGCGCCCAGCAGGTGCAGGGCGGCGGACAGCCCGGCGAGCCCGGCTCCCACGACCACCACGTGATCGGTGCGCCCCGGCCCCGAGCGCGTCACGGACGCGCCCTCTCGCCGTGGCTCTCCAGGGCCGCGTCACCGCGCTCCACGAACCCCGGGCCACCGCGCTGCCCGTCCCCGCCGGCTGCCCGCGTACCGCCACCGCCTCCTCCCGCACCGGCCACGGTGTGCAGCAGCTCGCCCAGCCGCCGTCCGGCGACCCGGTCCAGGCCGGCGCTGTCGAGGTGGCGCAGCCCCTGGGTGACGAGTTCCTCGATCCGGGCCTCGGCGCTGTCCCTGACCCCCGTCGCCGTCAGGATCTGGCGGACCTGGTCAAGGTGGTCCCGCGTCAGGTCCGGGCGGCCCAGGGCGCCTTCGAGTACGGCCAGGGCGTGCCGGTCGCCGACGGCTTCGAGCCGTTCCCTGGCCAGGGCGATCAGATAGGTCGGCTTGCCCTCGCGGATGTCGCCGCCCGCGGGCTTGCCGGTGATCCGGGGGTCGCCGAAGACGTCATTGAGGTCGTCGCGCAGTTGGAAGGCCATCCCGACGCGCTGACCGGCGCGGCCCAGCTGGCGCCGCGTGGCCTCGTCCGCACCTGCCAGGGCGGCACCGAGTGCGAGTGGCCGTTCGACGGAGTAGCGGGCGCTCTTGAGGCACGCGGTCCGCCGCGCGCGGAGCATCGAGTGCGAAGCCGTGGCCTGACCGTGGACGTCCAAGTACTGCCCGGCGACCATCTCCGTCCGCATGTCGCTCCACAGGCGGCGCACCGCCGGGGCGGTCCCGGGTGCCGGGGGCGACTCGGCGAGCAGGTCGTCCGCCCAGGACAGCGCCAGGTCCCCGGCGAGGATCGCGGAGGCGCCGGCGAAGGAGGCGAGTCGTGCGGGCGGGACGGTGTGGGCGTACTGCTCGCGCACGTCGGTGTGGAGGGTCGGCCGCCCACGGCGCAGGGCGGATCCGTCGATGACGTCGTCGTGGATGAGCGCACAGGTCTGCAGCAGTTCGAGGGCGGCGCCGATCCGCAGCGCGGCCGCGACCGGCAGCCCGTCCGCGCCGCCGCACGCCCGCAGCGACCACCACAGCAGCTGGGAACGGCTCCGGGCGCCGCCCCGGCTGAACCGCGCGACCCGTTCGGCGATGTCCACGGCGAAGAGCGGATCCAGTACCCGTGCCCGCGCCACCCGGTCGGCCAGCACCTGCTCCAGTACGCGGCCCACGGCGGCCCGCACGTCCTGGTCCACCCGGTGTGCCGCGGCGGCCGCCGCGCACGGCGACTGCGCGGTGACGCGACGCGCGTGGCCCGCTGACGCGCGGGTGCGGCCATATGGCCGCACCCATGCGGTGGAAGCCGACACCGCTGCCGTGCGCGGCACGGACGGGGCGTCGTCCGTGGTGTGATCGGTCGCCGGTGAGCGGCGCATCCCGGTTCCTCTCGTCATGGTGCGTGCATCGCTTCGTCCCCCTCACTACGGGCCGGACGACCGGCACGGATGCACCGGGGGCGACCTGCGCCACGGACACTGGCGCATGTTTTCCCGCCGCTGGCCGGTTCGCGCACCGGTGGAGCGCAGTCACCCGGGCGAGTGGCCTGCATCCGATCGCGCCCCTGGACAGGAATGCTGGGGACGGGACGTCACCGAAAGCTGGAAGAACGGGAAGAAGGAGGCCGCCGTGTACGAGGTGGACGTCGCCATCGTCGGCGCGGGAGCCGCCGGACTGTCCCTGGCGCACCGGCTGTCCGCCCCCCGCTTCCGGACGCGCCCCCGCACGGTCGCCCTCATCGACGCGCCACCCGGGCCGCTGCGCCCGCCCCGCCGGACCTGGTGCTTCTGGGAACCGGGTCCCGGCCGCTTCGACGCGGCGGTCACCGCGTCGTGGCAGCGGCTGCGCACCCGGCCGCGCACCGGCGCACCCGTCGAGGGCGACATCGCGCCCCTGCGGTACAAGATGATCAGGTCGGACGCGTTCGAGGCGCTGGTGGCCGGACAACTGGCGAGCCACCCGGCCGTCCGGCGCCTGGAGGCCACCGTCGAGGCGGTGGAGGACAGCCACCTCGGGGCTCGCGTCCATCTGCGCGACGACCAGGACCGCCCGCGGGTGCTGCGCGCCCGCTGGGTGTTCGACTCCCGCCCCCTGGACAGCCTGCCCGCCGCGCGCACCACCCTCCTCCAGCACTTCCACGGTTGCTTCGTCCGCACCTCGCGTCCCGCCTTCGACCCGGCCACCGCCGATCTGATGGACTTCCGCACCCCGCAGCCCGCACGCGGTCTGTCCTTCGGCTACGTGCTGCCCCTCACGCCCCACGAGGCCCTGGTGGAGTACACCGAGTTCTCGCCTCAGGTGCTGACGCCGACTCAGTACGAGGCGGCGGTACGCCACTACGCCACCGCCGTGCTCGGCCTCGGCGAGCTGGAAGTGGTCTCCACCGAGACCGGCGTCATCCCGATGACGGACGCCCCGCTCACCCGCCAGACCGGCGCGTCCGTGTTCCGCATCGGCGCCGCGGGCGGCGCGACCCGCCCCGCGACCGGGTACACCTTCGCCGGACTGCAACGCCAGACCCGGGCGGTGGCCGCGGCACTGCACCAGGGCCGCAGACCCGTGCCGCCGCCCGCCCACTCGGCCCGCTCCCGCGCCATGGACGCCGTACTCCTGCGCGCCCTGGACAGCGGCCGGGTCGAGGGACCGGAGCTCTTCGCCCGTCTCTTCGCCGGCGTGCCGCTGGGGCGGCTCCTGCGGTTCCTGGACGGACGCACCCGCCTCCACCAGGACCTCGCCATCGGGCTGCGCACCCCCGTGGCCCCCATGCTGCGCTCGGCCCTGGAGCTGCCCTTCCTGCCCCGCCGCCCCTACGACCGCACCTGACCGCACACCGCTCACGGGAGACCGCATGACCTTGCTGCGCGACCAGGACCTGGCCCTGGCGTTCGACCACGCCGCCCGCAGCTACGACGCTCTGGTGGCCATCAACCCCGGCTACCACTCCCACCTGCGCCGTTCGGTGCGGCGCCTGGGCTTCACCGGCAGCGGCGCGGGCCTGCGCGTCCTGGACCTCGGCTGCGGCACCGGTGCCTCCACCGCCGCTCTGCACACCGTCCTGCCGGACGCGGCCATCACGGCCGTGGACGCCTCCGCCGGCATGCTCCAGCGGGCCGCCGCCAAACCCTGGCCCTCCCATGTCACCTTCGTCCACGCACCGGCCGAGCGCCTCGCCGAGGCCGGTGTCCAGGGCCCGTTCGACGCCGTGTTCGCCGCCTACCTCTTCCGCAACCTCTCCGACCCCGGCCCGGTCCTCGACGCCGTGCACCGCCTGCTCGCCCCGTCCGGCCGCCTCGGCGTGCACGAGTACACCCTCAGCGGCCGCCGCACGGACCGGGCGGTGTGGACGCTGGTGTGCCGCGGCCTCGTCCAGCCCCTGGCCGGCGCGCTCGGAGACGGCGACCTCTACCGCCATCTGTGGCGCAGCGTCACCGACTTCGACACCGCGGACCGCTTCGCCGCCCGCCTGCGCACCGCCGGGTTCGACCCGGTGCGCGTGCTGCCCCTGCCCGGCTGGCAGACCGGCATCACCCACACCTTCGTCGCCCGCCGCGCCGAGGCTCCCGCCCAGGGAGCGCGATGACCCGCCCGCGCCGCCATACGGCCCCCCGCCCCGGCCGGGACCGCCGGGCCCGCGCGCTCCCGCCGCTGGCCGGAGCCGCGCGTATCCAGGGCGACCGGCCGAGCACCGCGGTGGTGGGGGGCGGTATCGCGGGCCTGGCCGCCGCGACTGCGCTGGCCGAGCGGGGCGTGGCCGTGACGTTGTACGAGCGGGAGCCCTACCTCGGCGGCCGGGTCGGTGCCTGGCCCACCCGGCTGAGGGACGGGACACGGGCCACCATGAGCCGCGGTTTCCACGCCTTCTTCCGCCAGTACTACAACCTGCGGAGCCTGCTGCGGCGCGCCGACCCCTCCCTCGCCCGGCTCACCCCGCTGCCGGACTACCCGCTGCGGCACCGGGACGGGATGCGGGACAGCTTCCGCCGCGTGCCGCGCACACCCCCCTGGAGCGCCCTGGGATTCGCCGCGCTCAGCCCCTCCTTCGGCCTGCGCGACCTGCGTCGGATGAACCCGGCCGCGGCCCTGCCGCTCCTCGACGTCCGCGTCCCCGACATCTACCTGCGCCTCGACCGCACCAGCGCGCACGACTTCCTGGCGGACATCCGCTTCCCGCCCAGCGCCCGCCATCTGGCGTTCGAGGTGTTCTCCCGCAGCTTCTTCGCCGACCCGCGCCATTTGTCGGCGGCCGAGATGGCGCTGATGTTCCACATCTACTTCCTGGGCTCCTCGGAGGGCCTGCTCTTCGACGTGCCCGACGCGCCCTTCACCCAGGCCCTCTGGGACCCCCTCGCCGCCCACCTGGAGCGGCACGGCGCCGATGTCCGCACCACCAGCCCCGTGGAACACATCGACCCGCTGCCCGGCGGCGGTTACGAGGTGACCACGGGCGCCGGGGACCAGCAGCTCCACGACGCCGTCGTCCTGGCCCTGGACACCGGCGGACTGCGCTCGCTGGTGGGCCGCTGCGACCGGCTGGGCGACCCGGCGTGGCGCGAGCGCGTCGCCCGGCTGCGCAACGCCCCGCCCTTCCTGGTCACCCGGCTGTGGCTGGACCGGCCCGTAGCCCGCGACCGGCCGGGCTTCCTGGGCACCAGCGGGTACGCGAACCTCGACAACGTCAGCGTGCTGGACCGCTGGGACGGCGAGGCGGCCCGGTGGGCGGCGCGCACCGGCGGATCCGTCGTGGAACTCCACGCGTACGCGCTGGAACCGGACCGGGCCCAGGACGTGGAACAGAAGCGCCTGCTCGACCAACTGCACCTGGTGTATCCGGAGACCCGCGCCGCCGAGATCGTCGACGTCCGCCACGAGTGGCGCGCCGACTGTCCCCTGTTCCCGGTCGGCGGACATCCCGACCGCCCACCGGTGCACACCTCCGATCCGCGTCTGGTGGTGGCCGGGGACCTGGTGCGGGTGGACCTGCCCGTGGCACTGATGGAGCGGGCGGCGACCACCGGATTCCTCGCCGCCAACGCGCTCCTGACCCAGTGGAACGTACGCGGGGAGCCCCTGTGGACCGTCCCCGACCGAGGACGTGGGCCGCTGCTGCGAGCGCTGGGCGGAGGGGCGGAGGCGGACGCTAGCCGGGATCCGGCTTCATGGGGTCCAGCGGGCGGACACTAGCCGGGCACCGGCTTCGTGGAGTCCGGGCGACATCCGCCTCGGCGAGTCGACCGCCGCCGCATCGATCGCGCATCGGTGAGCTGTCAGGCCGGGGCACCGCTCTCCCGCAGACAGCGGGCGAGCGTGCGCAGGCCGCGGCGGGCGTGGCTCTTGACCGTACCGAGCGGCCACCCCGTCACCTGGGCGATCTGGGTGTGCGTGAGGTCGTCGTAGTAGGCGAGCCCGAGGACGCGGCGCTGCGTCGCGGGAAGTTTCGCCAGCTCCTGCCGGACCAGCACCCGGTCGAGCACGGCTTCGGGCCGCGCCCCCGGATCGTGCTCGTGCTGCGCGAGTACGGCCCCGGCCGCACTGACCAGTTCGGCGCGGCGCGTCCGGGCGGACAGCGTGTCCGCGATCTTGCGCCGGGTGATCCCGACGAGCCAGCCGGCCAGGACGCCCCGCGCGGGCGCATACGTGGAGCGGCCGCGCCAGGCGGCCAGGAAAACGGACTGCGTGACGTCCTCCGCCTCGCGCGCGTCGTCCAGCGCCCGCTGCGCCAACCTGTAGACCATGGCGCTCCAGCGCTGATGCGCGGCGACGAGGCACGCTTCTTCGCCGCGGGCGAACCCCTCGGCCAACTCCTCGTCACCGAGCACCCCCTGGGCCGGAACCTCCGACGGTGGCCCGGGCGTACCGCCGTCGGCGGTCCCGGGACATGCGGCCCACGATGCGGTCATGATCGGTGCTCCTCCTCGGTCAGGCCACTCCAACGCGACCGGGGCGCGCCGCAGATGGCGGGCGACGGGCGGACCGGTGGTACGGCTTCCGCCGGTTGCGGTCGCCGCTCCCCCAGCCTGCAAAGCCCTGCCGACGACCTCAACTCGCATCGGATGTGCGTCGTATAGTGCGCGGGTGAGCACCGACCACACGCTCGGGACGGCTCGTTCCGAAGACATCGGCATCACCACCGGCGTACTCGCCCAGCGGCTCGGCGTCTCACCGATGACCATCCGGTCCTGGGGACGCCGTTACGGGCTCGGGCCCGCGCAGCACGAGGGCGGCCGCCACCGCCGCTGGAAGACGCGGGACATCGCCCTGGTCGAGGAGATGTGCCGTCTGACGGCCCGGGGAATACCTCCCGCCGAGGCGGCCCGCGCCGCCAAGGCCGCCTCCCGGCCCGACGCCGCGGCCCCCGCACCGGACACCGGCCGGCCCGCGGCCGCGAACGACACCCCCGACGCCGTGCCGCCGCATCCCGAGGGCGCCTCGGAGCCGTGGCCCACACCCGTTCCGCTGCCCGCGCCGACGCGTGGCAGTCCGCTGCCGCTCGGCACGATTCGCCCCGAGACGCGCGGCCTGGCCCGCGCGTCCGTCCGCCTCGACGCACCCGCCGTACAGGCAAGCCTCAACGCGTTCCTCCAGGAGCACGGCGTGGTGACGGCGTGGGAGGAGATGATGATGCCCACCCTGTACGCGGTGGGCCGTAAGTGGGAGTCCGGCGGCGACCGTTACGTGGAGGTCGAGCACATGCTGTCGTGGCTCATCTCCACCACCCTGCGCAGCGTCCCGCTCCTGCTGCCCTGTCCCCGGCCGCCGCGCGAGGCCCCTCCCACCCTGCTCGCCTGCCTCCCCGACGAGCAGCACACCCTGCCGCTGGAGGCGCTGGAGGCGGCGCTGCGCGTACGCGGAGCCGCGGTCCGCATCCTCGGCGGCGCCGTACCCACCGAGGCACTGACGGCCGCGGTGCGCCGTACCGGTCCGGAGGCGGTGGTGCTGTGGTCCCAGACCCGCTCGACCGCCAGCCTCCCCCTCGCCCAGCACATCGCCGACACGCACTGGGGCATGCGAGGAGCGCGGCGCGGCCCCGCCGTCCTGCTCGCGGGCCCCGGCTGGGGCCACCGCGCGGCCACGCACGGCCTGCTGCGCCCGCGCGGCCTCGGCGAGGCACTCACCCTCCTGGCCCGCGTACGGAAACCCACCTCGTGACCGACATCGACACGGCACGGGGTTTCGGCATGGGGTTTACGGACCGCCGATGCGAGCAGCAGGGCGAATACGACCATCCGGTTCTACGACGAGGAGGTCCGCATGTCGGGCGAGGAGAAGACCAAGGCCCACACCGAGCAGGCCAAGGGCAAGGTCAAGGAGACCGTCGGCCGTGCCACGGGCAATGAGCGCATGACTGCGGAAGGCCGCGCCGACCAGGCCAAGGGCGACGCCCGCCAGGCCAAGGAGTCCGCCAAGGACGCGTTCCGCCACTGACGCGGCACGCACGCCTGGTACGCGGGCCCCGACCCACTCTCCCGGGTCGGGGCCCGCCGCATGCCGCACTCGGACGTGCGTCACCGCTTCTTCTTCAGCGCGCCGGGCTTGTGCACGGCCGTCCGCCCCGACTTCTCGCTGCGCACCTCGTACTGCGGGTCGTCCGGCGAGGCGGCGACCGTACGCCCGGCGGCGTGGGCGCGTTCGGTGAGCTTCCGCTCCACCGTGCCTTCGGTTTCGCTGCCGTGACTGCGCCAGACGACCTCGTCGCCCCGGGAAAGCTCCTGC
Source organism: Streptomyces sp. NPDC005878 (assembly GCF_040629815.1). Lineage (NCBI taxonomy): Bacteria > Bacillati > Actinomycetota > Actinomycetes > Kitasatosporales > Streptomycetaceae > Streptomyces > Streptomyces sp. NPDC005878. The sequence continues at coordinate 149,322 of NZ_JBEXWK010000011.1, forward strand.
TGCCCCGGGGGCTTCTTCCTCTTCTTCGCCATCGCCCACTCCTTTCCCGGCCGGTCCGGCGTTGCTGGGGAACCGCTCTCCACCCTGGGGGCGAACGTGGCGGGGCGCATCCGGGGCCGCCGGGCAGCGAAAGACAGGCGCACACACCCGACACGGGATGACGAGAAGGAAACCACCTAAACTAGGCCGAAAGACGCGAAGCCTCCCTGTCGGCGCTGCCATCCTCGCCCTTGCTGCTATCGCCACCATCGCCGCCTCGCCGACCGGGGCTTTCGCACAGGACGGGCAGGGCGCGAGGAGCAGGGCACCAGGAAGCGGAACGGAGTGGAGATGCGACGGCGCTCCCAGGAGCCGGGTGATGAGGCCGAAGGCCTGTTCGGCATGGAGGAGCTCATGGCCGCGGCCGCGCCGTCGGAAACGGAGCAGGCGCGGCCGTTCCGCGACGGACCGGAGGCACGCCGGCTCCTGCGCGTGACGGAGATCCACGCGGAGCCCGGCGCGGCCGCGTCCTGGCGCGGCCGCCAGATCATCGCCCGTTTCCCGGACGCCCGGCTCATCGAGACGGACTCCCACTGGCGCATCCCCCACCTGCACGGCAACGAGGGAAACGTGGAGCGCTGGGTACGGATCAAGCGGGAGACGCTGGTCCTGGGCGAGCGCACCTCCCTGACCGTCCGGCCGAACGGCCGCTCCGCCGACTGGATCGCTCCTGGCCTGTCCAACGGATGCGCCATGGCCTGCGCGTACTGCTACGTCCCGCGCCGCAAGGGCTTCGCCAACCCCATCACCGTGTTCACCAACGTCGACCGCGTCCTCGGCGCCCTGCGCCGCCACATCACGGCCGCCGGCCCCAAGACGGAACCCAACCAGTGCGACGAGCAGGCCTGGGTCTACGACGTCGGAGAGAACGGCGACTGCTCGGTGGACGACCTGATCAGCGACAACACGGCCGACCTCGTCCACGCCTTCCGCCGCTGGCCCACCGCCAAGGCCTCCTTCGCGACCAAGCTGGTCAACCCGGACCTCCTGCGACTCGATCCCCAGGGCCGCACGCGGATCCGCTTCTCCCTCATGCCGCCCAAGGACTCCCGCCTCCTCGACATCCGGACCAGCCCCGTCCCCGATCGCCTCGAGGCCGCCGCGGACTTCCTGGACGCCGGCTATGAGGTGCACTTCAACCTGTCCCCGGTGGTGCTCCGGCCAGGGTGGCGAGAGGACTGGGACGATCTGCTGCGCATGATGGACGACGTACTGCCGCGCCGGGTCAAGGACCAGAGCGCGGCGGAGATCATCATGCTCACCCACAACCAGGACCTCCACGAGGTCAACCTCGGCTGGCACCCCCGGGCCGAGGAGGTGCTGTGGCGGGGGGACCTCCAGCAGCCCAAGCAGTCCGAGAACGGCGCGTGGAACGTCCGCTACCGCACCGGGGTCAAACATGAGGCCGTGGAGACCCTGACCCGCATGATCGAGACGCGCACACCCTGGCTGCGGGTGCGCTACGCCTTCTGACTGACGCACGTGGCTGCCGGGAGGCACGAGCCCCGTGGGCCTCCCCGTCGTGTCGGGCGTAACGGACCCTCCCGTCAGGGCTGGGCGACCGCTCCCGCCGCCGGTGCGAGGGCGTACGCGCTGACCAGGCCCGCGACACCGAGCACGCAGTTCAGGCCGACGGCCGTGGAGGGCGATGTGCCGCCCCAGGCAATGATCAGGACGACGCCCGTCACCAGGACGGCCAGAAACGACGAGTAATGGCGGCGGAGCGACCCCGCGAAGTCGATGGACATGGGTATCTCACCTTCCTGAGGCTGGTGAACCGGACATCCCCCATTCCACCGGCCGTGGTGCCGACCGTCCACGGAATCCCACGAGCTCCGAGAGACCGGGAAAGGGAGCAGAAGTTCGGTCTTCTTCAGTGGATTTCGGCGAAGTTCCCCGCCGGAGGTGTGCCGGGTGCGAGTATCGCGGTCATCCGGGGCGGTGCCGGGGGGCGGAGGCGACGTGGAGGACCACGCACGCGGGTCGCTGCCACCCGTACAGCGGTTCGCCGCCGAGTTGCGGCGCTTACGCATCAGCGCGGGCGACCCTCAGCTCAAGACGATCGCCGCGCGAGCACAGTGCAGCCTGGCGACGGTCTCCGAGGCGCTCCACGGCAAACGCCTGCCCAGTGAGACCCTCACCCGTCGGCTGGTCACCGCTCTGGGCGGGGACTGGGGGTGGTGGAGCGAGTTCTGGCGAGCCGTCCGGACCGAGCAGGACGACCTGAAGCACCCTTCCGGGCCCGGGGACGCCCCGCTGCGGACGTACGAGGCCACCATGGTCTGTTACGCGGACGCTCCCGCCCTGTACCGGGCCGCGACCGACCGCGTTCGCGCTGCCCGCCATGAGATCCGCCTCACGTACGTACGGCTGCATCCTCCGGACCACTGGGTCTCCTCGGAGGTGACCGCCTACTACGAGGCGGTGTTGCAGTGGGCCAGGGAACACGCCGACGAGTCCACGAGTGTGCGGCGCATCATCGGAGTTCCGGAGCGCAACGGCACACCGCCGCCCGCGTATCTGGCCTGGCTGCACCGGCATCAGGCAGAGACCAGGGACGTGTACGCCTACGAGGCCCGGGTGATGCCCTGGAACAGCTCCTACGCCTGGCACAACACCGCTCTGCTGGACGACTCCGTCTCCTTCCTCACCTTCTCCGGCGCCGGCCGTCAGCAGCTCACGGGATTCAGTGTCGAAGGGCCGGTGTTCCTGTCGCACTTCGCAGCGATGTTCGACCGCGCCTGGGGCGCTTTGGAGACGCTCGACGACTATGTGGCCAGGCACTGAGGGGGGCGCCCCCGGAAACCGGTCGCTGTCCGAGCGCGTCCTGAAGATCGATAGGCTCGGTCGCTGTACTGCACGGACACGGGGGAGATGGCATGAGCCAGGCGCTCTACACGGAACGGTCGTGGAATCCGCTGGCGCGGACCGTCGAGCTGACGGAGGAGGAACTGCGTCGGGGCGGCAGGGTCACGCCGCTGAGCGAGCTGAACCTGCCGGCCATGGCCGAGGCGTTCCAGCGCGGCCAGTGGCTCGGCGGCGGCGGCACGGAACGTCCGCTGGACCGGTTGGCCGCCGACGGCGGCATCATCCCGGTCACGCGCGTCACCGGCACCACCACGCCGGTGAAAGTACGTCAGGCAGCCGAATTCGCTCACCGCTTGGGAGAGTTGGCGGTACGGCACTGCGGCGGTCCCGCGCAGCTGCACGCCCTCGTCGAGCGGGCGCGGGCGGAGGGTGTGCCGTTGTGGATCGCCCGGCGGTACGCCCACGGACCCGCCGGCCCGGTGGCCGTGGCAGTGGACCGCCGACTGGTACGCGTCGATGTGTGGGGGCCGGGCGCTCCTCCCGTACGGATACGGGCGCCGCACGGTTTCCTGAGCAGCATCGGCGACCAGGCGCAGGGGCTGCGGATGACCGTCGGGGACGTACCGGCCGCCCTTGTCCTGAGGAAGAGGCTGCGCAAGTCCAAGAGCTACGTACAGGCGCGGCTGCCCCAGGGAGTCTGGGAGTTGCGACGCGCGAACCACGCGAGCTCCTGGGTGCTGCGCGACGAGCGTCGCGTCGCCCTGATCGAGCGTCCTCCGCGCCGTCCCGACCTCGATCCCGGCACGGTGCTGCTGCCCCTGGCGCCCGTGCGCTACGAGAGCCCGGACCCGCTGGACGCCGTGATGGCCCAGGTCTTCGCGGTCGCCTTCGGTGTGGGCGACACGACGGGGACGGCCCGTTTCCGGCTTCAGCGCCAGCCCGCCAGGGCCGGCGAACCGGTCGCAAGCGATGACGCCTGGGACCGCCCCTGGTTCAGCAACCTGGGCAGTGGCGGCGACGACAACGAACCGGGCGGCTCGGACGGCTGGGGCTCCGACGGCGGAGACGGCGGGGACGGGGGCGGTGGCGGCGATGGAGGCGGCGGGGACAGCGGCGGTGGAGACGGCGGCGGGGATTAGGGCGTAAGTCAGGGCCCACGGGAGGGAGCACCGTGGGCCCACCGCGGGCCGGGGACGCCATGGGCGGGCGCTCGCGCGCAGACTGGTGAGCAGGCCCTGGGCGGCGGGACAGGTGGGACCGGCGGAGCCAGGGAGGTCCTAACCCCCATACCGCTGCCTGCCGTACAACTCGCCGACTCGCCCACTCACCCACACGGCCCAAGCAGAAACGAAACCTCACTCCCCATACAGCCCCACCACCGTCATAGGACGCGCGGCCGAAGGGAGAGTAACGGCAGGGCGGTCGGTCGGCTGCCCGGAGCGTCATTGGGGCACCTGGAGGCCGTACGTGTCTGACTCACCGCAACACCGCATCTTCGCCATGCTGGACGTGGACGGCGACGGCGTCATCACCCGCGCCGAATACCTCGCACGGGTCGACCGCGTGGCCTCCGCCATGGGCCGCGACGCGCTCCACCCGGTCGTCACCGAGTCCCGGGCGGCCCATGAGGCGGTCTTCGAGGACATGGACGCCGACCACGACGGACGCGTCACCTTCGAGGAATACCGCGGCTGGGTCGGCCACGAGACCTTCGAGCGCTCCTGTCGACGGGCTCTGGGGTCGCTGTTCGACATCGCCGACACCGATGCCGACGGACAACTGAACCGTGCCGAGTTCGCCCGCCTGCGCACCACGGCGGGCAACGCGGAGACCGACGTCGACGCGGCATTCGACGCTCTGGATACCGACCAGGACGGACTGATCAACCGCGACACCTACCTGACGGGCATCCGCGACTTCGTCACCACGGGCAACTCCCCCATGGCCGCGGCCTATGGCGCGCCGGTGCTGGACACACTTTCCTGACCCGACTCTCAGCCGACGGCAGCGCCGCGCTTCGGGGTTGCTGCCGTGGGCTGACGTGCGGGCGGGCCGACGGGTCAGAGTGGGCTCTGGCCCGCGATGCGGAGTGCTACATCGATGTGGCTGTACCCGGGCATGGGCGACCCCACGGCCTTCTCGTAGCGCACAGCGTCGGCAATCCCCAGTTTCCCGCCGCTGGCGAGGGTTCTGTTCGCGGTCCACAGGAGCATCCGAAGGTGTTCGTTCTGAACGCTGAGGATCTGGGCGGAAGACTCCAGCGGCACGCCGCTGCGAAGCCGCCAGTCGGCGACGGCGTCCCAGAAAGTGGCCACGGTGTCCCAGCAGACCAGGCTCCGGGGCCCGAGCAGCGGACGTATCTCGTCGAGCGACCGAAACGTGTCGAGTCCGTGGGAGGCGACGTTCTGGAGGTTTTCCAGGAACGCGACGGCGAACTCGTACTCCGCCTCGTCCTCCAGCAGTTCCTCGACGAACGCCAGAATCTCGGTGGTCACACCGAGGTCCCGCTCGGCTGCGCGAAAGGCGACCTGTCGGCATACCTCCAGATCGTCCGTGCTGTCCACCGACCCAGGCTTGAGACCCGCGATGTCGAGGAATCGCCGGGAGCGCCCTATGGGGCGTCGGCGCCATGGGATGCGCATGGATACTCTTCCTGGTGTGCAGCGATGGCGATCAGGGTCGCCGTGGCCGGACAGCATGACACAGCGTTCCGGCCGGCCGATCACGGGGAGCGGCATCAGTCGCTTCGCACGCTCTTCGAGTGCAACCTGCCGTTCGCTCGTGCGCATCGTGCGGCTCCTGGAGGCCTTGCGGCACCAGCGGCCTCTCCCCCTTGCTGATCAGCCCGGCGATCAACTCGTCGTTGCCCACGAGTCGGCAAGCTGTCTCGGCGCGGTCCTCGGGACCGACGGGCCGGGACCGCGAGCGTGAGGAGTACTACTGACGTTCGCGACCAGCGGGGGCAACACCCCCTATCGGGATCGGGCAGCAAGGGGAACATGAAATACATCAAGACCGCCTGGGACGACGAGCTCCAGGGGTTCTTCACGGACGCGCGGGCATACCTGGCCGCGCTCCCGGAGTTCGCTGAGGCGCTGCCGCCCGGTGCCCGCGCGTTCGCCTCCGACGCCGAGCACTACCGGCGCGACGCCGCGTGCTGCGTGAAGGACCTGGAGCTCTCCGAGATCCGGATCGCGACGGACAAGAGCGGCACACTCACCCTCGTATTCGCGCCCAACCAGTGGAAACACGAGACGGGCCTTCGTATCGCCTACGAGGGCGTCGTCCGTTTCTCCGTCTCCTACGACCACGGCATCGACTGGATGCGGTGCGACGCCGTGCTCCTCGACGAAATCCTGCCCGCCGACGACGGCGGCTGCGTCCACGAGATCGCCCTGACCGACGCCACGATCACGGTCCATGCCCGCGACCTTCGGGCGGACTGGGAAGCGACCCCTGGTGACGTGGCCCGCGGTACGGGAGGACCCAGGTGAGTGGTCCCTCGCGGCGGGCCGCGTGAAATGGAGAGCGGTATACGGTTCGCGGCCCGGTGGGCTTCACGGTCTGGTGGCGCGCAGGGCCACCAGGTGTTGGCGGACCTCACGCGTCAGAGGATGGTTGTCGCCGAACGCTCGCCGGCACGTGGAGAGGGTCCGGTTGTACAGGCGGAGGGCCCGGCGTCCCGCTCCCACGGTCCGGCCTCCGGTGGCAGCACCACGCTGGAATGATCGTTGTAGATGCCCGTGACGGCGATGCCGCCGTTCGCGGCGATCGCGTTTCCGCTGCCCGACACCTGCTGCTCCGGCGCGTCCCCGCCGACCGTACCGCCCGCGAGGGTGCGCTTGCCCAGGTCGTACCTTCTGCCCCATCGCCACTTCGCCATCGCGCCGCTCCGGTCGCTACTCGGCCACGATGCCGGTGACGGCACTGGATCCCGCACCGGTCGCGTGCGCGTCCCCGGTGTTCACCGCTCGGGCCGGCCGTCCGCCGTCCACCCGCCTGATCCCTGTCACCGCGCTGCCCCCGTCCCGGGCCTCGGCGTTCCCCGTCGCCAGGGCCACATCGTCCCCCGTGCCGGCGACGAGGGCCAGCAGGGCGCGCAGGTCCTGGGCCGTTCGCTCCTGCTCTCGCGCGTCCAAGGACTCCAGCAGGGCCTCGAACCGCTCCTGCCACGCCCCTTCCTGACGCAGCAGCTCCCGGTCCGGGTCCGCGGCCGCACCCGGCTCCAGTGCCCGGGCGGTGCGGTCCAGCCGCTCCAGTTCGGCGCGCCCGCGTTCCGCGTCCCCACGGCCGAAGAGTGCGGCGACCCGTTCCCGGACCGCGTGCCACGCGTCGGTTTCCCGCGGCCTGGACCACCGCTCCGCCGCTCGCCGCGGCCAGTGCAGTCAGCGTCTCGGCCAGCACCGTCCCCCACCTGCCCCTCACGCCATCTGGACTCGATGACTCGCAACGTACAGCAACTGGGCGCCGAATCAGGCGGGATGAGATCCGCGTGGCGGACGGGCGAACCGGTCAGGGTTGTCCTGGAAGTGCCCGTTCCGCACCGGTACCACCCGCGCCGGCGTCTCGGCTCCGGATCGTTGCGGCCGCCCGGTCGAGTTCGTCGAGCACGATGCGTACGGCTCGGCGTGCGGAGCGTTCGGGGCGGTGGAGGACGTCGATGTGGCGTCGGGTGTGCACGCCGCTGAGCGGCCGGAAAACCAGTGCCGGGTGCGGGCGCGTGGTCCAGCGGGGCATCAGGGCCAGGCCGCCCCCGGCTGCCACGGCCTCGGCGACCACGGTGAATTCGTTGATGCGGTGGACGATGTCGAGCCGTCGGTTCGCGGCGTTCGCGATGGCGTCGATGGTCGCCATCAGGGGGAAGCCGTCGTGCACGGTGATCCAGGGCTGGTCGGCGACGTCGCGCGGGGTGAGGCGTCGTTTGGCGGCCAGGGGGTGGTCGGCCGGCAGGGCGATGTCGAGCGGTTCGCGCAGCAGCGTACGAGCGGTGACCGTGCCGGGCCAGGGTGGCGCCTGGTCGAGGCGGTGGGCGAGTACGAGGTCGTAGTGGCGGGTCAGTCGCGGGAAGTGCTCCTGCTCGACGTCCTCGTCGGCGAACGAGAGCCGTGGGTGCCCGGAGCCGGTCCGGCCGCGCAGCAGGAGGGGGAAGAACGCGGAGGCCGCGCTGTGGAAGGCCGCCACGGACACCTCCGCGTCCGGCTGGTCGACGAATTCCTCGATGGTGTGCCGTGCCCGGGCCAGCGCGGTCTCCACCTCGATGGCCGCAGCGGCCAGGGCGGTGCCGGCGTCGGTGAGGACCAGCCGCCGTCCCTCGCGCTCGGTGAGGGGGACGGGGATCGAGCGTTGCAGCAGGCGCAGCTGCTGGGAGACCGCGGAGGGAGTCATCAGCAGCGCCTCGGCGGTCGCGGTGACGCTTCCCAGTTCGCCGAGCTCCCGCAAGATCTGCAACTGTCGTTCGTTCACGCCCACAGTGTAGGGATACTTCAAGATCTCTTAAGAAGTACGGCCTTGGCTTCATGGTGGAAGCAATGGAGCGTAGGGGGGTGTTCCACTCCCGCCGCACTGACGCAGTGCTTCTCCTTGTCGCCATCGTCTGGGGCTCCAGCTACCTGGCCGCGAAGACGGCCACCTCCGCGCTGCCCGTCCTGGTGGTGCTGTTCGCGCGGTACGCGATCTCGGGGCCGGCCTGCCTCGTCCTCGTCGCCGCCCGGCGGGAGCCGCGCTGCACGCGCGACGAGGTGCGCGTCGGGTCCTTCTTGGGAGTCACCCAGGCGGCTGTCCTGGTCCTCGAGACCTACGGGGTCGCGCACACCAGCGCGGCCAACGCCGGCCTGATCATCAGCCTCACCATCGTGCTCACCCCCCTGCTGGACCGCACCGCAGGCAACGGTCCCCTGCCTCCGCGCTTCTTCGCCGCCACCGGTGTGTGTCTGCTGGCCGTCACCCTGCTCATGTCCGGCAGCGGCTTCCACGCCCCCCGCCTCGGCGACCTGCTGATGCTCGCCGCCGCGGTGGTGCGTGCCGTGCACGTCGCGCTTGTGGGGCATCTGACGAAGGGCCGCGCCCTCCGGCCCTTGCAGCTCACGGCCGTCCAGACGGTTCTCGGCGCGGTGCTGTTGGCCGTGCCGGCCTCCAGCGGCCTGCCGAGACTGACGCACGTCGATGCCGCGGTTTGGGGCCAGCTTGTCTATCTGGCCCTGTTCTGCAGCGTGTTCGCCTTCCTCGCGCAGACCTGGGCGGTCCAGAACAGTTCGGCGAGCCGGGCCAGTCTGCTCCTGGGCACCGAGCCGGTGTGGGCCGTCGCGGTGGGCATCGGCCTCGGCGGTGAGAAGGTCACCGCCCTCGCGGGTCTCGGGGCGGCGCTCATGGTCACCGGCACGTACTGGGGGCAGAGCATCGAACGCGCCCACCGCACCACGCGACAAGAGGAGTCACCATGCCGGACAACGGCACCTACCAGCGTCTGATCGACCTGCTCGACAGCACGGCCACCGTGTACAAGGTCCTGGACCACGCACCGGAGGGCACGACCGAAACGGTCAGCGCACTGCGCGGACACCCGGTGTCGGAGGCGGCGAAGTGCCTCGTTCTCATCGTCAAGGTCGACCGGCGGGTCACCCGTTACGTGCTCGCGGTCGTCCCCGGTGACCGGCGCGTGGACCTCGGGGCCGTCCGCGCGCTGTTCGCGGCACGGTACGTGGGTTTCTGTGACGCGGCCACGGCCGAGCGACTGGCCCATGCCGTCCCGGGCACCGTCCTGCCCTTCAGCTTCGACCCCGACCTCGAACTCATCACGGACCCCGAGGTCGTCGCCCGGCCCCGCCTGTACTTCAACGCCGCTCGCCTGGACCGGTCGCTGGTCATGTCCGGCGCGGATTACGCGAAGCTCGCCCAGCCGCGGATCGAGCGCATCGCCGGTCCCGTAGCGGAGTGATGGGGGGGAGTGCCCCGGTGGGCGGCCCGAGAGGTTGCGCGCGCGGGCCCGAGGGATGCACCGGCATCCCTCGGGCCCGCGTCTGAGGGGGTGGGGTTGGAAACCGGTGGGCTAGAAGCCCTTCACCACCCAGTCCTGGCTCTCGGGCATGGGGGTGCCCAGGGTCGACAGGGTCAGCCAGACGCCGTTGCCCAAGGAGTTGTTCTTGGGCGTGATGGCCTTGCCGTAGGCGTTGACGGCGACGCCGTCCGCGGCCGGGGCGAACCTCTGGACGTCGCTCGCGGGGTTGCAGGTCCACAGGGTCAGCAGCGCGCCGTTGGTGTTGGCGCCGTTGGCCTCGGGCGTGATGCACTTGCCGCTCGCCTTGTGGACGATCAGGCCGTTCTCGTACTTCCACCGCTGGCTGTCCGAGCCGGTGCAGGTCCACACGGTGATGGGGGTGCCGTTGGCGGTGCCGTTGCCCTGGGGCGTCGCGCAGACGGAGCCCGCCACGTGGAAGTTGGTGAGCCAGCTCCAGCCGTCGACCGGCTTGCCCGCCTCGGGGTCGACGTTGAAGACGACCCGGCGCGGCCCGCTGGAGTCCACCAGCGCCTCGTTGGCGCCCCAGAGCCGCTTGGCGTGCGGGTCCCACGACAGGCCCTGGGTCAGCTGGGGTGCCTGGGTGAGGACGTGCGGCGCCTCACCCGGCTTGGCCACGTGGATGCAGGAGTAGAGCCCGGTGCCGCCCGGCCAGTAATCGGGGCAGGTACCACTCATGTAGTACGTGCTGCCGTCGGTGGCCGTGCCCTGGATTCCCCAGACGGGAGAGATGTAGCCCGTGGTCTCCGAGGCGACCGTGGTGGGCAGGCCGGTCCCGAGGGCCGACAGCGGCCAGCGGACGATGCGCGCACCCGCACTGCCCCGGTTCTCCGCCGAGACCAGGACGGGCGCCGCACCGGAACTGTCGATGCTCAGGCTGCTCAGACACAGCTGGTCCGCGACGGCCGGGCCGCAGGCGCGGGGGCTGTTGTTGACGTACGCCGAGGAGAGCTTGTCGACCTGGGCGGTACTGACCGTGCTGTAACGCGCGACGAGCGGCATCGCCCAGAGGTGGTAGCGGGCGGAGGTCTTGCCCGCGGCCAGACCGGTGGAAGCGCTCGTGGTGTCGGTCATGCGCCACATACGCGTCAGGTCGAAGACCTGCAGTTCCGCGCCGTTGGCGACGAACAGCCGGTTGCCGTACCAGGCGACGCCGTCGGAGTGCGAGGGGTACTGGAGCGGCCTGAAGTTGCCGCTGGTCGGTTCCACGAGCGCGATGTGCCCGTACTTGACCTGGCCGCCGGCCGACTCCGCGATCGACACCCTCGCGTAGTCCTCGATGGTCGACGGAGTGCGGCCCTCGACATACGTGCCGTGGTACCAGGAGGTGGCGGTCAGGGAACGCCCCTGGTAGAGCCCGTCGGGGGTGGCGGCATGCGAGCCGGCGAAGCCCTGCGGCATCCAACCACCGGCGCTGTCGGCGTAGTTGGACCTGTCGTCCTCGTCATCCCAGCAGAAACCGTCGGGCTTGAGGGCACCGTTGAGGCCGGTGGCGTGGCAGAGCCCGGGGCGTCCCGTACGGGTGCCCAGGACGTCGGTGACGGACGCCTTGGCGACTCCGGAGGCCTCGGCCGAGTTGATGAGGCTGGTCTTGTCCCCGTCCACGCGCGTGAGCCTGAAGTTCGCGGCGAACGGGTCCAGGCCGGAGGCGGCCTGGGCGGGCTGGACGGGCAGCAGGACGGAGGCGGCCACGGTCGCCCCGAGCGCCAACTGCGTAAGACGACTTCTTCGTCCGAACAGGAGTTTCATTCGGCGAGGGTAAACGCCACCGGCCCTTCATGATCATTTTCTTCACACGGTCTCCACGCAGATGGCGGGCGGGGCGTCCGAGCGGGGCACCCGGGCGGGGCGAGGACTCCGGCCTCGCGCGGTCGGATCCCTCGGGTACGGCGGAGCCGTGACCAGCCCGCCTCCGCTCCCCCGCATGGGGACGGCGCCGGTGAGTCGAGGGAGGACCGTGACGTTGCTGTCGTGGTGTCACCCCCGTCGCGTAGCCTCACCCGGTGTGAGAGGGATACGAGCCGAGTGGGGCCGTCTGCGGCACCGGCGCACCGAGGGCAGACTGGCACCCGCCCACAGCGCGGTCCTGAACCGGGTCCGGGAGCTGTACGCGGCAGAAGAGTTCGAGCAGGCCGAGGAGGGCGGACGGTACCTCGCGACGATGCCACCCGTACCGGGCGCGGATTCCGCCGCCCTCTCGGCCCGGCTGGCCAGGGCGTTCGCCCTGGCCGCGGCCGTCGCTCACGGGCGGGGGCTGGACGTGCTGCCCGAGGTGGAAGCGCTGATCGCGGATATGGAGCGGGCCGCGGGTGCCGACCCGGCTCAACGGGCGCTCGTGCTGGCCGTCCGGGCGAGCCACGTGGAGATCCTCGTCCAGCAGGAGCGGTATGAGGAAGCGGAGTCCGAGGCACGGGACATCCTGCGGGCCGCCGTCCGCATCGCGCACCTCGCGCAGGTGTGGGAGACCGAGCTGCTCACCCTGGCCAAGCTGGCCGCGGCGCTGAACGGGCAGGGCCGCCACGAGGAAGCGGAGGCCATCGCCCGCGGGAACCTGCCGCGCGCGGACGGACTCGGCGAAGCCGCGCTCCGCCGCCTCCTGGTGGGCAGTCTGAACGGCCAGGGCCGTTACGAGGAAGCCCTGGCCGAGACACGTCGGTTTTCCCCAACGGGGAGCCGTGCCTCCAGCGGAGCCGCCGACATCCTCACGGCCACCGCCCTGCATCATCTGGGCCACCACCAGGAGGCGGAAGACGCCGCTCACCGGGCCGTGACGGCCTGCGAGCAGTCACTCCACCCCGACCACCCCCGCACCCGGGAGGCCCGTGCGCTCCTGGCCCGCCTCACCGGCGAGGATCGGACCGTCGAAGGGAATTCCGACGACTGACCCGGATGCCGAGTGAAGCAGGGTTGGTGCCGACGCCGCTGTTGCGGTGCGGGGGGCGGGGCGGAGCTTCTCCTTCAGACCGTCGGGCCGTCAGCCGATGGGGAGCCAGATGGAGAGCACGCGCGGGTCGGGGTAGTACCACTTGCCGGTGTCGCCGTCGTACCTGGCGTTCTCCAGCTGGAGGTATCCCTCTTCGCGCATGTTGTAGTTGCACTCCGCCCACTTGCCGTGCCCCAGCGCGTTGCGGCAACCGTCGGCCGGGCGGCTGTAGTTGTACCGGGACAGCCCCACGGCCGACTTGTGGTCCGCTTCGGTGTCCTTGACCAGTACCTTGTCCCCGGCCTTGTCGAAACAATCAAAGACCTTCAAATCGAAGGTAGTTGGCCGGTATCGGCGGGCCGCGGGTAGGAAGGAGCGGCTTCCGCCGCTTCCCCTGCACCCGGGCCGAGGCGTCCTCAGAGGCGGCCGGCCGGCTCCTGGGCCGATGGGTCCGATGAGGGCAGACTGTGGACGAAGTCGGCGACGATGCGGGTGTAGCTCTCGGGACGGTCCAGGTTGGGGAAGTGCGCGGCGCCGTCGATCACGGCCGTCCTGCCGAGGGGTGCTGCTCGGGCGATGTACTCGGCCATATCCCGGAGTTCGGGTGCGTCCTGGGCGCCGTTGAGGGCGAGCACGGGCACGGCGATCCGACCCGCTCGCGCGGTGAGGTCCGCGACCACGACGCGGTGGTCCGGCTCGCCGGGGCTGTGCTTGCTGATGGTCCGCCGTCGCATCTCGCGCAGGCGGGCGTAGGTCTGGGGAGGGACGGCGTCCCGCGCGCGTTCGGGGCCGTGCGCCCAGAGGTCGCCCGCCTCGTGCCAGCCTTCGATGTCTCCGGCGGCCAGGGCCTGGAATTGCGCGGCCTGGACTTGCCGGGACCAGGGTTCGGTGAACGCGCCTTCGTCCGTGCCGCCGCCGGTGATGACCAGAGCCCGGACCAGTGCGGGATGCTCCAACGCGGTGGCGACGGCGATCGCCGCGCCCATGGAGATGCCGACGAGGACGGCGGGGTGGGCTTCGAGGTGGCGCAGCAGTGCGGCGAGGTCGTCGGTTTGGCGGAACGGGCGGTTCGCGTTGGCGGACCAGCCGTGCCCACGGGCATCGGGCGCGATGACACGGAACGCCTGGGCCAGGGGCGGGACCTGCTCGTCCCACATGGTGTGGTCGAGGAACCCCGCGTGGAGCAGGACGACGGGGACACCGCTGCCGCCGGTGTCGCGGTAGGCGAGGGCACCGTCCAAGGAGGCGAAGAAGTCGAGACCGAGAGCTTCACTCATGACAACTAGGTTGTCATGAGACGGGAGCGATGACAACTGAGGTGTCATCTATCATCGGCGTGTGAGGGAAGAACAACGCCCGCTGCCCCCCGACGAGGCAGGTCCGCGGCTCATGGCGGTCTTCGCGCTGGTCGGACCGCTCTATCGGCGCGTCCAGCGGCAGATCGAGCAGGACGCCCCGCCGGGCCTGTCCGTGGGCGTGCGCGCCGTGCTCGCCCTGCTCCACGAACACGGACCGATGACCGTCCCCCACATGGGCCGGGAACAGTCGATCAGCCGCCAGTTCGTACAGCGGATGGTCAACGACGCCGCGACGGACGGTCTCGTGGAGGCCGTACCGAATCCCGCGCACGCCCGGTCCTCGTTGATCCGGCTGACCGGCGCCGGTCACACGACGATCGAGGGCGTCCTCGCCCGGGAGCACACGCTGCTCCGCGAGGCGGCGGACGATCTCACCGTGGCCGACGTGGACGCCTGCGTACGCGTACTCAGCCGGATGCTCACCCTCTTCGAGGACTCGGACGGCCCCGCGTAGCCCGAGACGGATCCGGACGGACCGACGCGCCTCGTGGCCGACCCGTGACCGCGGCACGCGCCGGAACAGCCCGCCTCCCTGACCGCGGCCGAGCACGCGGCCGAGCTGTGCGATGCGCTCCCCCGACCCGCACCGCACAGCTCTCGCCCGCCGGGGCGCCGCTCCAGCAGAGCGGCATCACACGCTCCGTACGCTCAGTACGTGTCGAGACGGAACCGCTGGAAGTTGGCGTACGGGCCGTACGGGTCCTGGCAGCCGAAGTGGCGCAGGCCGATGTTGCTGTCGTCGACGCACAGATGGGTGGCGACGCTTCTCATCCTGCGGGTGTAGACGGCCTGGACGCGGGCGGTCTTCGCGTCGCCGGGCCGGCCGAGGACGTCACCGCCCGTCGCCCCCCGGGCCACGGCGGTCGACGCGGACGCGGACGCGGTCGGTCCGGTCGCGGCCGTCGAGGCGTTCGCCCCGACGAGTGTCAGCGCGGACGCCGCCACGACCGCGGCGGCGATCCGGGAAACCTGTCCCACCAGCGTTCTCACGCTGTTCACCAACCTCCTGAGAAGTCCGGCCGGCGGGGCCGCCGAGCCGGTGACGAGTGGGTCGCACGCCCGCCGATTGTCCGATGCAATCGAGACAACGGCGGGCCATGCGCTGGACGGCACCGGGGAACGGGTGTTCCCTGGTGGCGTTCCACGGCCCGACACTGCCGGGGAGCGGAGTCGGCCGCGTGGCCCCGATGCGATCCGCGCAGGTCGGCTCAGGTCGAGGGGTCGGACAATGGGGGTTGTCCGCGGGCATCTCGGGGGGACCGACCGTGCGCAGAAGAGGACGACCACAAGGGGCACCGAAGGGCGCGACGCGAGCAGCCGACGCCTTGGCCGGTTTTCTGGGGGAACTCACCGCCGAACTGACGGTCCGTGAGCTCGCTCAGCGGTACGGCGGCAGCAAGACGACGTGGAGCGAATACCGCAGCGGCGTCCGGGTCATTCCCCTCGGCCGGCTCAACGCCGTGGTACGGGACCGGGTGCGCGACCCGCGCGGACGGCAGACGCTGCTCCAGCGGGCACACCGGCTGCACGAGGCGGCGCTCGTCGCCGAGACCGAGGCGGCGCCCGGTCTCAAACTCGACGAGGCCTTACGGCGGGCCGAGGCCGATCTCGCGGAGGCCGAAGGACTCGTCCGCAGCCTCCTCGCCCTCCTGAGCGCACTGCTCGGGAACAACGACGTCTTCCGGGCCGCTACTGCGGACCCGGAGGAGCGGCCCGAGGCGGCCCGGACGGCCGGTATGTCGGCGCCCACGCCCTCCCCGCGGTCGGACACGCACGCCGAACCGGCGGCCGACGCACTCGTGGACCGGGCGCTGCGGCAGTTGGAGGCCGTACGGTTCCTCCACGACGGCGCCCGGCAGATCCTCGGGCGGGCGCGGGCGGCGAGCCGTGCCGCCCTCCCCGCCGGGTCCGCGACGCCGGTGACGGCCGGTACCGATCTGGTGCTCGCGCTGGCGCGCACGGCCGACGGGCTGGCTCACTGCGGGCACGAGGTGGAGTGCCTGTGGCGGGAGCACCGGGCCGCGGCCGACCCGCCGCTGCGAGGCGTTGTCCTGGAGCGCACCGACCGCCCATCCGCGGCGCACGTCATCACCCCCACGGCCTTGCCGCCGCTGCCGTACGAGGCCTCGCCCCCGGCGACGGTGGTGCCGGGGGCGACCGGGCAGCTCGTCGTCGCCGCCCCGCGTCACAGCCCGGTGCGTACCTCCCTGGCCGTGACCGCCGTCCTCGCGGTGTTCACCGTCCTCGCGGTCGCGGTGTCGGCGGTGACGGCCGTGGTGGTCGTTCAACGCGAGCGTGCCGCCCGGCCCGCGCCCGTCTCCCGGGGCGTCCAGCCGTACCGGTTGCAGTACCAGCCGTCCCCCGGCGCTACGGGACGATCCGCGACTCCGGTCGCCACCCCTTCGCCCGAAAGCCCCTCCCCCGTGAGCCCTTCCCCGACGAAGACACCGCCTCCGGTGGCCCCGGCGGCGCCTGCCCGGGAAGGCGGGTTCGTGGCGCCGTCCGCCCCGGGGACCGCGGTTGCGCCCGCCCCCGGCGACTCGGCTCCGGCTCCCGGACCCACGCCGGAGGTGCCGGACGCCCCGAACGGTCTGTTCCGGCTGGCGAACGCGGGCAGCCATCTGTGTCTGTCCGTCCCGTCCGGGAGCCAGACCCCCGCGGCGGGCATGGTGCAGATCGGCTGCGGTGAGGACGCCGAACAGCAGTGGCACCTCACCCGGGAGTCGGCCGGGTCGCCCGCTGTCTACTCCGTGCGCAACCGGTTCAGCGGTCTGTGTCTGTCCGTCGAGGGGGCCAAAGTCGACAATGACGCTGCCGTCACCCACTACCTGTGCGGCGACCGGCAGGGCCTGTACCCCGACCAGTATTGGACGCTGCGTTACCGCAGTGCCTTCCGGGCCTGGCAGTTGGTCAATGTCCACAGCGGCAAGTGCGCCGGTTCCCGCGCCGGTTCGCGCGGGAACGAGCCGGTGCTGCAACAGGACTGCCGCGACGACCCCTGGCTGATGTGGCAGGCCTGAACCAGGGGGCAGGCCTGAACTGAGCGTGTCACGTGACGCGTCGATCCGCGGTCCCGTCGCGCCCGCCCGATGCTCGTGCTCCTCCGGTGGGAGCCGGAGGAGAGACCGGTCCTTCCAAGGGGGAAACCATGAGGAGAAACACGAACCGGAGCACCACCGGACGCGCCGGACGCAGAGCGACCGTTGCCCTGCGCGCGGCGGTCGCGGCCGGTGCGGTGACGGCGCTGCTGCCCGCTGCCGCCTCGGCCGAGCCGGCAGCGGTGGCGGGCGTCGTGCCCGGCCTCGCAGCCGGCGTCGAGCGGATCAGCGTCGCGCCCGACGACGCCGAGGCCGACGACAACTCCGCCGGCGCCTCGATCACACCCGACGGCCGCCACATCGTCTTCACGTCGTCGGCGAGGAACCTGACCCCGGACGGCACGACGGGAAGCGACCGGGTGTACATCCGCGACCAGCAGACAAGGCAGACCACGCGGATGGGGAACCTGACCGCCCTCCAGCCCCCGGTGATCAGCGACGACGGGGAGTACGTCGCCTATCCGGTGCAGTGGGTGAACAACGTGCGGATCCGCCAGTACCAGGTGAGTACGGGAAGGACGGCTTCCGCCGACTGCTCGGCGTACAGCTGCAACCAGCCGTCGCTCAGCGCGGACGGCCGTCATATCGCCCTTGCCATCCTCAAGCAGCAGTCCTCCAGCCAACGCATCGAGGTTCAGGACGCGAAGACGGGAGCCAAGGAGACCGTCGCCGACCTCGCCCACACCGCCCCCTCCCGCCCCTCCATCAGCGGCGACGGCCGCTATGTCGCCTACCAGGACGGCAGGACGCGGGACGTCTTCGTACGGGACCGGACCGGCGGCACCACCTCCGGCCCCGTCGAGGGCCCCTCCGCGGCGGCGACACTCGTCCAGCTCAGCAAGGACGGCAACACGGTCGTCTATCTCTCCGGCACCGACACCTACGTCCACGACCTGCGCTCGGGCACCGCCGAGCTCGTACCGAACGTACGGGGCGTGGCCGTCGATCCCACCGGCCGCTACCTGCTGTACGCCCCGCAGGACGCGACGGGACCGTCACTCGTCCTGCGCGACCTGCGCACGGGCACCGAGGAGATCGTCTCCACCCGACCCGCCTCGGCCGGGACCGACGCGGTCGGCGCCGACGGGCGCGACGTGGTCTTCGCGTCCACGGCGGACGACATCGTGCCCGGCGACACCAACGGCAAGTCGGACGTCTTCGTCCGCCACTTCTTCTGATCGCCGCTCCGCCCACGCCATGGTCCGGCGTGGCCACCTGTGCCGCCCCATCGCCCGCGCCCTTGGTTCAAGGACCGGTCAACTCATGGGCGCGTCTTGCCGGGCGGCTGCTCGCTCGGGGATCGTCGGGAGGACCTTCTCGGCGATGCCGACGAGAACGCTGTCGTCCGGGAGGGCGCCGGTGGTGCTCCACACGGTGACCTCGTAGTAACCGCCCTGGTCCTTCCGGTCCAGGGCCACGGACAGCGTCCTGGCCAGGGGGCCTTGTTCGGCCTGGGACGAGCCACCTCCCCAGGCGATTTTGAACGCCATGGTGTGGTCCGAGGAAAAGGTGGCCGGCCGGCCGAGAACCGTCAGCGTCTTGAGGTCCCTCTCGTTGCCGACCTTCAGCAACTTGCCGTACTGGGCCACCGACAGCCTGTTGTACGTGGCCGACAGATGCACGGTGTAGGTGCCGAACCTGACCTCGGCCTCGGGCGAGGGGATCTTCTCGCCCGTCAGAGGGGCGGTGTTGCTGGTCCCGGAGGCCGTGGTCGCGGTCTCTCCCGGCGTGCCGAGCAGTTGGGCGAGGTCGGGCCGGTTGAGCGCCGTGCACAGCTGGCCACCGCTGACGGCCCGCGGTGTCGCCTTGTACGCCGCCGGCAGCTCCTTGCGCTCGCCCGCCGGGCACGACGCGGGGTGCGACGCGCTGTCCTCCGAGGACGGCAGGACGCGTGGGACCACCCATACCGCGGCCACGAGTGCTCCGACCACGGCCACCGCCGCGACGGCCTGGCCCCAGACGTGGGGCTGCTTCTCCGGAGTGCCCGGAGCGGGCAGCGGCGCGGACGGGGCCTGCGTTTGGGCGGCGCCGTCGACCGCCTCCTCGGCCTCCGCCTCGGGGACCGGCGGGCCCGGGTCGCGGCGTGCGCGCAGGGCACGGCGCACCGCGTGGACGCGTATCGCGGTGAACACGAGGAACACCGCACCGAGCCCCGCCATGACCGGGTCCTGGTCGCGGCCGGCGAGATGCACGAGGCGTACGCCGAGAACGGACCCGAGCACGATGAGCAACGGCTCGCGGACCCAGTAAGGGAGGAGACGGAGGAGGAAACCGAGCATCTGGTGATCTCACCATGACAAGACCACGGCCGCCAAGCGTTTCCCGGCCGATCACCGGCCCGGTGGGGTGGTCCCGGCCCACCGCTTCGAAGCCGGGCGCCGGATCAGCAGGTTCCTCGGCCACGGCCCCGTGGCCAGGGCGAGGAGCGAGAGCCCGCAGCCGATCCACAGCACACTCGTGACCGCCAGCGACTCGACCACCACCCCGCCGAGCAGAGCGCCCAGGGCGATGGAGAGGTTGAACGTC
This sequence comes from Streptomyces sp. NPDC005878, assembly GCF_040629815.1. Taxonomy (NCBI): domain Bacteria; kingdom Bacillati; phylum Actinomycetota; class Actinomycetes; order Kitasatosporales; family Streptomycetaceae; genus Streptomyces; species Streptomyces sp. NPDC005878. Next base: position 169,086 of record NZ_JBEXWK010000011.1, read on the forward strand.
GAGACGAACAGCGAGGACACCGCCTCGGTCGCCCGGGGCTCCACACCGAGGATCCACGTCTGGAGCGTCACCGGAACCGCGCCGTACCCCAGGCCCCACAGCACGAGCGCCCCCGCGGAGACCACCACACCGGCGGAGGTGAGGGCGAGCAGTGTCATGGCCGTCGCCAGGAGCAGGGCCACGGCGCCGATGGTCTGGCGCGGCCGCGTGGCGACCAGGGCGCCCGCCGCGAAGTTGCCGCAGATCCCGGCCAGACCGAAGACCAGCAGGAGCAGGCTGGTACCGCTGTCACCGACGCCGCGCTCGTGGAGGAGGGGGCGGACGAACGTGTAGGCGATGAAGTGCCCCGTGATGATCAGGAACGTCAGGGCGACACCCACCCGTACACCGGAGTTGGCCCTGAAAACCGTCGGCAGGTCGCCGAGCCTGAGAGTGCGCCGCGGTGGCAGCTCGGGCAGCAGAAGGACCATGCAGACGAGGGCAAGCAGCCCCAGTGCGCCGACGGCCGCGAACGCGGTGCGCCACCCCGCGAGGTCACCTATGAAGGTGCCGGTGGGCACACCGAGGACGGAAGCGGTCTCCACACCGCCGAAGATCACCGCGGTCGCCCGCGCAACCTGCTTCTCCGGAACGAGCCGCAGGGCGATACCTCCGGCGAGCGACCAGAAGCCGCCCACGCTGATACCGATCAGGAAGCGCGCCACGAGCACCAGGGTGAAGTCGGTGGCGAACGCGGACGCGAGGTTCGCCGCCCCGACGAGCCCGACGAGGAGGACCAGCACCAGACGGCGGTCGAAGCGGCCGGTGGCCACGGTGACCAGCGGCGCCGCGACCGCGGCGACCAACCCGGGCACGGTCACCATGAGTCCGGCCGTGCCCGCGGAGACGCCCAGGTCAGTGCCGACCGGGGTGAGCAGCCCCACGGGCAGCAGCTCGGAGGTCATCAGCGAGAAGATGCCCAACGTCACGGCGAGGACGGCGAGCCAGCCCCTGGTGGGTGAACGCCGATGCGTGGGAGGTGAGTTGTCGGTGAGGACTGTCATGACGGTGTCGGCCGTCCTTTCAGGCGTGGGTACCAGGCGTGGGTACGGAGACGGGTACGGGTACCGGTTCGGGCCGGGCCGCCTGCATGGGCGGCACGGGTCGGGCGGCGCGGGGCCGTGGGTGGCCGGGACGCGCCACGGGCGGTGACCGGCCTGACGGCGGCCACCGCCCGTGGCGGGGGCAGGAGTTGCGGAATACGTAGGTCCGTGCCGTGATGCGGCGGAAGGGGGCTACTGGGTGCCCGGGGTCTTGCGCGTGGTGACGTTCATCCGGTTCCACGTGTTGACCGTGAAGATGAGGGCGATGAGCTGGGCCAGTTCCTGCTCCGTGAAGTGCTGAGCGGCCTCGACGTACACGGCGTCCGGAACGCCGTCGGGCAGCCGGGTGACGGCCTCGGTCAGGGCGAGCGCGGCACGCTCCTCGGCCGTGTAGAGGCTGGACTCCTCCCAGCCGTTGAGCTGGTAGATGCGCTCCTCCCTCTCGCCTGCCTTGCGGGCGTCACCCGTGTGGTAGTCGATGCAGTACGTACACCGGTTGATCTGGGACGCGCGGATCTGCACGAGTTCGAGCAGCACCGGATCGAGGCCCTGGCGGGCGGCGGCGTCCAGGGCGAGGACGGCCTTGAAGACCTTGGGGGCGACGGTGGCGAAGTTCATGCGCTGCGGAATCTGAACGGTTGTCATACCGAGAACGGTAGGAGCGGATTAGCCCCCCGGTATGGTGCATTCTCATGTCGAATCGTTGGGGCAATTCTGCTGAAGGCCGTGACTCTGTGGCTGCCGGGGCGGACGCCGGGCCGCCCTCGCGATCGGGCCCCGAACCGGGATCGGGAACGGACTTCCACCTGGAGCTGAGCGGCGAGGGCACCCTGCGCGAGCAGGTGATGCGCGCCCTCCGTGAAGCCATCGGCTCCGGCCGCCTGGCACCCGGCACCCGCCTGCCCTCGTACCGGAGTCTGGCCAGGGACCTCGGGATCGCCCTCAACACCGTGGGTGAGGCGTACGGCGAACTGGTCGCGGAGGGCTGGCTCGCCGCCCGCCAGGGGTCGGGCACCCGCGTCGCCCGGCGCAGCACACCGCTGCCCTCGGACCGCCCGCGCCGATCGGCGCCGCCGGTGCGCCGCCCCGCCTACGACCTGATGCCGACCTCGCCGGATGCCGCCGCGTTCCCCAGGTCGGCCTGGCAGACCTCCTCGCGGCGGGCGCTGAACGCGGCGCCCAACGACGCGTTCGGCGTGGGCGATCCGCAGGGCCGCGTCGAGCTGCGGACGGCGCTCACGGAATACCTGGCCCGGGCGCGGGGCGTGCGTACCTCACCCCACCGGATCATCATCTGCGCCGGCTTCGCCCATGCGCTGAGCATGCTCGGGCAGGTCCTGAAGGGCGAGGTGGCGGTCGAGTCGTACGGACTGGGCTTTCATCGCTCCCTGCTGACCGCGGCCGGGCGCCGCACCGTGCCGCTGCCCGTGGACGCGCGGGGAGCCGTGATCGACGAGCTGCCGACGACGGGTGCGGGAGCGGTGCTGCTCACTCCGGCCCACCAGTTCCCCACCGGAGGGCCTCTGCACCCCGAGCGCAGGGCCGCGGTGATCGACTGGGCGCGGGCGACGGGCGGCTTGGTGATCGAGGACGACTACGACGGCGAGTTCCGCTACGACCGCCAGCCGGTCGGCGCCGTCCAGGGCCTCGATCCCGACCGTGTCGTCTACATCGGGTCGACCAGCAAGAGCCTGTCGCCCGCGCTCCGCATCGGCTGGATGGCGGTGCCCGGCCACCTCGTGGGTGACCTCCTGGCCGTCAAGGGCGACCGCGAGATGTGGACCGGGGCTCTGGACCAGCTCACCCTCGCCGACTTCGTCGCCTGCGGCGCGTACGACCGGCATCTGCGCCGCATGCGCCTGAGTTACCGCCGCCGACGCGACCGGCTCGTCGCCACATTGCGGGCGAGGGCGCCCCACATCGGGATCGACGGCATCGCCGCCGGCCTGCACGCCGTCCTCGGCCTCCCGCCGGGCACCGAGCCGAGCGCGGTACGCGCGGCATCCCGCCAGGGACTCGCCCTGGAGGGCCTCGCCGCCTACCGCCACCCCCACAGTGACATGCCACCGCGCGACGGCCTCGTCATCGGGTACGGGACCCCGCCCGACCACGCCTTCGAGGCCGCGCTGGAGGCACTGTGCCTGGCGCTGCCGGACGCGGAGTGATGCGGGCCCACCGCGCACGCGGCTCCATCCGTGGTGCCGCCGGTGTGCTCCTTGAGGGACGGTGACCGAGACCATCACCTTCGGTCTACGCCCCTCAGCGCTCCTCCGCCTCGAAGGCCTGGGCGACGGCGAGGCTGTCCTCGTAGACGTGGTGCCGGGTGACCAGGCCGCCCTCGACGGTGAGATGCAGGGCGAACCGCGCGCGATACGCACGTCGGGTGGGCCGGGCGGTCTGGCGGATCTCGCCGAGCACGACCGCGTCGTTTCCGTCGACGAGGACGCGCTCGATCTCCGTCGCCGCGTGCTCCGGCATGTGGTGCGCGGCGAGCTCGCGATAGTGGGCGGCCGCGTCGGCACGGGTGGACCGGTTCCGGATCCACGGTGTGGCAGCCCGGCCGTGCTCGGCCTCCGGCCAGTCCAGCTTCCAGTCGGCCCGCTCGGCGTACAGCTCGGCAATGCGGTCGGGGTCGCCCTCCCCGATCCTGCGCAGCAGCTCTTCGACCACGGCGCGTGTGTTCGTGGGTGCGGCTGTGGACACGATGACCTCTCCCTCCCGGCCCGCGTCCCGTCGACGCGGCGAGATCACCCAGCTTGCCCCCACAGACGGGGCGAGGCCATTACCTCTGAAGTAGGGCGAGCGCATCGCCACAACCGACAGCCTGGACCCATGGGAGTGGCCCCTTCCCCCGCGGCGCATCAATGTGGGCAACCGGGGAACCGGATCCTCACGGAACACCGGAACCGGAGTCGGAATCCGAACCCCGGGGCCAGACCAGGAAAGGGAAGCTCCTTCATGGACGCCATCGTGCTGCTGCGTGAGGACCACAAGAACGTCGAGAAGCTGTTCAAGCAGTTCGAGAAGACCGGCGACGACGACCACGCCGAACGCCGCGAGCTCGCGGACAAGATCATCGAAGAACTGACCGTTCACGCGTTCATCGAGGAAGAGATCTTCTACCCCGCCGCCCGCGAGTCCGCCCCCGACACCACCGACCACATCCTCGAAAGCGTCGAGGAACACCATGCCGTGGTGTGGATGCTGGCCGAACTCAAGAAGATGGACCCGGCCGACGAGCGCTTCAAGGCCAAGATGACCGTCCTGATCGAGAACGTCCGCCACCACGTGGAAGAGGAGGAGGACGACTGGTTCCCCGACGTCCGCAAGGCCATGGGCCGCAACCGCCTCACCGAGCTCGGCGAGCAGATGCAGAGTGCCAAGGCGAAGGCCCCCTCCAACCCCCTCGACGTACCGAGCGCCACCCAGTAGTTCCCAAGCGCCCTTGACAGGTGAAGTGATTAGGCGCCATATTACCCGCATGACGAGGGACGACATCCAGGCAGAAGCACCCACGCTGGACCAGGCCAGACGGCAGGTCGAGCACTACGGCCTGGATGTCGACCCGCAGGCGGTGCTGGTCGCGGTGCGTCTGATCTCGGCGGGCGCGAGGGTCGGACGGGCGGCGGAAGCGCACTTCGCCAGGTTCGGCCTGTCGACGGGACGCTACCGCCTCCTCGCCGACCTCGAAGACCACGGCGGGGAGAAGTCCCCCTCGCACCTCGCAACCGACCTCGGAGTCTCCAGGGCCACGGTTACCGGCCTGCTGGACGGCCTGGAGCGCGAAGGCCTGATCGCCCGCCGCCCCTCCACGGAGGACGGGCGGGGCACGGTGGCCATCCTTACCGCACGCGGGGCGCAGCGCCTGCGCGACATGGCCTCCGAGCACTTCCGGCGACTGGAGGCGATGGTGGGCGGGCTCTCCGCCGACGAGCGTGCGGTGTTCCTGGATCTCCTCGCCCGCGTCGTACGCGGCAGCGCGGCCCTGGCCGCCGACTGACCCGACCCCGGCCAATTCGGCCCCGCCTTCGGGCTGGGCCGTTTTCACGCAGTAGTAGTTAGGCTCCTAATTACCTTGCGCAAGAGTGGGAGCGCCTGCCCGCCCGCGCACAACGCCCCTTCACTTCACTCCCCCACGAGAAAGAGGTCGGCATGCCCGCAACCAGGGACAGGGCCCACCGGAACCGACCATCCTCCCGGCCATCACGGCCGTTCCTCCTCTGGCGCGAGGTACTGACCGCCTATGCCGCCCCCGCGCTCATGGCGGGCGCTCCCGGGATCGTCACCGGGCAACGGGACCTCGTCCTGGCCGCCTGCACCTCCATCGCCGGCACCTCGGCCGTGGTGGCATTGCTGGTCGGCATCTGGCTGCGGCACGGCGGGCTGCCCCGGCCCTGGACCGTCGCCGTACCACGTACCGCCTTGACCACGGCACTCGTCATCATCACCACCGGCGCGGCAGCCCTGCTCGGCTGGTTCGCCGCCCAGTGGCTCCCCGCCCACACCCCCGTCACCGCAACGCCGTGGCTGGAGCGTCTGCGTACCGACCTGCCCCTCTCCACGGCCCTCGCGACCACCATCGTCACGCTGCGCTGGCGCAGCACCACCCCACCGCCCCCGGCATAGCCCACCCCGCCGGGACACCTGTCCCGCGCCTCTCCAGCCCACCTCGTCCGGCAGCGCCCATTGCCGGGAAGTCACCAGGAAACGAGCACACGATGATCGTCGTCATGGGAGCAACCGGAGCCACCGGCAACGCCCTGCTCCACAGCCTTCTCCCCCTCGGCCTGCCCGTCCGCGCCTTGACCCGTACTCCTCACCAGCCCATCCCCGGCACCACCGGCGCACAGCCGCCCTGTGAGGTGCGGTACGCCGATGCCACCGACCCGCACTCCCTGTACACCGCTTTCCAGGGCGCCGACCAGCTCTTCCTCGCCCTGGCCAACAGCCCGGCACAGGTCGCGCTGGAGACCCGTGTCATCGACCTAGCTGCGCGCGCCGGCATCGGACACATCGTCAAGATCTCCGCACCCGCCGCCGAACCGGATTCCCCGGTGGCCATCTCGCGCGGACACCACGCCGTGGAGGAACACCTGCGCGCGAGCGGCCTCACCCACACCATCCTGCGCCCCTACGCCTTCATGCAGAACCTCCTGCGCCTGGCACCCGCCGCTTCCCGGGGCGTCATCCTCGGCACGACGGGCGACGCACCCTGCAACCACATCGACTGCCGCGACATCGGGGACGTCGCCGTCGCCGCGCTCACCAGGCCCGCCATCGCCGGCGGAACCTACACACTGACCGGACCGGAAGCCGTCTCCTACGTCGAACTCGCCCACCGGCTGTCCGTCCTGACGGGTCGACGGGTCCGCTACGTGGACCTCACGCCGGACGAACTCCGCGACAACCTCATCAGCAACGCCCACATGCCCACGTGGCTGGCCGACCACGTGGTGGAGATCCAGCAACTCGCGCTCGCCCGCCCCGAAACCCCCACCACCACGGTCGCCGACATCCTCGGCCGCCGCCCCCGCACCCTCGACGCCTTTTTGCACGAACACCAGTCGCGGTTCCACCCAGAGGAGGCTGCCTCGCGGAAGGCGTCGCGGCAGTGACCGGCGCTTCAGGGAGCGAATCCGGTAGCTGCCCTCAGTCAGGAAATTCGTTTGAGATCGGTCCAGTTGTGCGGGACATTGCGCGGTTAGGCAGGAGGTATGGAGAGGGCCCGGGGTCGGCTTCCCCGGGCTTCGCATGTCCCCTGCCCGGACCATCGCACCGTGACCGAACAGGAGCCACCCATGGCCGACACCTCGCACACCACCCCCGACCGCCGCGCCGAGGAGCGGATCGGTCAGGGCCCCTCGAATCATCCCCCGGCCCCGGGTGACGCGGCCATACACCAGGCCCGCAACTCCGCCGCGTTCTGGGCAGCGACCGGCAAGTCCCGTGGCCACGAGGTGATCCAGCGTCGCGGCTTCCTCGCGGTGATGGGCGATGAGCGCGCCGGGACGCGGTTCTTGGTGCAGGAGCCCGATCTGGACTCGGACGAGCTGGCCGAGTTGACCGAGCTGGCGGGCCGGGCGAGCGGGCCGGTGGGTGCGGAGGATCCGTTCAGCTCCACCGACCTGAGCCATCTGGGGCTGCGCAACTGGCAGATGCCGATCATGGTGCGGCCGCCCGGCACGGTTCCCGCCCCGGCGATCGAGGTGGTCCGGGTCCAGGGCGCGCGGGAGCTGGAGAGCGCCGAGCAGATCGTGATCGCGGGCTTCGATCTGGACGGATTCACGCCGTACCGCCCCGGCGAGATGTTCCCCGCGACGCTGATCGAGCAGCCGGGTGTGGACGTGTACCTCGCCGTTCTCGACGGTGAGGCGGTCGGAGCCGGCGTCACCGTCGTCCACGACGGGTTCGGCAGCCACTACTGGGTCGGCACGCCGCCGACCCAGCGCTCCCGCGGTGCCGGGCGGGCCGTCATGCTCGGGTCGCTGGCACCCATGGCGCATCTGCCGGTGACGCTCACCGCCTCACGGCTCGGACGTCCCCTGTACGAGTCGCTGGGCTTCACCGCCGTCACGCCGTCGACCTGGTGGTCCTCCCACTGATCACCACCGAGGCGGGATCAGCCGGGTAGGGCGGGTCGGCCCGCGAAGTCCCGGCGGGCCGGGTGTGGACAAGTCCCTCCGGCCCACCGGTCCGCAACCGCCAGGAGAGCGGGGCGTCGGTGCCGTGCTGTTCACGGACCCAGCGGGCCCCGACCACCGACAACCGTTCATGGATGGGTGGCCCTTACGGTGATGGTCGGGTGGAGGCGGCGGGTGTGGTCGACCGGGCGCACCGGGCCGGTGAGCCGCAGCGGTACGCGGAAGCGGGCGTCGGTGCTGGAGGCGGCGATCCGCAGTTCCAGCGCGCCCGGCTCCACGATCCGGTGCCCCTCACGACCGGTGAAGGAGGCGAGGTCGGCGGGTACCACCAGCTCCACGCGGCACCCGGCGCCCGCGGCCAGCGCGACGCGGTGGTACCCGACCAGCCGCTGCACCGGCTGCACCACGGCTGCCACCGGATCGTGGAGATAGAGCTGGACGACCTCGGTGCCCGCCCGGTCCCCCGTGTTCCGCAACTCGAAGGCGAGCCGGAACTCCCCGTCGGTGCCGGTTTCCGCGGCCTCGACCGCCAGCCCCGACCACGTGAACTCGCTGTAGCCGAGGCCGTGCCCGAAACCATAGGCAGCCGTCGGGTCGGTGCTGGAGACCTCGCTCGCCTGGGCGAGCCGCGCGGCGAGGTAGGTCGAGGGCTGGACGCAGGGGTGTGCGGGGATACTGACCGGCAGCCGGCCGGACGGGTTGACCCGGCCGCTGAGCACGCCCGCCACGGCCCGGGTCCCCGCCTCGCCCGGGAAGAAGCACTGCACGATCGCCGCCGCCTCGCTCACCGCGCGCCCCAGCGCGTACGGCCGTCCCGCCAGCAGGACGACCACGACAGGGGTTCCGCTGTCCAGCAGCGCGTCCAGCAACTCGCGCTGACGCCCAGGGAGTTCCAGGGACGCGGCGTCGCAGCCCTCGCCGCTGGTGCCGCGGCCGAAGAGTCCGGCCCGGTCGCCGAGGGCCAGCACCACCAGGTCGGTCCCGCGTGCGACCCGGACGGCCCCCGGGATGCCGCTCGTGTCGTCGTCGTCGACCCCCACCCCGCGTACCGTCCGCACCTCGCAGTCGGGGAGCTCCTCGTGCAACGCCTGCCGCAGGGTGGGCAGTTCGATGCCGAGGGGCGCTTGCGGATGCTGGCGGCCCACATGTACGGGAAAGGAGTAACAGCCCAGCACCGCGGTGGGCTCGTCGGCGTTGGGGCCGATCACGGCGATCCGGGCCGGGCGGCCCAGCGGCAGTACGCCGTCGTTGCGCAGCAGCACCACGGCCTGCTCGGCGACTTCGGCGGCGAGTGCGCGGTTGGCGGGCGGGTCGAGGTCGACGAGGCCGCGCAGCGCTTCGGGGGCGCTCAGATCGGCGCGGTCGAGGGCGTCGGGCACGGGGTTCCAGTCCGGGTCCAGCAGCCCGAGCCGGACCTTCTGGACCAGCACCCGGCGCAGGGCCCGGTCGATCAGCCGCTCCGGTACGAGCCTGGTGGCGACGGCGTCGAGCAGGGGCTGTCCGAAGGTCTTCACGGTCGGCAGTTCGACGTCGACGCCGCTGGTGAGCGCCAGCGCGGCGGCCTGCGACCAGTCCTCGGCCACGCCGTGCAGGGTCTTGAGGAAGGCGATGCCGAAGTAGTCGGCGACAACCGTTCCTTCGAAGCCCCAGGTGTCCCGGAGCAGTCCGGTCAGCAGTGCCTCGTCGGCGGCGGCGGGGATGCCGTCGGTGTCGGTGTAGGCGTGCATGACCGAGCCGGGGCGGCCCTCGCGCAGCACCATCTCGAACGGCGGCAGGATGACGTCGGCGCGCTCGCGCGGGCCCATGCCGACGGGGGCGAGGTTGCGTCCGGCGCGGGAGGCGGAGTACCCGGCGAAGTGCTTGAGGGTCGCGATGACGCCGGCCGACTCCAGGCCCCGCACATAGGCGGTGGCGATGGTACCGACCAGATACGGGTCCTCGCCGATGGTCTCCTCCACCCGGCCCCAGCGGGCGTCGCGCACCACGTCGAGGACGGGTGCGAGGCCCTGGTGCACGCCGACGGCCCGCAGGTCGCGGCCGATCGCGGCGGCCATCCGGCGCACCAGCGCCGGGTTGAAGGCGGCGCCCCAGGAGAGGGGCACGGGGTAGGCGGTCGCGCCCCAGGCGGCGAAGCCCGCCAGGCACTCCTCGTGGGCGAGGGCGGGGATGCCGAAGCGGTTGGCGGCGGCGATCCGGCGCTGGGAGCGCAGCAGCGAGAGCGCGCCCAGCGCCGGGTCGACCGGTGCCGTGCCGAACGGCCGGGTCACCTGGCCGAGCCCGTACGGCAGCAACGCGTCGAGGTCGGGCGGCTCCTCCATCTCGTGCTGGTGCGGGGCGACGTCGCCGCCCTCGTCGCTGGCGCCCACCCAGACGCCGAACAGCTGGGCCGCCTTCTCCCGCAGGGTCATCTCCGCGATGAGCGCGTCGGCGCGGGTCTCCGGGCTGAGGGTGGTGTCCCGCCAGGCGGGAACACCGTCGGGGGCGGGGGTCGGGGTGGTGTCGGGCTCGGGGTTCGGAGTGGTGTCGGGCTCGGGGTTCAGGGTGCCGCTCATTTTCCTCCCACTCCCGTCAGGCCCTGGACGAGGGCGCGGCGGGCGAACAGGTAGACGACGAAGAGGGGAAGCATGGACAGCACCACGGCACTGAGCAGTCCGGGTACGTCGACGCCGTGCTCGGTCTGGAAGTCGTACAGGCCGAGGGTGATGACCTTGGTGGACTCGGACTGGGTGAGGATCAGCGGGAACAGGAAGCCGTTCCACGCCTGGAGGGCGGCGAAGACCACGACGGAGGAAAGGCCGCCCCTGGACAGCGGCAGCACCAGTTGCCGAAAGACGCGGCCCGGTGAGGCCCCGTCCATGGCCATGGCCTCGTACAGCTCGGGGCTGATGTCGCGCATCGCGCCGGTGAGGACCAGCGTGCAGACCGGGAGGCAGAAGGCGGCGGTCGGCAGGATGACGCCGATGAGGTGGTCGTACAGCCCGGCCTTGCTGATCAGGTAGAACATCGGCACGATCACCGCCTGCGCGGGGATCGCCAGGCCCAGCAGGAACAGCCGGAACACCCAGCCGGTGGCTCGGCCGCGCGCTCGTACGATGGCGTACGCGAGCGGCGGGACGACCAGGAGCACGATCGCGACCACGCCGGCGGTGACGGTGAGGGTGTTGAGGAAGTCCCGGCCGAAGCCGTTGGACAGGTCGGTGAGGTAGTTGTGGACGGTCCACTCGGCGGGTGGGCTGAGCGGGCCCTTGGTGGAGTAGTCGGCGCGGGTGCGCAGGGTGGCGAGCACCAGCACGTACAGCGGCAGGCCGACCAGCAGCAGCCAGACCAGCGAGCCCAGGCCCGCGAGGTAGTTGGGGCGCCCGCGCATCACAGGCCCTCCGTCGTGCCGCGCATCCGGTCGTAGCCGGAGAACTTGACCATGGCCAGCGAGATCAGGGTGGCGACGACGACCAGGACGAGGGCGATGGCCGACGCGGCGCCGAAGTCGTAGCTCTTGAAGGCCTTTTGGTACATGTAGTAGGCGCTCACTGTGCTGTCGGTGCCGGGGCCGCCCTGGGTGATGATGAGGACGGTGTCGAAGGTGGTGAGGCCGCCGACGACCATCAGTACCGTCGAGGTGATGATGCTGTTGCGCAACTGCGGCAGGGTGATGTGGAAGAACTGCCGTACGGTGCCCGCGCCGTCGATGGCGGCGGCCTGGTAGAGGACCTGGGGGATGGCGCGGGCGCCGCCCTGGTAGATCAGGGCGTGCAGGGGGGTGAACTGCCACACGCCCACGAAGGTGAGGACCGCGAGGGCGCCGCTGCGGCTGCCGAGCAGGTTGCCGTCGCCGAAGAGCCAGGTCAGCTGGGAGGGCACGCCGAAGTTGGGGTCCAGGACGGCCCGCCACACCACGGATACGGCGGTGGCCGACAGCAGCAGCGGTATGAAGTAGATCGCGGAGAGCACCGCCCGGTTGCGCTGGTGTCCGGCGGCCCAGACGCCGAGGAGCAGGCTGACCGGTGCCTGGGTGACCACCCCGAGGCCGGTGAGCAGCAGGGTGGTCCCGACCGACTGGGTCATCACCGGGTCGTGGATCAGCGCGGTCCAGTTGGCCAGGCCGTTGAAGTGCGGCTCGCTGATGCCGTCCCAGCTGGTGAAGGAGAGCACAGCGACCAGGACGAGCGGCAGGATCGCGAAGAGCAGGAAGAACACCGCGGCGGGCGCCGCCCATACGAAGCCGGGGCGGATCACACCCGTACCGGCCTTCGCGGCGGCCCTCATGAGGCGGGCAAGGCCTGCATGGCCTTGATGAAGCCGTCGGCGTCGAGCTTGCCGGAGAAGAACCGCTGGACGGCGGTGCGCAGGGGGGTGGACGCGCTCGGCGGGTAGGCCTGGTCCCAGGAGAGCTGGAACGCGGGCGCGGCCTTGACCAGCTCGTACTGGTACTTCGAGTACGCGGGGCTGGCCGCCTTGTCCAGGAAGTCGACTGTGTTGACGGTGGTGGGCAGGTTGCCGATGGCGAGCTGGGCCTGGACGAACTCCTTGGAGTACATCAGTTTGAGGAACGCGGCGGCGGCCTCCGGGTGCTTGGTCTTCTTCAGGATCGAGTAGAAGTTGTTGGTGTTGCCCACGACGTCGGCCGGGTCACCCTTGCCCCCGCTCACACTCGGGAAGCCGGTGTAGCCGAGGCCGGTTCTGGCGAAGTCCGGGTTGGCCTCCTGCTGGGTGGAGTAGTACCAGGAGCCCATCAGCTCGAAGGCGGCCCGGCCCCTGGCCACCAGTGCCGCGGAGCCGCCGTCGGTGAACTTCACGGAGTCGAAGGTGCGGCCGAACGCGCCCGAGTCGGCCAGTTGCCTGAGGGTGGCCAGTGCCTTGCGGCTGTCCTCGCTCGCCCAGGCGGCCCGGTCGCCGTTCAGGGCCCGGGAGAACAGGCCGGGTCCGGCGATACGGTCGTACAGGTACTCGAACCACATCAGGGTGGGCCACTGGTCGGCGCCGCCGAGCGCGATGGGGGTGACGCCCTTGGCCTTGAGCGCCTTGCTGGCGGCGATCAGCTCGTCCCAGGTCCGCGGCGGGGTCAGACCGGCGTCGGCGAGCACCTTCTTGTTGTGGAACAGCAGCACGGGCTGAGTTCCGCGCATCGGTATTCCGTACGGTTTGCCGTCCACGACGGCCGAGTTGAACACCGAGGGCAGGAAGTTGCTCTTCAGGCCCGGGTCTTTGGCGATGAAGTCGTCCAGCGGAAGCAGCAGGCCGGCCTTGACGAAGGGCTGGATGGACCCGCCTCCCCAGTTGAAGAAGACATCCGGGGCGTGCGAGGTATTGATGACGGTCTGCAACTTCTGCTGGTAGTCCGCGCCGGGGACGGTGTCGAGCACCACCTTGACCTTGGAGGTCTTGTTGAAGGTCTCGGCCATCTGTTTCTCGACCTTGTTGGCGGCGTCGCCGTAGACCATCACATGGATCGTCCCCGAACCGGCGCCGGACGATCCGCCGTCCGATCCGCACGCGGCGGTCGTGCCCAGGACGAGTGCGGTGGTGGCGGCGATCGCGGCGAGTCTCAGTCCCATGCTCTACCCCTCATTCGAATGTTGCGCAATGATGAGCGAATGTTGCGGGGACCCTAGGGCCGACCTCACGGCCCGTCAAGAGTCCCGGCGGGATCCGGGCTCAGCGGCCGAGCGGCTAGCATCCGTGCCGTCGGCCATCCACCGCGCGGCTCGCCCAGCGGGGCGGGGCAGGAGGTAAGACGTGAAGAGAGCGGCGACGCTCGCTGAGATCGCACAGGAGGCGGGTGTCTCCGCTCCGACTGTTTCGAAGGTCCTGAACGGCCGGGCCGACGTCGCCCCGGCCACCCGGGAGCGGGTGGAGGAGTTGCTGCGTCGGCACGGGTACCGGCGGCGGCGCGGCACGCAGGCGAGCCCGCTGCTCGAACTCGTCTTCCATGAGCTGGAGAGCGTCTGGGCGATGGAGGTGATCCGCGGCGTCGAGAACGTGGCCCGCGTGGAAGGCCTGAGCATCGTCCTCTCGGAATCCTCCGGACGGCTCACCCCCGGCCAGTCCTGGGTGGACGGGGTGCTCGCCCGCCGACCCACCGGCGTGCTGCTCGTCCTGTCCGGCCTGGACCGCTCCCAGCGGGAACAACTCGCCGGGCGCGACATCCCGTTCGTGGTGCTGGACCCGGCCGGCGACCCCGGCCAGGAGGTGCCGGCCGTCGGCACCACCAACTGGGACGGCGGCCTGGCGGCCACCCGGCACCTCCTCGACCTCGGCCACCGCCGGATCGGGCTGATCGGCGGCCCGGGCCACATGATGTGCAGCCGGGCGCGGGCCGACGGCTACCGCGCGGCCCTCGACATGGCGGGTATCGCCTACGACCCGGAGCTGGTCCGCGAGGGCGACTTCCACCACGAGGCCGGGCACCGGATCGGACGGGAGCTGCTGCACCTGCCCGACCGGCCGACCGCCGTGTTCGCCGGAAACGACCTCCAGGCCCTCGGGCTCTACGAGGCGGCCCGCGAGCTGGGGCTGCGCATCCCCGAGGACCTCAGCGTGGTCGGTTTCGACGACCTGCCGCTGGCCCGCTGGGTCGGGCCGCCGCTCACCACCGTCCGCCAGCCACTGACCGAGATGGCCGAGGTCGCGGCCCGCATGGTGATCGACCTCGCCCGCGGCACACGCCCCGGCAGCCGCCGGGTGGACCTCGCCACCAGCCTGGTCGAACGCTCCAGTACGGCTCCGCCGCACAAGACATCCCCGAACGGTTGACCAAGCATCAGCCCGGTTCCGGGGTCGGCAACGGTATCACCACTGGATTCGAAACTTTCGAAGACAAAGGCGACAGCATCTCCCGACAAGATCCGTCGGTCAGTCGGCGGACCCGGCTCGGGCCGTCTGCTGGTCGGCCATCGCGCGCTGGGTGCGGAAGTTCTCGCGGTAGGCGTCGTGCACCGCCGCGTCGTCATACTTGAGAAGCGCCTCGTCGTTCGTCGTCAACGCGCTCTTCGTGTACGGGTGGCTGCCCGTGAAGACGAGCTTCTGGTCGGGCTTGCCCAGATACGTCCCGTCGATCAGAAGGTACTTGGAGTGCGTGGCCATCGCGTTCCGCGTGTTCGGGTCACCGTCGCCGTCATCGGCGTCGTCCAGGCGGTGCAGGGAGATCCCGCCGAATCTGGTCGGCCTGGAGAGCTGGTCGGCGATCGCCGTGCCGGCTCCCGCGACGTCGAGGTAGCGGTAGACGATGTCGACGTAGCAGCCCGCGTCGTCGAGCTCCCACAGCTTCTTGGCGACCTCGGGCCGGGTGATCTGGTGCATGGCCACCCGGATGACGGTGCGGCCGTCCTCGGTGCCGTGGCCCGGGGAGTTCCCGTAGCAGGCGGGCTGCCCGTTGACCGGGTTGTCGACGGTGTCGAGGATGTTGAGGATCGGGTCGGAGGCGGCCCGGGGGAAGAAGTACGCCTTCGCGTTGCCCGCCGGATACTCCGTCGGGTAGTCGGCCACCTGCGCCTTCGTCCCGGCCTGGGCACTGGCGAGGTCGTCGAAGTAGCCGGTGTACGCGGCGTACAGCGCGGTGTTGCCCGCCACGGTCAGCGCGTCGTTGAAGGCGTGCTGGCGGTCCCACGGGGTCTGGTTGGCGGACGTCTGCACGACCACGTCGTCGACCGGGACCGTGCCCGCACCGCTGCCGGTGGTGCGCGAGAAGAGCACGAACTTGTTGTGGTTGACACCGTGGAAGGAGTCGGCCGGGGCGGGGTCCTGGGCGAGGCACGCCTGGTTCTCCGCGCAGACCCGCACCCATGAAGTGCCGGACCCCGCGACGGGCTTGAGGCCTTCGACCAGCTTCGGATACGTGACCTTGCCCGCCCAGTGCAGCAGGCTCTCGTTGTCCAGGACGACCCGGACGTTCACCCCACGCCGGTGTGCGGCGGTCAGCCGGGCGGCGAGGTAGTCCGAGCCGAGCACGTACATCGACATCTTGATGTCCGAGCCCCTCGGGGCCCCGTCGACGAGTCGGGCTATATGGCCGAACACCGCGTCCTGGGCGGCCGTGTTCCCCGTCGGGTCGTTGAACACCGCACCGGTGGTGACGAGCGGCACCGGGTCGGCGCCGGCGGCGGCGGGAGCGCCCACGACCAGGGCGGACGTCCCCAGCACCAGGGCGAGCAGAGATCGGGTCTTCTTCATGCCGCACACCTTATGCAGGATCACCGACTCGCCGAACGCGACCATGGAGAGCAGCCCTTGCCGGGTCCACTGGCTCCCGTCCAGAGCGGGGCGAGCACGGCCACGCGGTCCGCTCCGGGCGCGGCGCTCCGGCGGGACTGCTCGGTGTGTGCGGTCGTGCTCATATGCCCCTGGATCGGGGGCAGTTGACGTCTATGAACGTTCCCAAACCAGTCAAGTTGGCGCTCCTGCTCCTCCTGGCGTTCGTGCTGGAGGTGCTCTATCTGCACTTCCGTTCCGACAAGGGGTGGGGCGGCTCCCTGCTCATCGGGGTGATCCTGGCCCCCCTCGTGGTGGCCCTGTGGAAGTTCCGGGACTGGTCCACCAGCCGCGCCCGGAGGGCCGGCCGGAACTGGCGTGAGGCCCGCGAGGAGCGCAAACGGGCGCGGGGCGTGTGAGTACGGGCCGGTAGTCGCCGGGGGGCGGTGAGCCCGTCGGCCCGCTCTGCGGATCACCGATCACCCCTCACCGCTCCCCGCTCGCCCACGGTTTCCTCGGCGGCGAGCCGGTGCTGCAACTCGATGTGCCGGAACTGGTAGACGGCGCCGACCCGCCGGAGCACGCCCCGGTCGTGGGCGTCGGCGAGGAACGCCATGAGGTCGTACGGCAGTCCCGGGCGCAGGGCCAGATACCAGCGGGCGACGGTGTAGTGGCCCCAGGCGGCCTGCCGGATCCCGATGGCCAGGCCGGTCAGTACGGCCGGGATGAGCCCGACCACGAAACCCCACACGGGGCCGCCGGCCGCCTCGGCTCCCCACACGCGTGTCGAGCCCGTCAGCACGGCCCACCAGCTCTGGATCCCGATGCTCGTCGCGCCGACGACCGTCGCGGTCAGGACGCAGGTGACCAGGGTGCGGCGGTCGTTGGCGAGCAGGACGCGGGCGTCGACCGAGGCGCCCAGGTCCACCGGGACGGCACGCAGGCCGTGCACGAGTACACAGGCCACACCGAACACCGTGCCCGTCTGCACGGCCGCCCAGAACGCCGCGTGCGGATCGGGCGGGGCGATGTACTGAACGCCGTCGCCGCCCGACATGACGTCCGAGAGCAGGCCCTCCAGCAGGATGCTGCCGCCGATGAGAAGACCGACCTGGAGTCCGCGGCCGAGGCTCTGCCCGCTCCAGTGCCGGCGCACCCGGGCGGCCGGACAGGCGAGCTCGGTGCGACCACCGTCCATGTCGACCGCGGCCGCCGCCACACCGTAGAGGAGGGCGTGGACCGTGCCGCAGCCGTTGCCGAAGGCCCCGGCGTAACAGACGGCGCCCACGAGCGCGGTCGCCAGGGCCCGTCGGTCCCAGTCGGCGGGCCGTCGCAAGCGCGACAGACCGCCGGAGGCGACACCGGAGATGATCACCCCGGCCAGGGCCAGGGTGGCTCCGTCGGCCAGGCGGTTGAGCACGAGCTCCGCGGTCACCTCCGGGGCGGCGGCGAGGACGCACAGCACCATGGCGGTCAGGGCCGCCGCGAGACCGCACGCCAGACCGCCGCAGATCCCGGCCGCCATCACCCCCAGACCGCCGCGCTGGTCCCAGCTCACCGGCGCGCCGTCCGGGGTGAAGTGGTGGGTCAGTTCCATGCAGGTGCCCTCCAGCAGCCAGGCCACCGTGCCCAGCAGCACCCCGGCCAATACGGACGGCAGCCCGGTGGGAGCGGCGTGCCGCAGCTTCCACCAGGCGAGTTCGGCGGTGCCGTCGCGTCCGCGCTCCATGTACCGGGCGAGGTGGCGCAGCGCGGGGCGGGCCCGGTCCGCGCTCCACCGGGCGGGGCGGCGGGTGTGGGGCCGGTACGCGGCGTCGACGAAGGCGTCGAGGAGGTGGTGCTCCACGGCGGTCCGGGAGTCCAGCCGCAGCAGCTCGCCGGGGTCCGGCAGCCTCTCGTGCCGCTCCCCGGGGCGAGGGTTGTAGACGAAGCGCGCGAGAGACACCATCAACGGGCTGGTCAGGGCCTGTGCCACGGGCGTGGAGACTCCCGGCCGCCCGGTCACCGCGCTCCAGCGTTCGGCGGCCGGGGCACGTGGTCCACCGGAATCGTGGCGCAGGTAGTCCGCGACCTCCTCCGCGCGCAGCGGCTGGAGGTGGATGCCGGCCAGTTCCGCGAGCCGGGCGGGGACCGCGCCGCACGGCCGCAAGGCGGCCCGGTATTCGGCGGGACGGCTCGACAGGACCAGGCCGCAGCCGTACGGCAGGGCCTCGCTGATGCGGTGCAGGGCCAACGCTCCCGCCGCGGGCGGCAGTTCGTCGAACCCGTCGAGCACCGGCAGGACAAGGCGCCGCTCCAGCAGCAGGTCGGCCAGGCTGACCTCCCCGTACGCGTCGGCCGCGCGAGCGCCCAGTTCCGGGTGGTCCTGCACGAGCCGGCGCCCCATCCACGTACGCAGGTCCAGCGCCGCCGGATCCCAGGAGGCCAGCGAGAACAGCACCGGCACCGGGTCGTCGGCCCGCCGTCGTTCGATCAGTGCCAGCACCAGCCGCACCAGCAGCAGGGTCTTGCCCGACCCCGGTTCGCCGAGGACGAGCAGCCGACGGGACGGGACGCGCCGCGTGAAGACGTCGGCGATCTCGTCGTCCCTCCCGACGAGCGCTTCGCAGTCCGAGGCATCGGCCAGATCCGCGTCGGCACCGCGCCAGGCGACGGGCAGCGGGTACGGGTCGGCCAGGCTCCGTATCGCCGCCTCGGCCTCCCACTGCCGCCGCACGGCGTCGGCGAGCCGCCCGGCGACCTCGGCGTCGCCGCACGCCACGACCGCCTCGGCCCGGTCGGCCCGGTAGGCGCTCCAGGCCAGATAGGCACCGGCCCAGGTCGGCAGCAGCGCCACGAGTACCGACGCCGGGTCCTCCATCCGCGGGGCGACCAGAAGCGCTCCCCCGGTGCCCACGGCCAGCAGGGTCAGGTACACGATCCCGGTGCGCCGCACGCGCGCTCCGGGGACAAGGCCACTCATCCGACGAAGGGTGGCCTACCGCGATGGTGGAAGGCATCGGGTCGGCGCGTCCACCACACCAGGGGGTGAACGACGCGCCGCGCTGGGAAGCGGCCGCTGCACCGCTCTTGGTCCGTTCCGACCCGAACCTCCTTCCTGCGTCGTCACAAGGCTGCGACCGGGCTCCCGAACCAGTACGCCAGAGCCTCCCGCAACTCCTGTGCCGCCGCCTCCACCGGCGTGGACATCGCCGCGATCCACGCCGCGTGCCCGTCGGGACGGACGAGGACCGCCTGAGCGTGCTCCAGTCCCCGCGGGCGGGTACGGGCGGTGGTGGCCCGGTCCGCCCAGGGACGGGCGGCGGCCGAGAGGGCGTGCACGGCTGACGTACCGCCGAGCAGCAGGGCGCCCCCGGCTGTACGGGCCAGCAGCGCCATGAGGCTGTCCTCGCCGTCCGGGCCCAGCGGGATGTCCGGCACGAACCGTCCTGCCCAGGGGTGCCGGGGGTCTCCGGAGGCGGGGTAACGGGTGCCGACAGCGGTGATCGTTTCGGCCAGCGGCCCGGCCGTGTCCTCGGACCCGGCCAGCTCGGAGAGCAGATCGCGGACCGGTGCCAGGCGGTCGTCCACGCCATCCGCTTCGGCGAGTACCGTCTGCGCGCGGGTGTTGCGGAGCAGGCGGGCACCGGCCGTGTGGCGTTCGTCGTGATAGGTGTCGAGCAGGGTGTCCGGTGCCTGCCCGCGCGCCACCAGGGCGAGCTTCCAGCCGAGGTTGACGGCGTCGTCGATCGCCGCGTTGACGCCGACGGCGCCGGCCGGAGGGTGGATGTGGGCGGCGTCCCCGGCGAGGAGCACCCGGCCCGCCCGGAACCGGTCGGCGAGCCGTGCCGCGTCCCCGAACCGGGTCAGCCACAGTGCCTCGGCGATCTCGGCCCGGTGGCCCAGCGCGGCGTCGATCGCGCGCTGGAAGGTGCCGAGCGGTACCGGCTCGTGCGGGTCCTCGGGCGGTGCCGGGTCGACGGTGACCAGACGGACGTAGCCGGGACGCGGGATCGCGAAGACCGAGCGTCCCTCGGGGCCCGCGTTGGGGCCGAACGAGACGGTGGACGGGTCGGCGAGCACCACGTCGCCGAGCAGGGTGAACTTCCGTGCGGGCGTTCCCGGAAAGCCGATTCCGGCGGCCTTCCGTACCGTACTGCGGCCGCCGTCGCACCCGACGAGCCAACGGCAGCGCAGCGTGGACGGGCCGTCCGCGCCGTCCGCCTCGACCGTCACACCGTCACCGTCCGGCCGCAGCCCGGTGAGGCGCCGGCCGCGTACGATACGCGCTCCCGACTCCACGGCCCACGCGGCGAGCAGCTCCTCGACTCGGGTCTGGGGAATGCCGAGGACGTAGGGGTGCCGCGTACGCATGGCGGCGAGGTCGAGGCGGGAAGCACCGACGAACATGGTCGTGGACACCGTCGGCCCCTCGGCGAGGAAACGGGCGGCAAGACCCCGGCGGTCGAGCAGGTCCAGGCTCCGGGCGTTGAGGTTGAACCCCCGGCAGAAGCGCGGCGGTTCGGGCTCCCGCTCCAGGACCAGCGCCCGGACCCCGCCGCGTCCCAGCTCCCCGGCGAGTGTCAGCCCGGCGGGTCCCGCGCCGACGATCACCACGTCGACGTCGACACCGTCGGCCGCGCCCTCTCCCCCCTCTCCCGCTCCCCCGCCCTTCGCCACGGTGTCACTCATCGTCCGTCCCCTCCGGCCACGTCAGGGTTCCGCGCTCGATCTCGTCGGCGGTGCGTTCCACCCAGGCCAGCTCGGCGTCCGCCATGGCGGCGGCGTATTCGGCCTCGATGACGAACAGGCGCGGCGCGTGGTGGTCCTCGCGGGCCGCGCGGTAGGCCTCGGCGCCCTCCGCGATCCGCGCCCTCAGTGCGGCGGCCCGCGCCCGTAGCCCCCCGGCGGCGCGGACGCGGCCCAGCGCTCCGAGGTACCCGACGGCGGAGAGAAAGCGCGGATACTCGGGCGAGGGCTCGCGGATCAGCTCGTCGAGCCAGTCGGTGAAGCCGTGCCGCCCCGCGGGCGTGTGGCGGTAGACGGTGCGAGCCGGGCGGTTGCCGACCTGCTCGGTGCCGTCGGCCTCGATCCACCCGTCCCGCGTGAGCGCGCGGACGGTGTCGTACAGCGATCCGGTCGTCAGCTTGAACGCGCGCTCCATACCGCGCTCGCGGAGCGTGCGGGCCATGGCATGGGGGTGCATGGGCTGCTCCAGCAGCAGGCCGAGTACGGCGAGAGCGAGCGTGTTGGCGGGGCGTTTCGGGGGCTTCGGTCCTTCGGCGGGAGCGGGCGGGTGGCGGGTGCTCATGGGGCGCTCCAGTCGCGTCGGCGGCCTCGGTGGCTTACTTGGAACAGACTACTCGGATCCGAGTAATTCTCCGCCCCAGTGCCGTGCCGCAGCCCGAGCGGTCCGATCCGTACGGCCGAGCGATGCGCTCACCCGATCGTGAGTTCTTCCGGTTTCGCGGCCCGGGTGACGCGATCCTTTGGGGGGCGGCGCGTGAACCATGCCGTCCGAATATGCCGCGGACTGGTGCTGGGGAGACGGTATGTCGCACGAAACGCAACGGCGCGAGGGCCTGGACGGTCAAGCGGTGCTGCTGGCGGCCGGGTTGGCCGATCTGGCCGTGAGCACGCTGGGCACGGCCCTGGGGACGGTCCGGGGGCTGCTGCGCCGCTCGGACGCCGCCGAGGTGGCGGCGGAAGCCGAGCACGACCTGGTCGCACGGGGACGTCTGGTGCTGGACCGGTACGCATCCGTACCGCCCGCCCATCTGGAGATCCTGGCCCGCCACGTCCTGGCCGGTAAGGGCGTCGATGACGTCTGAGCAGTGGGGTCCGGCGACGTTCAAGGCCCGCGTCGACGACGTACTGCACCACTTCGTCGCGCAGGAGGCCGACGACTTCACGGCCATCGACCCGGCTCTCGCGCCGGTGGCCCAGCAGGTGGAGGCAGCGGTCGCGGAGGGCAAACGGCTACGGGCGGCGTTCTGTTACTGGGGCTGGCGCGCTGTGGGGCAGCCGGACAGCGACGCGCTGGTGCGGGCCGCGGCCTCTATGGAGCTGGTGCACGCCGCCGCGGTCGTGCACGACGACCTCATCGACGACAGCCCGCTGCGCCACGGGCGCGCCACGGTGCACACCGCCCTGCGCGACGCCGTGGCGCGGCGCCCGGACGCGGATGCCACCGCGCGGTCGCTGGCCATGCTGGTCGGGGACCTGCTGATGTCCCTGGCGGGACAGCTCTTCGCCACCTGCGGTCTGCCCGCCGCGTATCTCGCCCGGGCTCGTCCGCTGTGGTCGGTGATGGCCCGCGAGCTGATCGCGGGCGAGTGCCTGGAGCTGCTGCGTACCGGGGAGCCTCCCGACACCGCGGTGTCGCTGAAGGTGATCCGCTACAAGACCGCCAAGTACACCGTCGAGCAGCCCCTGTTGATCGGCGGCGCCCTGGCCGGGGCGGGCACCAGGCTGCGCGAGGGCTACTCCACGTACGGGCTGCCCCTGGGCGAGGCGTTCCAGCTTCGGGACGACCTGCTCGGCCTGTTCGGCGACCCGGAGCGCACCGGCAAGGCCAACATCGACGACGTGCGCGGCGGGCGCCCCACGGCTTTGCTGGCGGAGACCTGGCGCCTCGCCGACGAGCGCGAACGAGAGGGACTGTGCGCCCTGTTGGGCCGACCCGACCTCGGCGGACAGGATCTGGACGCGGTCCGTGCGGTCATGCGCCGTCTGGGGGCCCCGGAGCAGATCGAGAACATGATCGGCGCACGCGTCGAGGAGGCTCTCGACGCCCTCCACGAGCTGGACGTACCGGCGCACGCCGTCACGGCCCTCACCGCCCTGGCGCATTCGGCGGCCGTCCGACTGTCCTGAACGCCCGGTCCGCGCGTCTCACGGCACTCCCGGCGCCCCGCCACCTGTCCTTGTGAGTCCGGCAGGCCCCTCCCGCCCCCTCGTCGACGCCCCTCCTGGAAGAAGGAACCCCGCCATGACGTACACCGAGGCATCCATGTCCGCCCTCCGGCAGGCGGGTGACGAGCTGGCCGACGCCACCGTCGCGACGCTCTTCGAGCGCGGGGAGGTGGGCAAGTTCAACACCCTGATGCGGTACGTCTCCACCGTCGGCGCCCCCCTGCCCGAGGGCCTGCCCGACGTCGCGCGCGAATATCTGGAGGCCACGCGAACGGTTCCGGCGTGGGTCGACTGGGGGGAGATGGAGAAGGCCCGGCTGTTCTTCATCGACAACAACGTGCACATCTCCACCGCGCTGTCCTTCGCCTCCATGCCCGCGTGTTATCTCGTACCGCGCGTGGCGAAACTGCTGTCGACCACGCATGGGCTGAAGTACCCGTCCAAACGGATGGCGGAGACCGGGCAGTTCACCGTCTACCTGATGCAGCCCGACGCCTTCGAGGCCGGCAGCCGGTTCATCCCCGCCGCCCAGAAGGTCCGCCTCCTGCACGCCTCCATCCGCCACCACCTGGCCCGCGAGAACCTCTGGGACACCAACACCTACGGGACGCCCATCTGTCAGGAGGACATGATCGGCGGGCAGATGTTCTTCTCCCTGCTCGTCCTGGACAGCCTGCACCGCCTCGGCATCCACATGTCGGCGCAGGGCGCGGAGGCGTACTACTACGCCTGGCGCGTCGTCGGTGCCATGCTCGGCGTCGACCAGGACGCCGTGCCCAAGACCCTCGACGAGGCCCGCCGGTTCCTCGACCTGTACATGGTCCAGCACATGGGGCCCTCACCGGAGGGCACCCTCCTGACCCGCCAGCTCATCGACCTCTACGAGGAGGTCGTGCCCGGCACCCTCTTCGACCCGATCGTCTCGGCCCTCATCCGCCACCTCGTCGGCGACACCTGCGCCGACTGGCTCCAGGTGCCCCGTACTCGGTGGGACACCCTCGTGAAGGCCGTTCCCCACCTTCTCGGCGTCCTGGAGACCATCGAGGACCGCTCCCCGCTCGGAGCCTGGGCCCTGGACCGCCTCGGCCACCTCACCTCGGTCCTCGAGCTGTCCTCCCTCACGCGTGGACGCGTCATGCACTACGCCATCCCGGACACGTTGAAGAAGGACTACGACATTCCCAGCGCGGCACCCCGCAACCAGCGTTGGACGCCACCGACCGCCACGGTCTCCTGACGCCGGTTGCGCGGGGAGACCGGCTGTTTCGAGCCGCGCGGCGGCCACTGAGCACCCGGCTGCCCGGGCGGGTCCGGGCAGCGTCAGGCGGCGAGGAGGGAGTCGTCGGTGGGGCGGGCCCCGGGGAGCCGGTGGCGGGCGGCGATGAGGGCGGCGTCGATGTCGCGGGTGCCGGTCGCGATGCACAGGGTGTAGGCGACGTCGTTCATCCGCTGGCGCGCCGCCTCCGTACCGCTGTCGGCGTGCAGGGCTCGCAGCGTCAGGTACTGCTCGACCAGGTTGTTCAGTACGGCCGGGTGCGCCATGAGCATGGGAAGTGCCTCCTCGTCGCTGCTACGTGGGCTGTACAAGCACCAGCCTTTTGCCCGCACTCCCGCCCCTCATTCCCCTTCCGTACCAAAGAGATCGCCCGCGGGCCCTCACACTCCCCGTCTACGTGACGGGCGTGGCCAGGGACAGGTCCACCGTGACCGGGCCTTCGCCCCCGTGGTGGGTGGCCGACGACGCCAGGGGCTCGTGGCCCGCGGCCGTCGCGGCGAGGACGTAGGGGCCGCCCTGCGGGACGGCCACCGCGTACCGGCCGCTCTCATCGGTGCGGGCGGTGCCCGCCTGGCGGCCGTGGCGGTCGATCAGCGTGACCTTGGCGTGGGCGACGGGCGCTCCGCCCGCGCCGACGACGCGGCCGTGGAAGGCGGCCAGCGCCTCGGTGGCCCGTTCGAGCGCCGCGTCCTCCTCGCTGCTGGCCCGCAGCTGGGGCTTGGCGGCGGGACGGCCCTTGGGCAGGAAGACGGCGAACACCAGACCGCCCAGGACCGCGGCCGTCGCGATCAGGAAGGACACGCGGAAGCCGTGCATGGTCGGCAGGGCGACCGGGCCGAAGTCCCGCGACGTATTGGCGAGGACCATGCCGATGACGGCGCTCGACACCGACGTACCGATCGAGCGCATCAGGGTGTTGAGGCCGTTGGCCGCGCCCGTCTCGGACGGGTCGACCGCACCGACGATGAGCGCGGGCAGCGAGGAGTAGGCGAGGCCGATGCCCGCGCCTACGACGACCGCGATGACGATGGTCTGCCAGGCCGCACTCATCAGGCCGAGCCCCGCCCCGTACCCGACCGCGATGATCAGCATGCCGAGGATGAGGGTGGTCTTGGGGCCGTACTTGGCGGACAGGCGGGCATAGACCGGCGCGGTCAGCATCATCGTCAGGCCGAGCGGCGCCACGCACAGTCCGGCGACGACCATCGACTGACCGAGGCCGTAGCCGGTGGCCGACGGCAGCTGGAGGAGTTGCGGGAGTACGAGCGAGATGGCGTAGAAGGCGACGCCGACCATCATGGACGCGAGGTTGGTGAGCAGCACTTCGCGCCGGGCGGTGGTGCGCAGGTTCACCAGGGGCGCCTTGACGCGCAGTTCCATCACGCCCCACAGGACCAGGACCAGGACCGCCGCGCCGAGCAGGCCGAGCGTGGTGGCCGATCCCCATCCCCAGTCGCTGCCCTTGGTGATCGGGAGCAGCAGCAGGATCAGCCCCGCGGAGAGGCCGAGCGCGCCGAACACGTCGAAGGTGCCCTCCGCCTTGACCTTGCTCTCCGGGACGACGAGGAGGGTGAGCACGATGGCCACCACGCCGAGGCCGGCGGAGCCGAAGAACAGGGCGTGCCAGTTCGTGTGCTGGGCGACCAGGGCCGCGAGCGGCAGCGCGAGTCCGCCGCCGACGCCGATGGAGGAGCTCATGAGGGCCATCGCCGAGCCGAGCTTCTCGCGGGGCAGCTCGTCGCGCATCAGGCCGATGCCGAGCGGGATGGCGCCCATGGCGAAGCCCTGGAGGGCGCGGCCGACGATCATCACGAGGAGTTCGCTGGTGAAACCGGCGATCAGTGAGCCGACGACCATGATGGCGAGGCTGGTCAGGAGCATGCGGCGCTTGCCGTACAGATCGCCGAGCCGTCCCATGATCGGGGTGGCCACGGCGCCGGCGAGCAGGGTCGAGGTCATGACCCAGGTGGCGTTGGAGGGGGAGGTGCCGAGCAGCTCCGGCAGGTCCTTGATGACCGGCACGAGCAGCGTCTGCATCACCGCGACCGTGATGCCGGCGAAAGCGAGTACGGGGACGACACCGCGTATGCCGCGCGGCGCGGCCTGCTGGTCGGTCGTCGGCTGGGGCATGCGGGGGGCCTCCGGTGGCGGGACGAGGTCGGCGGCGGCACCCGGGCCGGGTACGTGTCACTCGAACCTGTTTCCCGAGGCGACTATTCCGATGAGCCCCCGGGAATTCCGCCGGAGCCCGAAACTTGACCCGGTTGAGAGACGCTTGACCTGTTCATTGCCTGATCACCGTGATCGACGCACCGCGGAGGCCGTACGGCGGGAGAGCGCGGTGGAGAGGAGGCCCAGGGCTCCGCCCGCCGCCAGCAGGACCAGCCCGCGCAGCCACACCCCGCTTTCGATCCGCGTGGCCAGCAGGACGCAGGAGAGCGCTGCCAGGACGGGGATCGCGGCCGGGGCGCGGAAGTGGTCCGGGTTGCCCGACCGGTCGCGGCGGCGCAGGACCAGGACCGCGGTGTTGACCGTGAAGAACACGACCAGCAGCAGGAGGACCAGGGTCGCGGCCAGGGACTCGATGTCGCCCGTGAGCGCGAGCAGCAGGGACAGCGCCGTCGTGGTGGCGATGGCGGCCCACGGCGTGCGGCGCCGGGGCAGTACCCGGGTGAGGAACGCCGGCAGCAGCCGTTCCCGCGCCATGCCGAAGGCCAGGCGGGAGCACATGATGCCGGTGAGCAGCGCTCCATTGGCGACCGCGACCAGGGCGATGGCCGAGAACAGCCACTCCGGTACGGCGCCGGCCGCGCGCACGACTTCCAGGAGCGGGCCGTCGGAACCCGCCAGCACGCTGGTCGGTACGGCGGCGGAGGCCGCCGCGCCGACCGCGGCGTACACGAACCCGGCCGTGCCGAGGGCGCCGAAGAGAGCGCGCGGATAGGCGCGGCGGGCGTCGCGGGTCTCCTCGGCGACGTTCACGGACGTCTCGAAACCCACGAAGGAGTAGTAGGCGAGCACCGCCCCGCTGAGCGCGGCGGACACCGGGCCGCTCCCGGGTGTGCCGAGCTGCACCAGCCGTCCCGGGTCCCCCTCGCCGCGGACGACGACGAGCCACACGCCCAGCCCGATGACGAGAAGCAGGCCGCTGGCCTCGATGACCGTGGCGACCACGTTGGCCCGGGTGGACTCGCTGATGCCCCGCGCGTTGAGCAGGGCGAGGGCCGCCAGGAACAGGACGGCGACCAGCGCCACGGGCAGGTTCACGAAGGCGGTGAGATAGGTGCCGCCGAAGCCTCGCGCCAGTGCGGCGACCGAGACGATCCCCGCTGCCAGCATGCAGAACCCGGTGAAGAAGCCGACGAACGGACCGTACGCGAGCGTCGCGTAGTACGAGGCGCCACCCGCCCGGGGGTACCGCGTCGCCAGCTCGGCGTAGGAGGCCGCCGTCAGCAGCGCGAGGCAGAGGGCCACGGCCAGCGGGACCCACACCGCGCCGCCGGACTCCGCCGCCACCTGTCCGATGAGCACATAGACACCCGCTCCCAGGACGTCGCCCAGGATGAAGAAGTACAGCAGGCGTGTGCCGAGGACCCGCTTGAGCGGGGCTTCGGTCGCGTCGGCCGACGGCTTCTCTGTCTGCGTGGTCACGTCTGCGCTCGGGCTTTCTTCTGGCGGCGGGAGAGCCCCGGGGGGGCGGTCGTGAGCCCGGATGGCACCGCGCGTCACGGCGGGCCGGGGCTGCCATGCCGTATGACCGCGCAGGCCCGCGGGCAAACCCGGCCAGTGGTCCCGCGGGTTTCCGCGGTCCGACGCGCTCCCCCGCGCCGCGCCGCCTTCATATCCACCCCCGCCGAGCCGCGATCACCCCCGCCTGGAAGCGGTTGGCCGCGCCCAGCTCCTCGTGGAGGCGACTGATCCGGCGTCGCATCGTCCGCACGGACCAGCCCAGCTGGCGGGCGATCGCCTCGTCCTTGAGGCCACTGACCAGCAGGGTGAGCATCTGGCGGTCCTCCTCGCCGAGAGGGTCCTCGCCGGGCGCGTCCAGCGGGGTGGCCGTGCGCCAGCACAGTTCCCAGTAGTCGATCAGCCCGTCCAGGAGGGCGGAGGGGCGGATGACCACCGCGCGCACCTCGGCCGTGAAGTCGAGGGAGAGGGGCATGAGGGCGAGGCGCCGGTCCGCGATGGCCAGTTTGATGCGCAGACCGGGCAGGACCCGGGCCTGCTCGCCATGGGTGACCAGCTCGCGGATGTCGCCCAGCACCCCGGGCCACTCCAGGGCCTCCGGGGCGTACACGGCGCGGTAGCGGACACCACGGGTGAGGGCCGTCGCCTCCACCGGGTTGGAGGTGGTGAGGGCGTACGGCGGGCGGTCCAGCGTGATGACCTCCTCGCGGGCCTCCTGCTGGAGCTGGACGAACCAGCGGCCCAACGCCTCGCCGCCGGTGATGACTTCCACCTGTTCGGAGCCGCCCTGCTGGGCCGTGGTGAAGAGCCGGGAGAGCTCGCCCGCCGCGGCCCGTACGCCGTCGAGGTCGGCGGTACGGGAGCGGACCAGGGACTCCAGGGCGGCGCCGGGCTCGATGGCCGCGTAGCGGCGCCGCGTTCCGGCGAGCCGGCCCACCAGGCCGTGCTCGCGCAACCGGTCGAGGGCGCGGGCCACCCGCTCGGTGGAGCAGAACAGGTCCTCGGCCAGTTCCGCGGGAGCGGCCGTGTGGCGGACCAGGATCGCTCGGTAGACGCTCTCGTCGAAGGGATCGATCCCGGCGGCGGTCAGCTGGGGCATGATCAGGATCCTGGCCCGTAGGTGCCAGGGGCAGCAATGGGCCAGGCCAAATCGTTGTCTGGACCACTGGATTCCGATTACTTGGTCTGGCATGACCCCTCGAAGATCTCTCACCGCCGCACTCGCGGTCGCTGTCCTCGGCGGACTGCTGTCCGCGGTACCCCAGTCCGCCACGGCGGACCCCCACCAGGATCCGGAGCGGCGCGTCATCGTCACGCTGTCCGGGGCGGCCGCCGCTACCGGGAAGGGCGCTCTGCGCGCCGGCGACGCCCGGGCGGTCGGCACGGACCGCGCCGCCGTCGCGGGACGGCAGAAGTCGTTCCTCGACCGGGCCAAGGCCGCCGGTGTGCGCACCGGTTCGCCACGCACCCTGAACCTGCTGCTCAACGCGGTCGCGGTGACCGTGAAGGCCTCCGAGGTCACCGCGCTGAAGCGGTTGCCCGGGGTGGTGTCCGTGGTCCCCGACACCAGGATGCGCCTCCTCACCGACGCGAGCGTGCCGCTGATCAACGCCCCGCAGGTGTGGCGCCGCAAGGACCCGGCGGGCAAGGGCGCCGACGGCCACGGCGTCACCGTCGCCGTCCTGGACAGCGGGGTCGACTACACCCATCCCGACCTCGGCGGCGGGTTCGGCGAGGGCCACAAGGTCGTCGCCGGTTACGACTTCGCCAATGGCGACACCGATCCCATGGACGACAACGGCCACGGCACGCACGTCGCCGGCATCATCGCGGGCCGGGCCGCCCAGAAGGGCGGGGTGACCGGTGTGGCGCCGGGCGCGAGCATCCTGGCGTACAAGGTCATGGACGACGCGGGCGAGGGCTACACCTCGGACATCGTGGCCGGTATCGAGGCCGCGGTCGACCCGGCGAATCCGCACCGCGCCGACGTCATCAACATGAGCCTCGGCGGCTACGGCGACGGCACCGATCCGCTCGGCGCGGCGGCGACCGCCGCCACCCGGGCGGGAGTTGTCGTGGTCGCCTCCGCCGGCAACGACGGGCCGAGGAGGGGCACGGTGAGCACCCCGGCCGCCGGCGACGGCGTCATCGCGGTCGGCGCCTCCGTCAGCGGGCTGCGCATACCGAGCGCCGCGTACCGGGGCGGCGAGAAGATCCAGGCGTACCGCGGACTGGTCTCCGCGAACCCGCCCGCCAAGCCGGTCACCGCCGCGCTCGTCGATGCCGGGCGGGGCACCGCGGAGGACTGGGAGCGGGCCGGTGATGTCGAGGGCAAGGCCGTCCGGGTCGACATGCTGGTCGCCCAGTCCTCGCAGGACCTGTACATGACCGAGATCGAGATGGCCCGCGAGGCCGAGCGCCGCGGTGCGATCGCCCTCATCGGCGGACCGTCCGGGGGCGGTGGCCCCGTGCTCGCCGCACCGGGTCCGCAGTCCCGGGCCCAGCCCGGCCTGCCCGACCGGCCCCAGGCCCCCTCCGGCGACGGAACCGTGCCGCTCGCCGCGCGGACCTCCCTCAAGGACTCGGGCGACTCCCTGCGCATGGACACGATCGTCATGCTGGGCATGGACTCCACCCAGTACGCCGAGCTCGGCCGCCGACTGGCGCAGGGCAGGGTCGAGGTGACGGTCAGCGGCACGGACGCCACCGACGCGATCGCCTCGTTCTCCTCGCGCGGTCCCGACCTGCGGTGGGGTCTGAAGCCGGACCTCGTCGCGCCGGGCTTCGACATCCGCTCCACCGTCCCCGCGTCCCTGTACGCCCCCGGCTACTACCGCATGTCGGGTACGTCCATGGCGGCACCGCACGTCGCCGGCTCCGCCGCCCTGCTGCGGCAACTGCACCCGGGCGAGACCCCGGCGAAGGTCACCTCCGAACTGGTGGGATCCACCCGGCAGCTCAAGGACGGCGGGA
The DNA here is from genome assembly GCF_040629815.1 of Streptomyces sp. NPDC005878. NCBI lineage: Bacteria > Bacillati > Actinomycetota > Actinomycetes > Kitasatosporales > Streptomycetaceae > Streptomyces > Streptomyces sp. NPDC005878. The sequence continues at coordinate 199,823 of NZ_JBEXWK010000011.1, forward strand.
CGAGTACCGTCGGCTCCGGCCGCCTCGACGTCGCCGCTGCCGCCGCCACGGCCGACACCGGCATCACCACCACCCCGGCGACCCTCTCGTACGCCCTCGCCGACCTCGCCCGGCACACGGTCGGCGCCGCCAAGAAGCTCACCGTGACCAACTCCGGCACCAGGACGCGCACGGTCCGCCTGAAGGCGAGCGGCCCGGCGAGGATCAGCCTGGACACCCTGCGCATCCCGGCCGGCGCCAGTGCGACGGCGACGGTGACCCTGCGGGCGGCCCGCCCGGACGGCGAAGCCGAGATCACCGGTACGGTCACGGTCACGCCCGAGCACGGTGCCGCCCTGCGCGTCCCGTACCTCCTCGTCGTCCGGAAGATGTTCCTCCAGACCGGCCCCGACCCGAGCGACGGCACGTCCACCGCCGTCGTCCTCAGCCCCGCCCCGCTCGCGAAGCCGCCGGTCCTGACCGTCACCCCGCCGCACGGCAGGCCCTACACCGTCACCACCACGCTCCGCACCGAGAACGTCTACCAGGCGGAGATCACCGGCCGGGGCGAGGGCGCCCACCTGGTGTCCGCCGAAGGCGTGACCGCCGACGGCAAGACGCTGACCGGCAACCGCGACGGTTTCGAGGTCACTCCCACGAGCAGCCGCACCTCCCGCTGGCAGCCCGTCGGCCCCAACTCCGAGAGCGGCGACGTCACCACCGCGCCGAGCGCCCCGGGCGCCGCCGTCCTCACCCAGTACAACAAGGCGGGCCCCTGGTCGACCGAGGACAACGGCGCGACCTGGAAGCAGCACACCAGGCTGCCGCTCGGCGACGCGAGCGGCCCGGCCTTCACCGTCATCGACCCGCACGACCCCCAGCGCTGGTGGTACGCGGCCAACAGCGCGTCCGGCATTCCGCGCACCGGCTCGATCCTGCGCACCCAGGACGGCGGCCGCACCTGGCAGACCCTCGACACCCCCGACGGGCGCGTCATCGACCTCCTCACCGACGAGACGGGGAGCATGCTCCTCGCCGTCACCGCCACCGACCTGCTGATCAGCCGGGACGGCGGCGACACCTGGGCCACCGAACCCCACGGCATCCCCGCCGACCGCGTCTACGACGTGGCGATCGGCGGCGACAGCGTCTACTTCTCGACGGGCAAGTCGCTGTGGAAGCGCGACGGACTGGCCTCGGGCACCCTCGGCAGGGCCACCAAGGTGTACGAGCCCACCGGCAACCGGGTCTCCGTCGACGTCGTCGCGGACAGCCGGGTCGTGGCCATGTACGAGGTGGGGTCCGGCGTCGTCGGCTCCTTCGACGGCGGCAGGACCTGGGCCACCCTGGACACCGGCGCATACGGCGGTACGGGTCTGACCCTCAGCGGCGGTGACCTGTACGTCGGCTACGGCGAGGACATCCGCGTCGGCCACGACCACGGCCGCCGCTGGAGCACCATCCCGGCCGCCAACCCCGCCTCCACCACCTCCGACTTCACCCGCTGGGCCGACGGCTCACTGACCGTGTCCGCGGACGCGGCCGGTGTCTACCGGGGCACACCGGACGGCGAGGACTACCGGCGCATCGGCGTCCAGGGCGGCACCGTCAACTCCCTCGCCCTGAGCGGGGACCGCCTGCTGGCGGCCGGCCCGCAGGGCACCCACCGCTCGCGGTTGCCGGTCTCCGGCGCCGAGTGGGGCACCACCGGCGGTGAGGGCAGGCTCGGCGTCGCGACCCGGCTGCTCCAGGCCTCCGCCAAGGACTCGCGGACCGTGTGGCGGGTGCGCAGCGGCGCCTGGGGCGACTTCCACCTGGAACGCAGCGGCGACGCGGGCGCCACCTGGCAGCAGAAGGGCGAGAGCAACGGCACGGTGCTGGCCCTCGCGGTGCACCCCGCCGACCCCGACCGCGTGTACGTCTCGTACGCGAACCTCCTGGGCAAGGGCCTGTTCTCCACCGAGGACGGCGGCTCCACCTGGAAGAACCTCCTGCACGACCAGACGTACTTCACCGCCGTCGCGGGCGACCCGAAGAACCCGGACCGGCTGTGGCTCGGCACCCCCGACGGCCTCTACCGCTCCGACAACGCGGGGGACGACATCACCAGGATCGCCGACGGCCGGGTGGACACCATCGAGTTCGCCGGCGCCAAGATGCTGACCGGCGGCGACGCCATCAGGGTCTCGACCGACGGCGGCCGGACCTTCCGCACCGCCGACACCGGCAAACTGCCGCTGCGCGTCAACGACATCCAGGAGGTGGGCGGCACCCTCTACGCGGCCAGTACCAGCTACTGGGATTCCGCCCTGCCGCGCGGCGGCCGGGGCGTCCTGCGGTCCACGGACGGCGGCCACAGCTGGCAGAACGTCTCCACCGGCCTGCAGAACCTCAACGCCACCAGCCTGGCCGCCTCCGGAGGCTGGCTGTACGTGGGCACGGTCCAGGGAGGAGTGCACCGCCTGAAGCTCTGACCGATTGGGTGGGGGAACGCGGTGGCCCGCCTGTCGGGCGGGCCACCGCTGTCCGCGTGTCCGCCGGCCGCCCTCCTCCAGCCGGTCGAGCCCGTAGGAGTTCAGCGCCCAGCGGACCGACCGTCACCCCTGCCGCACCAGGACTCGCCGTGGTGAGGTCACCCGCCGCCGTGCCTTCCCCGGGCACACTGTCACACGCTGCCATGTCACGCGGCCGTGGCTCCCGGCGCGCCTGACGCGGGCGCACCTCGGGACGCTCCATGCCCATGTTGTTCTGGAGGTCGGCATGACGTGTGCCAGTTGGTTCTCCCGCGCGACGGCGATGGCTGTCACCGTCGTCCTGGCACTGTTGCCGGCGTACGCGGAGGCGATGGCGGAAGCGACCGCGGACAACGCGCCGGCCGCGGTGAACGCCCCGGCTCCCGGTACCAAGGGGCCCGTGGGATGGGAGAGTCTGCGCCGTCTCGACCGTCTTCCGGTTCTTCCCTCGGGTGTGCGCACCTTGCAGTTCTCCAGCTTCGACCGCGCCGGGGGAAACGCTCAGGACGGCTTCTTCGGCACCTACTCGTGTCTGCGCTCCAGCGGCGGCGGTTGCGTGATCGCGGAGCACCGTGGAGCGGGCGAGATCGGGTCCATCTGGTTCACCCGCGACGAGGGCGATGTGACCCGCACGGGCACGCTCACCATCGAGCTCGACGGCAAGAAGGTCCTGGACGCGCCGCTTCAGGATGTGGTGAACGGCCGGCTCGGCGCGCCCTTCGCACCGCCCCTGGTGGCCAACGCCGCGGCGTCATCGGGGGGCGTGCTCATCGAAGTGCCCATGCCGTTCCGCGAGTCCATGCGCATCACTACCCAGCACAATCCCCTCTTCTACCACGTGTCGTACCGCTCCTTCGCCGACGCCGACGGGATCGTCACCTTCGACCCCCACGACACGGCCCAGGATGTCGTCGCCCTCATCCAAGCGGCCGGCACCCGCGACCCCAAACCGGCGCTGCCGGGAACCCGTACGACCACCCAGGCCCTGAGCCTCGCCCCCGGAGCCACCCAGACGCTCGCCACCTCCCTGACGCCCGGACTCCTCACCGCACTGGAGATCCACCTCCCGCAGGTGTCCGGCGCCGCCACGCGGAGGGTGGCGGGCCGTGGCCGTGTCCCCGGGGGCGGCGAACCCACCGCGCCGGCGGCCGGCCGGACGCTGCTCACCGCGCTCCGCCTGCTGATCTCGTTCGACGGTCAGCGCACCGTCGACGCCCCGCTCGGCGAGTTCTTCGGCGCGGGGCAGGCCCTGGCCCCGGTGCGGGCCCTCATGTTCGCCACCGATCCCCAGACGCGGACCTTCCGCGCCTGGTGGCCCATGCCCTTCTCGACGCGGGCCCATGTGCAGCTCTACAACGGCTCCGACATCCCGGTCACCGCGGGCAGCGCCTCGGTGAGCACGGCCCCCTCCCCCGCCCACGCCCAGGCCGTGCGTACGAGAGCCGAGGGCCGCTTCCACGCCCTGTCCCACGCCGGACCGACCGTTGCCGGCACGAGCTGGTCGTTCCTGCGCACGCAGGGCCGGGGCAAGTTCGTCGGCGTCAGCCACAGCATGCGGGGTGACACGGACCGTACCTATCTGGAGGGCGACGAACGGGTGTACGTCGACGGGGCACGCACCCCCCAGATCCACGGCACCGGTACCGAGGACTTCTACCAGAGCGGCTGGTACTTCAACCGCGGCCCCTACACCCAGCCCTTCAACGGGAACCCCACCCACCTCACCGCCTCCTCGGGCTGCGCGACCGGGCGTGACTGCACCGATGCCTACCGCCTCCAGCTGCACGACTCGGTGGCCTTCACCGAGTCGATCGACTACTCGATCGAGCACGGTCCGATGAACGACCGTCAGGCCGACTACTCCTCCACCGCGTTCTGGTACGGCACCTCCACGACCGCCTCGTACACGAGCGATGTGCTGCACCTGGGAGATCTCGCCGGCGAAGCGGCTCACCGGTACACCTCCGACGCCGCGAGCCCGCTCCCCGTGCTCGACTCCGCCTTCGAGGGTGATGCCCGTACACCCACGCGGCTGCGCGCCCCGACCCGGGCCACCCGCACACCCGTGTCCTTCACCCTGACCATCGACCCCCGCAACAAAGGCGTCGAGCTGCGGCGCACCTCCGACCAGCAACAAGCCCCGCAGCAGGCGGAGATCAGCGTCGACGGGCACCGGCTGGGCGACTGGTACCAGCCTCTCGCCAACACCGACCGGCGCTGGCTCGACGACACCTACCAACTGCCCGCCGCCTACACCCGCGGCCGGAGCCTGCTCACCGTGACGCTCACCCCGGCACCGAACGGTGCTGCCTGGTCCGCCGCCTCGTACGAGGCCCGCAGTCTGATCTGAACGGGCCACCGGGCCGGGCAGCGGGGAACCGGCTGCCCGCGCGGGCAGCCGGTTCCCCGGCGGTTTCACGACGGACGTCTCACCGGCACGTCCCCCTGGGCGGCAGCACGCCGATCGTGAGGTTCACCGCGGTTCCGGGGAGGGCGGGCGTGCCCGCGGCCGGACTCTGACCGGAGACGGTCCTGTCGTGGTTGCACGTCGTGTCGACGACGGTGCTCACCGTGCCGAGGACGAAGCCCGCGGAGGTCAGGACCGACGTGGCCACGGTCCGGGTCTCGTCACTCACGTCGGGCACCCTGAGCGTGAGCTTCTGCCAGGTGGAACCGTTGGACCACCTGATGAGGTCCGGTGCCTGCAACTTGGCGCTGTACGTGGCGTCGTCGGGGAAGGTGACCAGGATGGTGTCACTGGTGATGACGACACCGGAGGCCGTCGGACGGTGCTGGGAGGACATGTCCACCGTCAGGATGTCGTTGACGTCCGAGATCACCGGTCTCGCCGTGCCTCCGTCGGTGAACGTGCCGTTGACGTCGAACACCAGGGGTGTGGCCGCGGCGGCGGCGCCCTCCCCCGTGGGCGCGCCCGCCTCGACCGGTGCGACGAGCGCCGGTCCGAGCTGGTGTGCGTCGGCCGCTCCCGCTCCCGCCAGGTTCACGACGGTGGTCAGGACCGCCGCCAGCACGCCTCCGAAGATCTTGTCGCGGACTCGCATGATCGTCTCCCCTCCTGGGCCCCGGCCGGTCACGTCGGGTGTCGGCTCCGGCCCTGTCGGACCGTGCCACGGCCGGTGGCGCCCAGCATCGGCGGATCCGTACACCGGCCGCCATACGAGGGTCTGCGTATGCCCGGGGCCCGGGGCGGCCGAGTAGCCTGGGACCGGCCCGCGGACGAGGGGGACCTCATGGGGAGCTCGCTGTCGCTCAGCGACCTGGATCTGCGTGCCCTGGCGGGGATCGTCACCAAGACCCGCACGGACATACCGGCCCAGGGGCTGCCGCCCTCGTTGCTCGACGATCTGATGCGGCAGATCCCGTGTGACGAACTGACCGTGGCGGGGTTCGACAGTCACCGGCGCACGTGGTGGCTGGCACAGGCCGGCTCCGGCGAGGACGAGGCACCGGATGAGGACGCCGACTCGACGCACTGGGAGCACTACTGGGACTGCGCGCCGTGCAGTTACCCCGACCGCAGCGCCGACCTGCGCAGTGTCCTGACGATCGCGGACTTCTACTCGGCCCGGCAGTGGCACGCCACCGGTATGTACACCGACTACTACCGCCCTCTGGGCATCGAGCACGAACTCACGCTCTGCATGCCCGCCGGGACGCCCGGGACCCGTGGCCCCGGCCGGACCCTGCGGCTGTTCCTGTTCCGCGGGCCCGGCCGGGACTTCTCCGAACGCGACCGCGCGGTGCTCACCCTGCTGCGGCCCCATCTGCACCAGGCATACCTGGAGGCCGAACGGCTCCGGCACCCCGCTCCCCGGCTCACGCCCCGGCAATGGCAACTGCTGCGCCTGCTCGCCGCGGGACACACCAACGTCCAGATCGCCCGCCGGCTGGGCGTGTCCGAGGGGACCGTGCGCAAGCACCTGGAGAACGCCTACCGGCGGTTGCACGTCACCAACCGCATGGCCGCGGTCAACCGCGCGTTCCCGGAGGGCTCGCAGGGCCCGCCCCCGCACGCGGTGAGTCCGTACGGGCAGGCGGCGGCCCCGTACGGGCAGGGCTGAGGGAACGCACGCGCGCCCCCGAGGTGAAATGTGCCATTCAGGATCTTGATGTTTGTTCATCTCCATGCCAGATTCGGCGCAGCACCACCAGGTCGACGGCGGAGCTCATCGAGACGCGCCGTCACAGCCGCGGGGAAAGGCCACCGACATGCCCGTACAGCACGCCCCCGGGGACCGGTTCGCGGTGGAGAGGCGCACCATCGAGGCCGTCCCCGACACCGAGCGGCACGGCACGCCGCGCAGCCAGTTCACCCTCTGGTTCGGCGCCAATATGCAGATCACGGCGATCGTCGACGGCGCGCTGTCGGTCGTCTTCGGTGCCGACGCGCTCTGGGCGATACCCGCGCTGCTGATCGGCAACGCCCTCGGCGGCACCGTGATGGCCCTGCACTCCGCCCAGGGTCCGCGCCTCGGCGTCCCGCAGATGATCTCCAGCCGGGCGCAGTTCGGCGTGTACGGGGCGGTCCTGCCGCTGGTGTTGGTGATCCTGATGTATCTCGGCTTCGCCGCGACCGGAAGTGTGCTGGCCGGGCAGGCGGTGTCCGAGATGCTGCACATCGGGACGGACGCCGGGATCCTCGTCTTCGGGGCGCTGACCGCGGTGGTCGCCATCACCGGCTACCGCCTCATCCACATCGCGGGCCGCGTCGCCACCGTCGTCGGCGCGCTCGGCCTGGGATATCTGCTGCTGCGGCTGTTCACGCGGTACGACGTGGGCGCGCACGTCGGTACCAAGGGGTTCGAGGCGGCGACGTTCCTGCTCGCCGTGGGTCTCGGGGCCGGTTGGCAGCTGACCTTCGGCCCCTACGTCGCCGACTACTCGCGCTATCTGCCCCGTGACACCAGCACACGTGCGACGTTCTGGTCCACCTTCCTCGGCTCCGTCATCGGGTCCCAGTGGGCCATGACGCTGGGCGCGCTCACCGCGGCCGTCGCCGGAAAGGCCTTCCTGCCGGACCAGGTGGGCTTCCTCGGCGATCTGGCGGGGCCGGCGTTCCTCGCGTTCCTCATCTACCTGGTGATCGTGGTCGGCAAGCTGACCGTCAACTGCCTCAACGCCTACGGCGGCTTCATGTCGATCCTCACCACCGTCACGGCGTTCGACCGCCGCTCACACATCTCGGCCGCGGTCCGCGCCGCGTACATCGTCGGCTTCATCGCGCTGTCGATGGTCATCGCCCTCGCCGCCAGCGATGACTTCCTGACCAACTTCAAGAACTTCGTGCTGCTGCTCCTGACCGTGTTCACGCCGTGGAGCGCGATCAACCTGGTCGACTACTACCTGCTCTCGCGCGAACGCGTCGACATCCCGGCCCTGTACGACCCGGACGGCCGCTACGGGCGGTGGAACGTCACGGCGCTGACCTGCTACCTCGTCGGCGTCGCCGTGCAGGTCCCGTTCCTGGCCACCACGTTGTACACGGGCGCGATCACCAAGAAGCTCGACGGCGCCGACATCTCGTGGATCGTCGGTCTGGGCGTCACCTCTGCCCTGTACTGGCTCTGGGCGAGGCGTACGGCCAACCCGCCCGCGCAGACCGTCCACCCGGCCGCGTCCGGGAGCGGTGAGCGGGCAGGGGCGGACGTCTGACCTGGTGTCACCCGGTCGGCACGACATCCGCCCACAGGGCGGCGGCGTCGGGCGAGAGCGGTGCCACCGGCCCCGCCGCGTCGTCGTCGCCGTCCCACCACACGCCCTGACCGGTCGTCAGGACAAAGCCGTCCGCCGCTGCCTGGCCCGGGGCCTGCCACTGGCCGCTCAGCACATGGAGCACCCCGGAGTGCCCCGGGCCGGGCGCGACGGGCCCGGTGACGCGGTCCACCCGGGCCGTCCAGTGGCCGCGCCGCGCCATCAGGTTGAGCACCCGGCAGGGGCCACCCGGCAGTTCGGCGGTGAGCGCGAGATCGCCGGAGAACGCGAACGGCTCCCCCGCGCGCACCAGCAGCCGGTCGAACGCACCGGCGGAGGTCAGCCGTACCCCGTCTCCCGCCAGCAGCGTGAGGGTCCGGTCCACCCCCGCGAACGCCGAGAACGGACCTCCCCGGCCGATGTCGGCGACGCTCGCGCGCCACCCGAACGCATCGGTGCCCGCGGGCCGTGAGGTGATCTCCCTGGTCGTGCCGCCGCCGTTGCGCCAAGGACCTGCGGGCAGCGTCTCTACATCGAAGGGGTGCATGGGTGGGCTCCAAGGCGGGCGCGGGTCGGGGTGGGTGTCAGGTCCGCAAGTACGAGGCGCCGTTGACATCGAGAACGGTGCCCGAGCTCCACATGGCCTGCGGGGAGGCCAGATACAGCACGGCCGCGGCGATCTCGTCCGGATCGGCGACGCGGCCGAAGGGGCTCTGGGCCCGGATGCCCTCTCCCTCGGGTCCCTCCAGGCGGTCCGCGACCCGCTCGGTGGCGACGAACCCGGGGGCGACGGACGCCACGGCGATCCCGTGCGGGGCGAGGGAGACCGCGAGGGACTGGCCCAGGGCGTGCAGGGCGGCCTTGGTGGCGCCGTAGGCGGGATGGTCGGGCTCGCCCCGGAAAGCGCCGCGCGAGCCGATGTTGACGATCCGCCCCTCGCGGCCCGCCTCGATCATCCGGCTCGCCACCCGGTGGCTGAGGTGGGCGGGACCGAGGAGGTTCACGTCGACGGTCTGCCGCCAGGCCTGCTGCCAGTGCTCGTACGAGGTCCGGGCGAGCGGGTGGGCCACCATCACGGCGGCGTTGTTGACCAGGATGTCCACCCCGCCGAGCGCCTCCTCGGCCCGGGCCGCCAGTTCCTCGACGCCGTCCGGGTCCGCGAGGTCGGCGGCGAGGAGTACGTGTCCCTCGCCCTCCAGTGCGGCGAGGGTCTTCTCGGCGTCCGGCCCGGAGGTGGAGCAGTGGACGGCCACCCGGTCGCCACTCCGGGCGAAGGCGGCGGCCACGGCCCGGCCGATGCCCCGTGAGGCCCCGGTGACCAGGACGCCCCGGCCGGTGCTGGGCAGCTTCGTCACGGTCCGGTCCATCGCGGGTCCCTCTCGTCGGCGGCGGCGACGGCCCGCCGTCCGAGCGGTGCCGCCGCCCCGAGCCTACTGAGCATGATCACGATCTGGGAAGCAGCCCGTTCCGTTCCCGCCGCGGCCGGCGCCGGGCGCGGTCCGGGCCGCCGGGCGCACGCGGACAGGACCGCCGTCCTGTCCGCCGACCGGTCAAGACGGCCTCGGTCGGCCCGGGACGGCGGCCCTGCCGCAGCGGACGCGCTGTCAGACGGTGCGACGCGATGTCAGACGGTGAGGACGATCTTGCCGCGGGTGCGGCCCTCCTGGTTCAGGCGCCAGGCGTCCGCCACCTCGGCCAGCGGGAAGGTCTTCTCGACGTGCACCGAGAGCTTCCCCGCGTCGGCGAGCCGAGCGAGTTCGGCGAGGTCCTCGCTGTCCGGACGCACCCAGAGCGAGTGCCCGCCCTGCTCCACGGCGGCCTGGTCGGCGATGGACACGATGCGTTCGCGCTGCTTGAGCAGGGCCTGCGACAGATCGACGACACCGCCCCCGACGAAGTCGAGCGCCGCGTCCACGCCCTCCGGGGCCAGCGCGCGCACCCGGTCCTCCAGGCCGTCCCCGTACGTCACGGGCTCGGCGCCGAGGCCGCGCAGGAACTCGTGGTTGCGCTCGCTCGCGGTGCCGATCACCCGGGCGCCGAGGGCCACCAGGATCTGCACGGCGAACGCCCCGACACCACCGGCGGCGGCGTGCACCAGCACCGTCTCGCCCGACTTCACCCCGGCCCGGTGGACCGACTGGTAGGCCGTCAGCCCCGCCAGCGGCACCCCGGCCGCCTCTTCCCAGCTCAACGCGGCGGGCTTGCGCGCCACGGAACGTACGGGAGCGGCGACGAGCTCGGCGTACGCGCCCTTCTCCACCCAGTCCTTGCGCACATAGCCGAACACCTCGTCGCCCACCCGGTACTCGGGCACGTCCAGGCCGACCGCTTCCACCACGCCCGAGACGTCCCACCCCGGGATCATCGGAAACGCGACTTCCATGATGGGATCGAGATACCCGGCGGCCAGTTTCCAGTCGACGGGGTTGATGGCTGCCGCCTTCACCCTGATCAGGACCTCGCCGGGCGCCACCTTCGGATCGGGAAGGTCCACCAGGCGCAGGTCGTCAGCAGAACCGTACTTCTCCAGCACAATTGCCTTCATGACCAGCTCGAACACCGGCACGTGCCCGCTCATTCCCGGGCGAACGGGATACACCCGAAAGGTCCAGCCTCCGGCGCACCGAGTCGGCTGGAAACGCGGGCCCGGGGCGCGGAGGTAAATGCGTCGACAGCACCCCGGGGCGCCCGGCAGAGTGGCCGCCCGTGACGAGCAGCGAACTCTGGACCCGTGCGACCGCCGACCGCTACGACGCCGAAGAGACCGAGATGTCCTCGGCCGCCGTTCTCGGACCCACCCTCGTCTTCCTGGCCGAGCTCGCCGGGGACGGCCGCGCTCTGGAGTTCGCCATCGGCACCGGACGCGTGGGGGTTCCCCTGCGCGAACGCGGTGTGCCGGTCGTGGGCATCGAGCTGTCCGAGCACATGGCGGCGGTCCTGCGCCGCAAGACGGACGAGGCCACGCTGCCGGTGGTCATCGGGGACATGGCCACCACCGTCGTCCCCGGCGAGTTCAGCCTGGTCTACCTCGTCTACAACACCATCACGAACCTGCTCACCCAGGACGAGCAGGTCGCGTGCTTCCGCAACGCCGCCCGTCATCTGGCTCCCGGTGGCCGGTTCGTCATCGAGCTGGGTGTGCCGCCGCTGCGGTTCCTGCCTCCCGGGCAGGTCGCGGTGCCCTTCGACGTGTCCGAACGGCATCTCGGCTTCGACACCTTCGACCTGGTCGAGCAGATCCTCGTCTCCCACCATTTCACCCGCGACGGCGACGACGGCACCTACCGCCGCGGCAACTCCCGCCACCGGTACGCCTGGCCGGCGGAGCTCGACCTGATGGCACGCCTCGCCGGTCTCGAACCAGAACGCCGGGTCGCGGACTGGGACGGGACGCCGTTCACCCAGGACTCCGCGAAGCACATCTCCGTATGGCGCAAGCCGGCCTGAGACCGGCCCGGGGGCACCCAACCGCCTAGTCCAGTTCGCCTTTCCCCCGCGAGGCCGCACTGTGCAGGGTGCGCAGCGCCAGGAGCAGGACGCCGATGTCGTCCAGGTAGACAGGGTCGGGGAGCAGGTCGACCGGGCTGATCACGTACAGCAGCGCACCCCAGTAGGCGGCCTTGTGGGTGAGGGGGATACCGGCGTCCCGCAGCAGTCTGCGGGCGCGGACCAGCCGGACGGTCAGGACAACCGCCCCCACGGCCGCCGCGACGAGCAGGAGTGCGGCGAGGACCAGGCCGGCCGTCACTTCCCTGCTCATACTCAGCGACTCGGCCAGAGCGGCTTGTGTAGGGCTCATCGTGTCGCGGACGGCTGGGGACGCCGGTTTTCGAGGACCCGGGGATCCACCCCGGGTTCGTCCAGCGTCCGGCCCATCGGCTGCGTCATGGCGCGGCCACCTCCTCGTCGTGCGGCGGGACCGTGCCCCGCATCACCTCACGTGTACCGTGCGCGCGGCGGTTGATGCGCCGAGCGCGGGATGTGTTGGCCGAGTGCCGCGACGACCACCGCCACCGCAATCACCCCGCCACCGCCGGGAGCGGGGCCGATGGCCGTGCGCCGCTAGGATGCGCGGGATTTGCCGTTCACCTTGGGGAGGGACATGAAACTCATCCGTATACCGGGCCGACTGCGTACGGCTCTTGGCGCGTTCGCCGTCGCCACGGGGGTACTCACCGGGATGCTCGTGGGGCCCGTGGACACCGCGAGCGCCGCCACGGTCACCACCGGGCCGGTCTTCAACGATCCGACTGGTGACAGTGCCGCCCAGCAGGCCATCCGCAGCCAGGTGCGCTCGGTCGTCACCAACGCCGACAGCGGAACCTCGCTGCGGCTGGCCATGTACCACCTGTGGGACGAGACCGTCGCGAACGAACTGGTCGCCGCGAAGACGGACCGGGGCGTCAGCGTCAAGGTGGTCCTGGACGCGAGCACCCGCGACTACCCGGCCGCGTACGACATCCTGAAGGCCGCTCTCGGTACGGACACCACGAAGAGCTCGTACGTGAAGCTGTGCGCCACCGGCAGCTCCTGTCTGGGCCCGGCGGGCAGCGGCATCAACCACAACAAGTTCCTGGTGGTCGGCAGCGTCGGCGGCGGAGCCCAGAAGAACGTCGTGGTGCAGCTCACCTCGAACCTGACGCCGTCCAACTACTCCCGCTACTGGAACAGTTCGGTCACCGTCGTGGGCAACACCGAGCTGTACAACGGCTACCTTTCCTACTTCGACAAGCTGCCCGCGCAGAACCGCGCCGCCTGGACGTACACGTACGGCAACGCCGGCGACTACAAGTACTACTTCTTCCCGCGCGCGGGCACCGACGCCACCACGGACACCGTCGTGAACGTGCTGGACAACATCACCTGCCGCTGGACCGACGACGCCGGTGCGCACCGGACGACCGTCCACGCGGCCATGCTGAAGATCAGCCGCCAGGCCGTGGCCGACAAGCTGCGCGCGCTCGCCGGGGCGGGGTGCCTGGTGGACCTCGTCTACAGCGAGACGGACACGGGGACGTGGAACGCCCTGCACGGGGTCTCCGGCATCACCAACCGCTGCTACCAGCACGATGACGACGCCGACAGCACCACCCCCAACCGCATCGTGCACTCCAAGAACGTGATGGTGGACGGCATGTACGCGGGGACCGTCCAGAAGCTGATGTGGACCGGCAGCCACAACTGGAGCGGTCCGGCGCTGCGCGAGAACGACGAGGCGATGCTGCGGATCACCACGCCCTCCGTCTACAGCGCGTTCGAGGCCAACTTCCAGGCGGCACGCGCCGCGGCCGTACCCGGCACCAGCGACAACGTCACCGCCTGCAAGAGCGAGTAGCGAGGGCCCGCGGCTCCCGTCCCACCGGGCGGGGGCCGACCCGACCGGCCGCGGGCCCGGGCGTTCACGGGTAGTTCGGCGCCGGGGAGGTGCGGAACTTCCGGGGAACATCGGCGGCGATCAGCCCGCGTAAAGGCTTACCGAGCCTGGCGGGCGGGTCGCTACTGTGACCGCATGACCACCGACGCCGTGCCGCCGCACGCCCCCGATGACATCGCGCTGCTCCCCCGGGCCGAGTTCGCCTTTCCCGGCCCGCTGCGCGACCGGCTCGTCGCGGCCGTCCTCGACGGCTCCAAGACCTCCACGACCGGACTCGTGATCGATTACGAGCACGAGGGCGAGCCGCTGCCGTCCATCGGGCGCCGCGCCGTGGTGATCGACTCCGACGGCCGTCCGGTGGCGGTCACCGAGGTCACCGATGTGCGGGTCGTACCGCTCGCCCAGGTGGATTTCGCTCATGTGGTGGATGAGGGCGAGGGCGACACCAGCATCGCCGAGTGGCGGGCCAACCACGAGTCGTTCTGGCACAGCACCGAGATGCGCGCGGCCCTGGACGACCCGGCATTCACCGTGAACGACGAGACCCTGGTGGTACTGGAGCGTTTCCGGGTCGTCACCGACCTGCGCCCGGCCGGCTGACCGGCCACCGGACCCGTGGCCCGCTGCGGGCGGCTGAGTACCGGCACCGCTCGGCCACGGCCCCTCACCTCACGCGGCCACGGCGTCCCACATGGCGTGCGCGGACGGACGGACCGGGCGGTGGGGAGCACGCTCGGCGAGCCGCGTCATCCAGGCGCCGATCTCCTGCAACTCCCTGCGTCCGACCCCGGCCCGTACGCGGGGGAACCACCGGTGGTCCTCCGCGTCCATGTGCCGCTCGACGATGTCCATCAGCAGACGGGCCTTGGCGTCGAACGCGACCTCGCCGGGACGCATGTCGTACAGCTCGGCGGCGAGCACGTCGGCGATGTGATGCTCCTCGACGAAGCCCAGGATGTCGGGCTCGGTCTCCGGAAGCAGCACACAGACGCGCGGGTACATGCCCTCCCGCTCGATAAATGTGTACACGGTCAGTGCCCGCAGGAAGGGCTCCACCGCCTCGGTCCGTCCTTCGACCCGGTAGGAGCGGATCAGTCGCCTGATCTCCTTGTGGCCTTCCCTCAGCATCACGATCGCGTCGGTCGACATGGGCAGCTCCCTGAGGCACAGCGGGCACAGCACTCACTTACGCTCCAGGCCATACCCGGCAAACCGGATGCTCATGCACCGGACCGGAGGGTTGCCCGTCCGCTGTCGCGCGGTCACGGGCAGACGTCGGACACCACCCGCCTCCCGCCTCCCTGCACTCCACCGCCCCGTATACGCGAAGACGCCCGGCGGGGTAGTCCCAGCCGAGCGTCTTTGTGTGTCTGCTACCGAGAACGGCTCACCCGGAGGTGGCTCAGTACCAGTGGTGGGTCTGCCAGAAGTTCCAGGCGCCCACGGGGCTGCCGTAGCGGTCGTTCATGTAGTCCAGGCCCCACTTGATCTGGGTGGCGGGGTTGGTCTTCCAGTCCGCACCGGCCGAGGCCATCTTCGAACCCGGCAGGGCCTGGACCAGGCCGTAGGCACCCGAGGAGGTGTTGGTGGCGGTGTGGTCCCAGCCACTCTCGTGGGACACGATGTTGTTGAAGGCGGCGAACTGCGCCGGGTCCTTGATCATCTGCTGGGCGATCGCCTTGGCGCTCGTCGGGGCCGCGGCCTGAGCGGGAACCGTGGCGAGCAGGGAACCGGCGGCACCGACGGCGACGACGGCACCCGCGAGGGTCTTCTTCGAAGCGGCGATACG
>NZ_JBEXWK010000012.1:0-197564 GCF_040629815.1 Streptomyces sp. NPDC005878
GGCCCGGATTCCGGCTGCGGGCCGGTGGGGCTTCTCGCGCAGTTCCCCGCGCCCCTCACATGCCGCTGCGCGGCATTCCCGGGGCGCCCCGAAGGGGCGCGGGGAACGGCGCGAGCAACCCACCACGGCCCGCGGACGACGACTGGTCTTAGGGGCGCGGGGAACTGCGCGACCAACCCCCACCAACCCGCAGACGAAAAGCGACCCTCCCAACGGAACACTCGGGCCCGCCCGGGACGGTACCGGGCGCCCCACAGGGGCGCGGGGAACTGCGCGGCCGGCCCCCACCGGCCCGCGGACAAACACCCGCCCGGACGGGCTCAGCGCAGGCGGAAGGCCCGGCCCCGGGGTTCCCGGGGCCGGGCCTTCGGTGGTGCGTCCCAGTGGGGCGGAGATCAGCTCTCCGTCGGCACCTGCTCGGCCGCCGCCTTCTTCGCGGTGGCCTTCTTGGCCGTCGTCTTCTTCGCCGCGGTCTTCTTGGCCGCCGTCTTCTTGGCGACCGCCTTCTTCGCGGTGGTGGCCTTCTTGGCCGTCTTACGGGCCGTCTTCTTGGCGGGAGCCGCCTCGGCGTCGGCGTCGGCGTCAGCCTCGGCCGGGGCCGGGGCCGCGACCTCGGTCACGACCGGCTCGGCCGCCGGCGCGTTCTCCACCACGAGAACCGCCTCCTGCGCGCCCGACGGCGACCCGGCCGGTGCCGTGGCCTTGCGGGTCGCCCGGCGACGGGCCCTCGGCGGGGCGGCGGCGGGCGCCTCCTCGACGACGGGCTCGGCCGCGACCTGCTCGGGCTCGGCGACCGGCGCCGGTGCGGCGACCGGCTCGGCCACCACGACGGGCTCCACCACGACCGGCTCGGCCGCGGCGGGCGGACCCGCGGGCGCGGACACCTTGCGGGTGGCCCGGCGCCGGGTGCGCCCACGCGGCGCCTCGTCCTCGATGAACGACGCGACCGTCACCGCCTTCGGCTCGGCCTCCTGCACGGGCGCGGGCGCCGCCTCGGGCTCCGCCACCACCGGCTCGGCCTCGGCGACCGGCTCGACGCCCCGCTTGGGCGCACCGGCCGGAGCCGACGCCTTGCGGCTCGCACGGCGCCGGGAGCGGCTGCCGCGGGCCGCGGCCTCCGCCTCGGCGACGCTGCTGTAGAGCTCCTCGTCCGGCACGAACTCCGGCTCCGCGAGCGCGACGGGCGCCGCGACCTCGGCCGCCAGCTCCGCCTCGGTCTCGACCACCTCGATGTCCGCGTCCGCGTGGAGGG
Source organism: Streptomyces sp. NPDC005878 (assembly GCF_040629815.1). Classification (NCBI taxonomy): domain Bacteria; kingdom Bacillati; phylum Actinomycetota; class Actinomycetes; order Kitasatosporales; family Streptomycetaceae; genus Streptomyces; species Streptomyces sp. NPDC005878. The sequence continues at coordinate 1,253 of NZ_JBEXWK010000012.1, forward strand.
GGTCGACGTCGACGACGTCGATGCCCTCGTGGCCCTCGTGCTCGTGCGCCTCGTGGTCGTGCTCGCCGCCGCGGCCACGCTTCTTGGAGCGCTTGCCGTTGCCGCCACCGCCGGTGCCGGTCGGCTGCTCCATGTGCACGATCACGCCGCGCCCGTTGCAGTGGACACAGGTCTCGGAGAACGACTCGAGGAGGCCCTGGCCGACCCGCTTGCGGGTCATCTGGACCAGGCCCAGCGAGGTGACCTCGGCGACCTGGTGCTTCGTACGGTCGCGGCCCAGGCATTCGAGCAGGCGCCGCAGCACCAGGTCCCGGTTGGACTCCAGGACCATGTCGATGAAGTCGATGACGACGATGCCACCGAGGTCGCGCAGCCGCAGCTGGCGCACGATCTCCTCGGCCGCCTCCAGGTTGTTCCTGGTGACGGTCTCCTCCAGGTTGCCGCCCTGGCCGGTGAACTTGCCGGTGTTGACGTCGACGACGATCATCGCCTCGGTCTTGTCGATCACCAGCGAGCCGCCGGACGGCAGCCAGACCTTGCGGTCGAGCGCCTTCATCAGCTGCTCGTCGATCCGGTACGTCGCGAAGACGTCGACCTCGGAGGTCCACCGGGTCAGCCGGTCCACCAGGTCCGGCGCCACGTGCGAGACGTAGCCGTGGATGGTCTCCCAGGCCTCGTCACCGCTGACGATGACCTTGGTGAAGTCCTCGTTGAAGATGTCGCGCACGACGCGGACGGTCATGTCCGGCTCGCCGTAGAGCAGGCTCGGCGAGCTCGTCGAGATCTGCTTGGCCTTCTTGGAGATCTCCTCCCACTGCTGCTGCAGACGCTCGACGTCGCGGCGCAGCTCGTCCTCGCTCGCGCCCTCGGCGGCGGTGCGCACGATGACGCCCGCGTCCTCGGGGACGATCTTCTTGAGGATGGTCTTCAGCCGCGCCCGCTCGGTGTCCGGGAGCTTGCGGCTGATGCCGGTCATCGAGCCCTCGGGCACGTACACGAGGTAGCGGCCCGGCAGGGAGACCTGGCTGGTCAGACGGGCGCCCTTGTGGCCGATCGGGTCCTTGGTGACCTGCACCAGGACCGACTGGCCGGACTTGAGCGCGGCTTCGATGCGGCGCGGCCCGTTGCCCATGCCCAGCGCCTCGAAGTTGACCTCACCGGCGTACAGGACGGCGTTGCGGCCCTTGCCGATGTCGACGAAGGCGGCCTCCATCGACGGCAGCACGTTCTGGACCTTGCCCAGGTAGACGTTGCCGACGTACGAGGTGGCCTGCTCCTTGTTGACGTAGTGCTCGACGAGCACGTTGTCTTCCAGGACGCCGATCTGGGTGCGCTCGCCGCTCTGGCGGACGACCATCACGCGCTCGACGGCCTCGCGGCGCGCCAGGAACTCCGCCTCGGTGATGATCGGCACCCGGCGGCGGCCCTGCTCGCGGCCCTCGCGGCGGCGCTGCTTCTTCGCCTCCAGACGGGTCGAGCCCTTGATGGACTGCACCTCGTCGGCGCCGGTGCCGGGCTCGGCCTTCTCACGGGCCGGGCGCGGCTCGCGGACCTTGACGACCGTACGCTCCGGGTCGTCGCCGCCCGTACCGGACTCGTGGTCGCCCCCGTCACCGCTGCGGCGACGGCGCCGGCGGCGCCGGCGGCTGCTGCTGGTGCCGGCGGCCGACGGGGTGTCCTCGGACTCCTCGTCCTCGTCCTCGAACGCCTCGGCCTCGGCGGACTCCTCCGCCTCGCCCTCGTCGCTCTCGGCGGACTCGCCCCGGCGACGGCGGCGGCCACCGCGGCGGCGGCGGCGCGAGGGACGGTCGTCCTCGTGCTCCTCGGTGTCGGCGCCCTCGGGCTCCTCCTCGGCGGCGGGCTCCTCGTCGGCCTCCTCGGCGACGGCCACCGGGGCCTGGGGCTCCGGCGCGGTCTCGGCGCTCTCACCGCGACGGCGGCGGCGACGGCGGGAGCCGCTCTGCGGCTCGGCCTGCTCGGCGGCGGGCTCGGCGGCGACTTCGGTGGTGGTCTCCTCCGGCTCCTCCTCCTCGTCCGGCACCTCGGCGGCCCGGGCGGCGGCCGCGGCGGCCGTCTCCGGGGTCTGGAACATCGGCTCGTGGAAGACCGGCGCCTGGAAGACGGCGACGGCGGGGCGGGTGGCCCGGCGGCGGGAGCGGCCGGTCTCCGCCTTCGGCTCGGCCGCGGCCGCCTCGGGCTCCTTGACGGGCTCGTCGGCGGCGGCCGGGGTGAACTGGGGCGCGGTGGCCTTACGGGTGGCACGGCGACGGGTACGCCCACGCGGCGCGTCGTCCTCGGCGGACTCGGCGGGCGCGGCCGGCTCGGCGGCGGGCTCCTCGGCGGCCGGGGCCGCGGCGACGGGCTCGACGACCACGGCGGCCTGCTCGGCCTCCTCGGCGGCCTTGGGCGCACCGGCGGGAGCCGTGGCCTTGCGGGTGGCGCGGCGGCGGGTGCGGGCCGGGGCGGCGGACTCCTCGGCGGCGGCCACCACGGCGGCCTCCTCGGCCGGGGAGGCGACCGGGTCCTCGGCGGCGACGGCCGGGGGCGCACCGGCGGCGGACTCCTCGGCGGCCGGGGCACCGGCGGGTGCGGTGGCCTTGCGGGTGGCACGGCGACGGGTGCGCGCCGGAGCGGCGGGCTCCTCGACGGCGCTCTCCTCGGCCGGGGCGGCCGCGACGGGCTCGGCGGCCACGACGACCTCGGCCTCCTCGGCGGCCGGGGCACCGGCCGGGGCGGTGGCCTTGCGGGTGGCACGGCGACGGGTGCGCGCCGGGGCGGCGGACTCCTCGACGGCGGGCTCGGGCTCGGCGGCGGCCGGGGCCTCGGCGGGCTCGGCCGTCTCGGCGGCGGGCGCGCCGGCCGGGGCGGTGGCCTTACGGGTGGCGCGGCGACGCGTACGCGGGGCGGCGGCCTCCTCGGCGGCGGCGGGCGTCTCGGCCGGGGCCTCGGCGGCGGGCGCTTCGGTGGTCGTCGCGGCCGTCTCGGCGGCGGCGGGCGCACCCGCCGGGGCGGTGGCCTTACGGGTGGCGCGGCGACGCGTACGCGGGGCGGCGGCCTCCTCGGCAGCGGGCGTCTCGGCCGGGGCCTCGGCGGCCGCGGCGGGCGTCTCGGGCGCCTCGGCGCCCGCCGCACCCGGCGGACCGGCGGGCCGCGACGCCGCGCGGCGCCTGCGGCGCGGCGGCAGCGTGTCGCTGGGGCTGCTGTTGTCGTCTCCGGTCACACCGGATTCGTTCTTCTCGTTCTCAAGCATGCGGGCGTAGCTCCCGTCACGCTCCCGGGCGCCGCGCCTGATTCCGGTCCGGCGGCACATCCGCGTGATGTGCGCGGGTGCCGTCGTCCGGGGCGCGGGCGCCGCACGGGAGCTGATATGTCCGGCTCGCCGGTTCCGTACGCGATGTACGCACGGCCTGGCGAAAGTCTCCTGGTCAGTGCGCGGCCCGACCCAGGTGGCTCCCGAGTACCAGGGCTGCGCTACAACGACTGCCTTACGCGGCTGGACCCGGCGCCGTCGCAGAGGTGGTCCCGGCGGCCTTGGGTGGAGCGGCCGGGGCTGCCTCGCGGTCGGGCGCGAGCGGGTCGGTCACCGTGCCGGACTCCTCGTCGAAGAGCCCCTGCGCCAGCCTGGTCACCGCTGCGGGGACCGGCGGCGCCAGGTCGGCCACAGCTCGGAGACCGGACAGGACGTCGTCGGGTCGCACGGCAGGTGTCAGGTGCCGTACCACCAGCCGCAGTATCGCACAGGGCTTGTCCAGCGGCCTATCGGCCTGGGGAGAAAGCGCCTCCAGGCCGGCCACGGCGGCGCGCGTGTCGAAGGTGCGCATGCCGTTCTTCGTCCGGCGCTGGACCTCGACGGTCTCGGCGGCGAGGAAGGCGTCGACGGCCTTCTGGGCGTCCTCGACGGGTACGCCGTCGAGCCGCATCTCCCAGACGGAGGCGGTCAGCCGGTCGGCCAGGCCCGAGGTGCGGGCCTCGACGGCGTCGGTGATGTCGAGCCCGGCGGGCAGCGACTCGTCGAGCAGCGTGAGCAGCGTCGCCGGGTCGCGGTGCTCGGTGAGCGCGATCTCCAGGTACTCGGCCTCGGAGCCGGTACCGGTGGGGGCCGCGTTCGCGTACGACACCTTGGGGTGCGGGGTGAAGCCGGCCGAGTAGGCCATGGGCACCTCGGCGCGGCGCAGCGCGCGCTCGAAAGCGCGCTGGAAGTCGCGGTGGCTGGTGAACCGGAGGCGGCCGCGCTTGGTGTAGCGCAGTCTGATGCGCTGCACCGCGGGTGCGGGCGGCGGGCCTTCGGGCTGTCGCTTGCCCAGTGGTTCTTCTCCTCGTGCGGGGCGGGCGCGGTGGGCGCCGCCCACCTGTCCTGTGGGGGCCCTCCGGTCACAGCCCGCGCGCCGCCCGGCTCATCCCTCCGTCCTGCTGAGGGAGATCTCGGGGGCGGGCACCGCGCCGGAGGCAGTAGTTGTACTACCCAGAGTACGCGTCGTGAGCGGTGCCGGTTCCCGGCGCGGGCCGCCGACGAGGGCCCGCCAGGCGTCCGCGCGGGCCTGCCGCACGCTCTCGCGGGCCGAGGCGAGGGCCTCGCGGGCGGTACGGGCCGCGCCGCTCAGCGTGTCGCGTGCGGCGCGGCCCGCCAGGACGGCCGCGCGCGCCGCCGGGGCCCACAGGGCGCGGCGGGCCCAGTGCAGCACCGGGGCGCACAGGGTGCGCCACACCCAGCGCAGCGGGCGGCCGACGAGCTGCCACCCGAGCCACTTCAGGCCGCGCCCGATGGCCCGGGAGAGGTGTCCGGCGATCCGCCAGGCGTGTCCGAAGGCGGCGCCGATCTCGCGCGCGACGACGGCGACGGCGTGTCCGACCGGCATCAGCACGCGTCGGCAGAACCACCCGACCGGTACCACAAACAAGATCAAACCCACTCGTACGAGGACGGTCCCGACCACCGAGAGGACCGCGCCGATCCCGCGCCCGCACCACGCCAGGCCCGCCCACAGCCGGGTACCGGCCCATCCGAGCCCGATCCCCATCCCGGTGCCGAGCCAGGCGACCGCGGCCCACACCCCGGAGCCGAGCCGGGCCGCTCCCGCCCACACACCGGAGAGGACCCACACCAAGCCCGCCCACACACCCGAGAGGACCCACATCAACCCCGTCCACACGGCGGCGACGGCCCGCCCGGCCCCGCGCCCCACCCGGGCGATGCCCCGGCCCAGCGGGGCGAGCAGGTGGCGGTGGAGCCATACCGCCGGGACGGCCACCCCGTACCGCCACAGCCATCCCAGCGGCGTGAGCACCAGCACGCGCACGGCCCGGCCCAGGGCCCGGAGCGTGTACGTCAGCGGCACCACGACGAGCGTGCGGCCCAGCCACGCCAGCGCCCGGCCCACCGGCCGCAGCACCGTGCGGTGGACCGCGCGGCCGGTGGCCGCGACGGCGTCCCACAGGAGGCGGACGGGGACCACCAGGACCAGGACGACGATCCGTACGGGGAGGCGGATCGCGACGGTCAGACAGCCGTCGGGCTGCCGGGGCGGCTGCTGCTGGAGTTCCATATACCTCGGGACGCGCCGCAGGCCCCGGACCGTTGCGGTCCGGGGCCTGCTGTGATCAACCGGTGATCGGGCGGTTACTTGACGACGGTCAGCGGGAGCAGCTTCTTGCCCGTGGGACCGATCTGGATGTGCGTGTCCATCTGCGGGCACACCCCGCAGTCGAAGCACGGGGTCCAGCGGCAGTCCTCGACCTCGGTCTCGTCGAGGGCGTCCTGCCAGTCCTCCCAGAGCCAGTCCTTGTCGAGACCGGAGTCGAGGTGGTCCCAGGGCAGGACCTCCTCGTAGGTGCGCTCGCGGGTGGTGTACCAGTCGACGTCCACGCCGTACGCGGGCAGGGTCTTCTCGGCGCAGGCCATCCAGCGGTCGTAGCTGAAGTGCTCGCGCCAGCCGTCGAAGCGGCCGCCGTCCTCGTAGACGGCGCGGATGACCGCGCCGACGCGGCGGTCGCCGCGCGAGAGCAGGCCCTCGACGATGCCGGGCTTGCCGTCGTGGTAGCGGAAGCCGATGGAGCGGCCGTACTTCTTGTCGCCGCGGATCTTGTCGCGGAGCTTCTCCAGGCGTGCGTCGGTCTCCTCGGCGGAGAGCTGCGGGGCCCACTGGAAGGGGGTGTGCGGCTTGGGCACGAACCCGCCGATGGAGACGGTGCAGCGGATGTCGTTCTGGCCGGATACCTCGCGGCCCTTGGCGATGACGTTGACCGCCATGTCGCCGATCTGGAGGACGTCCTCGTCGGTCTCGGTGGGCAGGCCGCACATGAAGTACAGCTTCACCTGGCGCCAGCCGTTGCCGTAGGCGGTCGCGACCGTACGGATCAGGTCCTCTTCGGAGACCATCTTGTTGATGACCTTGCGCATGCGCTCGGAGCCGCCCTCGGGGGCGAACGTCAGGCCCGAGCGGCGGCCGTTGCGGGTCAGCTCGTTGGCGAGGTCGACGTTGAAGGCGTCCACGCGGGTGGAGGGCAGCGAGAGGCCGATCTTGTCCTCGGTGTAGCGGTCCGCGAGGCCCTTGGCGATCTCACCGATCTCGGTGTGGTCGGCGCTGGACAGGGAGAGCAGGCCGACCTCCTCGAAGCCGGTCGCCTTCAGGCCCTTCTCCACCATCTCGCCGATGCCGGTGATGCTTCGCTCCCGCACGGGGCGCGTGATCATGCCGGCCTGGCAGAAGCGGCAGCCGCGGGTGCAGCCGCGGAAGATCTCCACCGACATGCGCTCGTGGACGGTCTCCGCGAGCGGCACGAGCGGCTGCTTGGGGTAGGGCCACTCGTCGAGGTCCATGACGGTGTGCTTGCTGACCCGCCACGGCACGCCCGACCTGTTCGGTACGACACGGCCGATGCGCCCGTCGGGGAGGTACTCCACGTCGTAGAAGCCCGGGACGTACACGTTGCCGGTCTTCGCGAGGCGGAACAGGACCTCCTCGCGGCCTCCGGGGCGGCCCTCGGCCTTCCAGGCGCGGATGATGGCGGTCATGTCGAGGACGGCCTGCTCGCCGTCGCCGATGACGGCGCAGTCGATGAAGTCCGCGATCGGCTCGGGGTTGAAGGCCGCGTGGCCGCCCGCGAGGACGATCGGGTCGTCGATGCCGCGGTCCCTGGCCTCCAGCGGGATGCCCGCCAGGTCAAGGGCGGTGAGCATGTTGGTGTAGCCGAGCTCGGTGGAGAAGCTGAGCCCGAAGACGTCGAAGGCGCCGACGGGGCGGTGGCTGTCCACGGTGAACTGGGGCACGTGGTGCTCGCGCATCAGCGCTTCCATGTCCGGCCACACGCTGTAGGTGCGCTCGGCCAGGACGCCCTCGCGCTCGTTCAGCACCTCGTAGAGGATCATGACGCCCTGGTTGGGGAGCCCGACCTCGTAGGCGTCCGGGTACATGAGCGCCCAGCGCACGTCGCAGCTCTCCCAGGGCTTGACCGTGGAGTTGAGTTCACCGCCGACGTACTGGATCGGCTTCTGCACATGCGGGAGCAGGGCTTCGAGCTGTGGGAAGACGGACTCGGCGGCAGTCATCTCGACGAACTTTCGTGAGCTGGCAAGGGGGCGACTCTCTAGCGTAACCCGCTCCCGGGGTGCCCTCCGCCGCCGCGTTCGCCCGTCTCAGGCCCTCAGCCTCCGGCGCGGCTTCGGCCGGGAGGCCGTGCGCCAGACTTCCGGCAGCTCGCGCTCGCCGTCGGCGCCGGCCGCCTCCTCCTGTCCGTACAGCAGTCCCCAGGTGAAGGCGGACTCGCCCGCCAGGTGTGCCTGGACCGCCAGGGCGCGCAGGGCCTCACGGGCGACCACGCTGTCCTGGTGGCCGCCCAGCAGTTTCTGTACCGCCTTCATCCGCTTGGCGAACTTCCTCGCGGGGGCGCCGAGCGCGGGCGCGGCGGCCTCGGCGGCGTAGCGGACCCGTTTGGCGGCCTTGCGGGCGTCGTGCAGGGCGCGGTCGCGCCGGTCGCCGGGGGCGAGCTCCAGGGCGTGCGCGATCCGGCCCGCCAGCCGTTCGTAGTCCTTGAGCACCGCCTTGGGCAGCACCTTCGCGGCGGGCCGGTGGGCGGCCGGGCGCAGCGGCGGGGCGGCGAGCAGCGCGTCCAGGGCGTCGAGCAGGGCGAGGTGGCGCGGGCTGTCCAGGGCGGCGAGGGTGGTGCGGCGGGCGTCGGCGCGGCGGGCCACGCTCCACCGGCGCAGCCGTCCTCGCACGGGTCCGAGGACGAGGGTGCGGGGCAGGGCGGCGACGCGGCTCTGGAGGCGTTCGGTGAGCACTTCCTGGTCGCGGTCGACGCCGAGCTCTCCCGCGAGCCACTTCAGCTCCTCGCCGAGCGGGTCGGTGACGGTCCGGTCGAGGACTTTTCCGTACGACTTCAGGGCGCTGCGCAGGCGGCGGGAGGCGACGCGCATCTGGTGGACGGCGTCGGGCAGGTCGCGGCGGACGGCGGGGTCGTGGGCGACGAGGGCGTCGCGCTGGGCGCGCAGATAGGCGAGCACGTGGTCGCCCGCGGTGGGGCCGCCGGTGTGCTCCACGGCCCGCGGTTCGGGGAGGTCCGGTACGGCCGGGGCGGTCTCCGCGAGGGCCCGGGCCAGTTTGGAGGCGCTGCGCGCGGGGCGCAGCCCGGCCTTGCGCAGCCGTTTGTCGACGCGGTCGAGGAGGGCGGGGTCGGCGCCGTCGGCGAGCTCCACCTCGACCTCGGTCCAGGTGGCCGTGGCGCCCGCGCGTCCGGGGCCCAGGCGCACCGCGCGCACGGAGTCGACGCTCACCTCGGCGAGCGGTGTGCCGTCCTCGCCGAGCAGATGGCGCACCTCGCGCGAGGAGACGAGCCGGACGACGGGATCCAGCCGGCCGCCGCGGACGCGGGAGCGCAGGAGCGCGGTCAGGGAGCTCGGGACATCCGGGGAGAGGGGGGCGCGGATCTCGTCGCGGATGCCGGTGGCGACGGGGAACTTCAGGTGCCAGCCCGCGTCGTCGCCGCCCGTTCTGCGGCGCAGGGTGAGGGAGTCCGCGGCCAGGCGCAGGTCCTGGGTGTCGTAGTAGACGGCGTCCAGCTCGGCGACGCCCCGCTCGGCGACGCGCGCGACTCCCGGGACCCCGGTGAGGCCGGGGAGCCGTACGTCGTCGCCGGTGGCGTCGTACTTCCGCTCGATCTCGCGCTTGGTCTCCGCCATGAACTGAATCTAGACGCGAAACGCAGTCTCAAACAGGCGCCGGACCGGCCATGGCGGCCGGTCCGGTGCTTCGCTCGCGGCGCTATGCCGTTATCGGCCGCTGCACCCTGATCGACTGGAGCAGTCCGATCGCGACCCACACGGCGAACATCGACGATCCTCCGTAGGACACGAAGGGCAGCGGGAGGCCCGCCACCGGCATGATGCCGAGGGTCATCCCTATGTTCTCGAAGGACTGGAAGCCGAACCAGGCGACGATCCCGGCCGCCAGGACCGTGCCGTACAGCTCGGTCGTCTCGCGCGCGATGCGGCAGGCGCGCCACAGGACCACGCCGAGCAGGACGAGGATCAGGCCGGCGCCGACGAAGCCGAGCTCCTCGCCCGCGACGGTGAAGACGAAGTCCGTCTGCTGTTCGGGGACGAACTGGCCGGTGGTCTGGCTGCCCTTGAACAGGCCGGTGCCGGTCAGTCCGCCGGAGCCGATGGCGATACGGGCCTGGTTGGTGTTGTAGCCGACGCCCGCCGGGTCGAGGCTGGGGTTGGCGAAGGCGGCGAAGCGGTTGATCTGGTACTCGTCGAGCAGCCCGAGCGCCGCGACCGCGACCGCCCCGGCCACGCCCGCTCCTATCAGGCCGAGCACCCAGCGGTTGGAGGCTCCGGAGGCGAGCAGCACGCCCAGGATGATGATCACGATGACCATGACGGACCCGAGGTCCGGCATCATCATGATGATCAGGATGGGCAGCGCGGCGATGCCCAGGGACTTGAGCACCGTGCGGTGGTCGGGGTGCGGGGTGTCCCCGGCGTCGACGCGCGACGCCAGTATCATCGCCATCCCCAGAATGATGGTGATCTTGGTGAACTCGGAGGGCTGGAGCGAGAAGCCGCCGCCGATGATGATCCAGGCGTGCGCGCCGTTGACGGTCGCGCCCAGCGGGGTCAGGACGGCCAGGATCAGCACCACCGAGATCCCGTACAGCACCGGCACCGCGCCCCGCAGGGTGCGGTGGCCCAGCCAGATCGTGCCGACCATCAGACCGAACCCGATGCCGGTGTTCATGGCGTGCCGGATCAGGAAGTAGTACGGGTCGCCCTGGTTGAGCTGGGTGCGGTTGCGGGTCGCGGACCACACCAGCAGCGAACCGATGAAGGACAGCGCGAGCGCGGACAGCAGCAGCCACCAGTCGAGCCGGCGCAGCACCGAGTCGCGCGCGGTGAGCTTGGCGAAGGCGGAGCGCTCGGGGGCGTAGCGCTGGACGGAGAAGCCGGCCATCAGTCCCTCCGCCCGCGTCCGCCGTTGCGGTTGTCGGTGTCGGCGGTGGCGGGCTGCTGCTCACCGGTCTTCTTCTCGGGGACCTTCTGCGAGTCCGGGTCGTACGGCTCGATCTTCGGCGCGTCGATGGAGCCGTCGGCCTGGACCTTGGGCAGGGCCTGCTGCGGCTGGGGCAGCAGGGCGCGCCCGAGGTCCTGGTTGCCCGCGTCGTCGAGGCCGTAGATCGCGTCGTAGATGTTGCGCACGGCGGGGCCGGAGGCGCCCGAGCCCGTACCACCCTGGGAGATCGTCATGACGATCGAGTAGTCCTTGGTGTACGTGGCGAACCACGAGGTCGTCTGCTTGCCGTAGACCTCGGCGGTGCCGGTCTTGGCGTGCATCGGGATCTGCTTCTGCGGCCAGCCGCCGAACCGCCAGGCGGCCGTGCCGCGGGTGGCGACTCCCGCGAGGGCTTCGTCTATGTCGTCGCGGGTGGCCCGGGTCATCGGCAGCTTGCCGTGCGCCTTGGGGGTGATCTCCTTGACGGACTTGCCGTCGGCGCTGATCACGGCCTTGCCGACGGTGGGGTTGTAGAGGGTGCCGCCGTTGGAGATCGCCGAGTAGATCGTGGCCATCTGGATGGGGGTGACGAGGGTGTCGCCCTGGCCGATGGAGTAGTTGACCGAGTCACCGGCGCGCATGAGGTTGCCTTCGAGGCAGTTCTCGTACTCGATCTTCTGGACGTAGTCGCCGTCCTTCTTGCCGTGCTTGCACCAGGCGTCCTTGTTGGCCTCCCAGAACCGCTGCTTCCACTGGCGGTCGGGGACCCGGCCGGGGACCTCGCTGGGCAGGTCGATGCCGGTCCTGGCGCCCAGGCCGAAGTCGTGGGCGGTCTTGTAGAACCAGTCGGCGGCGTCCTTCTTCGGCTTCATGCCGCCGTCCTTGAGCCACTGGTCGTGCGCGAGGCCGTAGTAGACGGTGTCGCAGGAGACCTCCAGGGCCTGGCCGATGGTGATGCTGCCGTGGCCCTGGGACTCGAAGTTCTTGAAGACCTGTCCGCCGACGGAGTACGAACTGGGGCAGGGGTAGGTGTTGTTGAACGCGTATCCGGCGCGGACCGCGGCGGCCGAGGAGACCACCTTGAAGATGGAGCCGGGGGCGGCCTGGCCCTGGATGGCGCGGTTCAGCAGCGGGTAGTTGGAGTCCTTGCCGGTGAGCGCCTGGTAGTCCTTGGCGGAGATGCCGCCGACCCAGGCGTTGGGGTCGTAGTTGGGCAGCGAGGCCATCGCCACGACCCGGCCGGTCTTCGCCTCCATCACCACGACCGCGCCCGCGTCGGCCTTGTAGTTCTCGTTGGTGTTCTTGTCGAACTCCTTGCGGGCCTCGGTCATCGCGTGGTTCAGCTCGTACTCCGCGACGGCCTGCACGCGTGCGTCTATCGAGGTGACGATGTTCGAGCCCGGTTCGGCCTTGTCGCTCTGCGCCTGCCCGATGACCCGGCCGAGGTTGTCCACCTCGTAGCGGGTCACGCCCGCCTTGCCGCGCAGCTGCTTGTCGTAGGTGCGCTCAAGTCCCGAGCGGCCCACCATGTCCGAGCGCAGATACGGCGAGTCGGTGTCCTTCGCCTTGATGATCTCCTCGTCGGTGACCGGCGAGAGGTAGCCGAGCACCTGCGCGGTGTTGGCCTTGCCGGGCGAGGTGTAGCGGCGCACCGCGGTGGGGTCGGCGGTGATGCCGGGGAAGTCCTCGGAGCGCTCGCGGATCTGCAGGGCCTGCTGGGTGGTGGCCTTGTCGGTGACCGGGATCGGCTGGTACGGCGAGCCGTTCCAGCAGGGCTTGGGCGTCTTGGCGTCGCACAGACGCACCTTGTCCATGACGTCCTGCGGCTTCATGCCGAGCACCCCGGCCAGCCGGGTCAGCACGGCCTTGCCCTTGTCGGGCATCTTCGTCAGGTCGGTGCGGGAGGCGGAGACCACCAGCCGGGTCTCGTTGTCCGCCAGCGGCACCCCGCGCGCGTCGAGGATCGCCCCGCGCACGGCGGGCTGGACGACCTGCTGCACGTGGTTGTTCTTCGCCTCGTCCTCGTACTCCTGCCCGTTGCGGATCTGCAGGTACCAGAGGCGCCCGCCGAGGGTGAGGAGCAGGGAGAAGACGAGGACCTGGATGATGACGAGGCGGATCTGCACCCGGGGGGTGCGTCCCGTCTCGGGGATGTTGCTCACGCTGCCCCCTCGTTCACAGTCGCTTGACGCCCTTGATGCGGCCGGCCCGGGCCGCGCGGTTGCGGGCGGCCCGCACCCGCAGGCCGCCCTTCTGCCCGCCGATCCGCAGGCCGGTGCCGCCGGAGAGCCGGCCGGAGGTGATGCTCGCGCCGCTCGCGGCCGCGCCGCCGCCCCCGGACGTCTCGGCCAGCGGGTCGTTGTCGGCCCGTCTGGCGAGCGCCATGATGAGCGGCACGGTGAACGGGGCGAGCAGCAGGTCGTAGACGGCGGCCGTGAACAGCAGGTTCACCAGGCCGACATGGCGGGCCGCGGTGTCGCCGACGAGGGCGCCCACGCCCGCGTAGAGCAGGGTGGAGCCGACGGCCGCGCAGACCACCACGACCATGGGCCCGGTGGCCGAGCGCAGCCGGCCGTGGTCGGGCTTGGCGAGCCCCGCCGCGTAGCCGACCAGGCACAGGACCAGCGCGTAGCGCCCGGCGGCGTGGTCGGCGGGCGGCGCGAGGTCGCTGAGGAGCCCCGCGGCGAAGCCGACGAAGGCGCCGCCGAGGTGGCCGTAGACGAGGGCGAGACCGAGGACGGTGAGCAGCACCAGGTCCGGGACGGCGCCCGGCAGCTGGAGCCGGGCCAGGACGCTCACCTGGACGACGAGGGCGACGACGATCAGGGCGGCGGAGAGGATGACCCTGTTGATACGCATCTGGATCAGCTCCTACTTACTGGTCGCCGTCGGCGGCTGTGTTGTTCGCGGTATTCGCGGTATTCGCGTTGTTCGCGTTGTCCGGATCGCCGCCGGGGAGCGCGCCGGGCTTGCGGTTGGGATCCGCGGGGGGATCCGGGACCGGGTTGCCGTTGGGGTTGCCGTTGGGGTCGTTGGTGGGGATCGGCACGTTGGGGTCGGCCTGGTTGGGGTTGACCGCGTTGCCGGGCGGCGGCGGGGTGACCGTGACGGTCACGGTGGGCGTCGGGGTCGGCCTGGGCTTGGCGGGCAGCACCTGGTCGCGCGGGTCGGTGCGCGGGGCCTGGACGACGACGCCGACGATGTCGAGCTTGGTGAACCCGACGTACGGCCGCACATAGACGGTCCGCGTCAGATCGCCGCCGGAGGGGTCGACCTTGACGACCTCGCCGACGGGGACGCCGGGCACGAACGGCCGGTCGGACTGCGAACCGAAGGTCACCAGCCGGTCGCCGGCCTTGACCTTGGCCTTGCCGTTGAGCAGCTGCACCGACAGCGGCCGGTCGCCCTGGCCGGTGGCGAAGCCCAGCTCGTCGCTGCTCTCCATCCGGGTGCCGACGGTGAAGTCCGGGTCGTTGGCGAGCAGGACGGTGGCGGTGGACGGGCCGACGGTGGTGACGCGGCCGACCAGGCCCTCCCCGTTCAGCACGGTCATGTCGCGCTTGATGCCGTCGCGCGAGCCGGCGTCGATGGTGACGGTCCAGGAGAAGCCCTGGGCCGCTCCTATGCCGATGACCTGCGCGGCCTTGATGCCGTACTGGCCCTCGCCGGCGGTCTTCAGCATCGCGTCGAGCTGGTTGAGACGCGAGCGGTTGCGGGCGTCGCTGCCGAGCTTCTGCTTCAGCGCCTCGTTCTCCCGCTGGAGGTCGGCGATCTTGTTGTGCCGCTCCCCCGAGTCGCGCACGGCGCCGATGGCGTTGCCCACCGGATCGACGGCTGCCGCCATGCCGTTCTCGACCGGACCGAACACCGTGGCGGCGGCCTGCCGGGCCCCGTCCACCGGCGAATTCTCCCCACCCCGGATGTCCACCGTGATCAGCGCGAACGCTACGGCGACCAGCAGCACCAGGAGGAGCCGGCTCTCTCGTGTGTCCCTCACGTGCGGCGGCCGTGCCTTCCTCGTCGGAATCTGTTCGATCTGTATATCAACGATCCGTCGTACGGGTTGGCAGTGCCCCGTACGGGCGGTCCCCCCGGGTCACTGGGCGACCCGGGGGGACCTCGGCGTTCTCCGCCTAGCGGCGCGGCTGGGCGTCCAGGACCTGCTGGAGGGCCTCGAACTCCTCGACGCACTTGCCCGATCCCAGGGCGACCGAGTCCAGCGGGTCCTCGGCGATGTGGATCGGCATACCGGTCTCGCGGCGCAGCCGCTCGTCCAGGCCGCGCAGGAGGGCGCCGCCGCCGGTGAGGACGATGCCGCGGTCCATGATGTCGCCGGAGAGCTCGGGCGGGCACTTGTCGAGGGTCGTCTTCACGGCGTCGACGATCGCGTTGACCGGCTCCTCGATGGCCTTGCGGACCTCGGCGGCCGAGATGACCACGGTCTTGGGCAGCCCGGAGACCAGGTCGCGGCCGCGGATCTCGGTGTGCTCGTCCTTGTCGAGGTCGTACGCCGAACCGATGGTGATCTTGATCTGCTCGGCGGTGCGCTCACCGAGGAGGAGGCTGTACTCCTTCTTGATGTGCTGGATGATCGCGTTGTCCAGCTCGTCGCCGGCCACCCGGATGGACTGTGCCGTGACGATTCCGCCGAGCGAGATCACCGCGACCTCGGTGGTGCCGCCGCCGATGTCGACGACCATGTTGCCGGTCGCCTCGTGGACGGGCAGCCCCGAGCCGATGGCCGCGGCCATGGGCTCCTCGATGATGTGCACCTGACGGGCGCCGGCCTGGGTGGAGGCCTCGATGACGGCGCGGCGCTCGACTCCGGTGATGCCCGAGGGCACACAGACGACAACGCGCGGGCGCGCCAGGTAACGCCGCTTGTGGATCTTGAGGATGAAGTAGCGGAGCATCCGCTCCGTGATCTCGAAGTCGGCGATGACGCCGTCCTTCAGCGGTCGTACGGCCACGATGTTGCCCGGCGTACGGCCGATCATCTTCTTCGCCTCGGCGCCGACCGCCAGGATGCCGCCGGTGTTGGTGTTGATGGCGACGACGGAGGGCTCGTTCAGGACGATTCCGCGGCCCCTGACGTACACCAGCGTGTTGGCGGTCCCGAGGTCGACAGCCATGTCACGGCCGATGAACGACATGTTGTTGCTCCCCATGAGGATGCGTCCGGCCTTCCCTAATCGAGCGTTGACGGCTTTTTAGGTCGGCGAGGTGGGTGCTGTGGGCGTGAGGCTCCATCGTAGTGCCGCCTGCACGGACACGGCGCGTTGGTCCACCTCTGTTATTGGTGACGACGTGTCGGGGCGATGCGTTCCCGACTTCACCCCGCATATGCCGAAGGGCGACCGAAATTCCTTCGGTCGCCCCAGGTCATGAGCGCTATATGGCTGACAACCGGTCAGGGAATCAGACGCGACCCGGGAAGAAGATCTTCAGTTCCCGTTCGGCCGACTCCTCCGAGTCGGAGGCGTGGATGAGGTTCTCGCGGACGATCGTGCCGAAGTCGCCCCGGATGGATCCGGGCGTGGCGGCGATCGGGTCGGTGGGGCCCGCGAGCCCCCGCACACCCTCGATGACGCGCTCGCCCTCGACGACGAGGACGACGACCGGGCCGGAGGCCATGAAGCCCATCAGCGGCTCGTAGAAGGGCTTGCCCTTGTGCTCGCCGTAGTGCTGCTCCAGCGTCTCCTGGTCCAGCGTCCGCAGCTCCATCGCCGGGATGGTCCAGCCGGCCTTGCGCTCGATACGGCCGATGATCTCGCCGATCAGGCCGCGACGGACGGCGTCGGGCTTGAGGATGACGAGAGTGCGCTGGGTCATGGTGTCCGGCTCCTTGCAGGCATACGTGTGCGGTGAAGGCGAGGCTACAGGGGGCGCCGGGCACGGCGGCACCCGGACCGGCCCCACCGCCTCCGGCCGGACCGTCTACGCCTGCGGCTCCGCCTCCGCCCGGGCCGCGAAACGGGCCTTCGCCGCGTCCACCTGCCGGCCGTAGTGGATCGAGGCCCACCACAGACCGGCGAAGACCGCGCCGAGGAAGAACATGTGCGGGACGACGAAGCCGCTCGCGATCAGCGCGATCTGGAGCGCCCAGCCCAGCTGGAGGCCACCGGGACGGGTCAGGACGCCGCACAGGAGCAGCGAGAACAGCATGGCGATGCCACTGACCGTCCACACCGTGGACACCGTCAGGTCCTGGTCCTTCATGGCGACCAGACCGGCGAACCCGATGACGAAGAATTCACCGATGAGGGTGGAAGCGCAGAGCGTACGCATCGGGCGTCAGCCCCTTCCCAGGAGCAGCCGGGCCTCGCCGACCGTGATCACGGAACCGGTGACGAGGACTCCCGCACCGGCGTACTCGTCCTCTTCCTCCGCCAGGGTGATCGCCGCCTCCAGCGCGTCGTCCAGACGCGGCTCGACCACCACCCGCTCGTCGCCGAAGACCTCGACCGCGATCGCGGCGAGCTCGTCGACGTCCATCGAACGGTGACTGGTGTTGGCGGTCACGACGACCTCGGCGAAGACCGGCTCGAAGGCCTCCAGGAGCCCCTTCACGTCCTTGTCGGCGCTGGCCGCGACCACACCGATCAGCCGCGAGAAGCCGAACGCCTCGGTCAGCCCCTCGGCCGTGGCCTGCGCGCCCGCCGGGTTGTGGGCGGCGTCCAGGACGACGGTCGGGCTGCGGCGCACCACCTCCAGCCGGCCGGGCGAGAGGACCGAGGCGAACGCCTTGCGGACGGTGTCCACGTCCAGCGGGCGGGCGTGCTCGGAGCCGATGCCGAAGAACGCCTCCACGGCGGCGAGGGCGACGACCGCGTTGTGCGCCTGGTGCGCGCCGTACAGCGGAAGGAAGACGTCCTCGTACTCACCGCCGAGGCCGCGCAGGGTCAGCAGCTGGCCGCCGACCGCGACCTCGCGCGTGACGATCCCGAACTCCATGCCCTCACGGGCCACCGTGGCGTCCGCCTCGACGGCCTTCTTCAGCATCACCTGGGCCGCGTCGACCGGCTGCTGGGCCAGGATGACGGTGGAGTCCTGCTTGATGATCCCGGACTTCTCCACGGCGATCTCGGCGGGGGTGGAGCCGAGGCGGTCGGTGTGGTCCAGGGAGATGGGGGTGACGACGGCCACGGAGGCGTCGATCACATTGGTGGCGTCCCAGCTGCCGCCCATGCCGACCTCGACGACGGCCACGTCGACGGGGGCGTCCGCGAACGCCGCGTACGCCATCCCGGTGAGCACCTCGAAGAAGGACAGCCGGTACTCCTGCTGCCCGTCGACCATCTCCACGTACGGCTTGATGTCCTCGTACGTCTCGATGAACCGCTCGGCGGCGATCGGCGCGCCGTCCAGGCTGATGCGCTCGGTGATCGACTGGACGTGCGGGGAGGTGTACCGGCCGGTGCGCAGGTCGAAGGCGTTGAGCAGCGCCTCGACCATGCGGGCGGTGGAGGTCTTGCCGTTGGTGCCGGTGATGTGGATCGAGGGGTACGCGCGCTGGGGCTCGCCCAGGACGTCCATCAGCGCCGCGATCCGGGCGACGGAGGGCTCCAGCTTGGTCTCGCCCCAGCGGGTCGCCAGCTCCGTCTCGACCGCGCGCAGCGCCTTGTCGACCTCGGGGTCGGCGGGGCGGGCGGGGACGGGGTCGGCCTGCGGGGCGCCGCCGTGGGTACGCAGGGTGCGGCTGCCGGCCTCGATCACCGCCAGGTCGGGGTCGCGGGTGGTCTCGGCCTCGACGATCTCGTCGAAGTGGTCGTCGGGGCTGCTGCTGCGGTCGGGCTGCTCGGTCACGCCCCCAGTCTACGGAGCCCCTCCCCGGCCCGGGCCCGGGCGGGCCCGCGCCGCACGCCCCGGGAACCACAGGTCAGGTCAGTCCGGACGGCAGCACCGCCTCCACCTCGTACGACGTCGCCGTACGCCGGGTGCACAGCACACCCCCCACCCCCTCCACCCGCTCCCGCATGGACAGCGTCCCCGTCCCCGACGACACCGGAATGGTCGACGGGGCCGTGGACGGCACACGGTTGTGGACGCGGACGGTCAGTTCCGCGCCCCGGACGGCGACCGTCACCGAGACCGCCTCCCCGGGCGCGTGCTTCACCGCGTTCGTGAGGCACTCCCGCACCACCTGGTACACCGCCGCCTGGCGCAGCGGGGACAGGGCCCGGGCGCGCCCGGAGACGTCCAGGGTCACCGGCGACCCGGCCCGGCGCGTCTGGGCCGCCAGGGACGGCAGGCCCTCCAGACCCGGCGTGGCGCGCCGCTCGTCCGCCCGCGTCACCAGGATCTCGTTCAGCATCCGGTGCGCCCGCCGCGCCGTCTCGGCCAGGAAGTCGAAGTCCCGCTCGTGCGGGCCGCCCCGGGCGCGCCGGGCCCGTACCTCCGCCGTCACCGCCAGCATCGTCAGCTCGCGCCCCACCATGTCGTGGACGTCCCGCGCCACCGAC
Source organism: Streptomyces sp. NPDC005878 (assembly GCF_040629815.1). Lineage (NCBI taxonomy): Bacteria > Bacillati > Actinomycetota > Actinomycetes > Kitasatosporales > Streptomycetaceae > Streptomyces > Streptomyces sp. NPDC005878. Next base: position 20,202 of record NZ_JBEXWK010000012.1, read on the forward strand.
GCCCGCTCCGCCTGCACGGCCCGGAGCGCCTCCACCTCGCGGACCAGGTCCTGGCGGTACGTGGCGACGCCCACCGCCGACGACAGCACCCCCACCGGCACCACGATGCTCAGGAACGAGCTGAGTGTCTCCGCGCGGTGCCCGAGCCAGCCGGGGACGCAGTAGAGGCCGCACGCCACCGCCACGTACAGCACCGTCGCCGCCACCGCAGTACGCCGCCCACGGAAGCGGCCCAGCGAGTACAGCGCGAACTGGATCAGGGTCAGCTGGTGCAGCCACCCGAGGAAGAGCAGCGCGGCCGCGTACGGCACCCACGGCCATCTGCGGCGCAGCAGCAGCGTCGCCGAGCCCGCCGCCAGGACCGGCGGCACGGTGGCGCCGGTCAGCGAGTTGTCCGCCGCCGCCAGGCCCGGCACATCGATGATCATCAGGGCGAAGGCGGCCGTCGCGATCAGTACGTCCAGCGCCCGGTCGTCCCCCAGCGCGCGCCGCAGGGCGGAGGCGGGGGACGGAGCGGACATGTCTTCCATCATGCAAGGTCTTTCGGCCCCCGATGGCCGACTTTCGCCCCTTTGGGGCGGCGGAAAGCGTGATGTGACCCACGGGGCGGCCCCACCGGCACGCGAGGCGGGGGCGCGGACGCGACGGGGCCCCGGACCGTACGACGGTCCGGGGCCCCTCACTCGCACACGGCCTTCGCTACGCCTGCGGCAGGTTCGCCAGCTGCGCCGTGATCCGCTCGATGTCCGCCTCGGCCTTGGCAAGACGCGTACGGATCTTGTCGACCACGTTGTCCGGCGCCTTCGCCAGGAACGCCTCGTTGCCGAGCTTGCCGTTCGCCTGCGCCTTCTCCTTCTCGGCCGCCGCGAGGTCCTTGGCCAGGCGCTTGCGCTCGGCCTCGACGTCGATCGTGCCGGACAGGTCCAGCGCCACGGTCGCGCCCGCGACCGGCAGCGAGGCGGTGGCGTGGAAGCCCTCGCCCGCCGGCTGGAGGCGGAGCAGCTGGCGGATGGCCGCCTCGTGCGGAGCCAGCGCCGTCCCGTCCAGGGTCAGCTCGGCCGGGACCTTCTGGCCCGGCTGGAGCCCCTGGTCCGAACGGAACCGGCGCACCTCGGTGACGACCTGCTGGACCAGCTCGATCTCCCGCTCGGCTGCCTCGTCCCGGAAGCCGCTGTCGGCGGGCCAGTCGGCGATGACGAGCGACTCGCCGCCGGTCAGCGTCGTCCACAGGGTGTCGGTGACGAAGGGGACGACGGGGTGCAGCAGCCGCAGGGTGACGTCCAGGACCTCGCCGAGGACCCGGCCGGAGACCTTCGCCGGCTCACCGCCCCCGAAGAACGTCGTCTTCGACAGCTCGACGTACCAGTCGAAGACCTCGTCCCACGCGAAGTGGTACAGGGCCTCGGACAGCTTCGAGAACTGGTAGTCCTCGTAGAGGCCGTCGACCTCGGCCACGCTCTTGTTGAGCCGCGACAGGATCCACCGGTCGGCCGCCGACAGCTCCTCGACGGGCGGCAGTTCACCCTCGACGGTGGCGCCGTTCATCAGCGCGAAACGCGTCGCGTTCCAGATCTTGTTGGCGAAGTTGCGGGACGCCTGGACCCAGTCCTCGCCGATCGGGACGTCCACACCCGGGTTGGCGCCGCGCGCCAGGGTGAAGCGGACGGCGTCGGAGCCGTAGGTGTCCATCCAGTCGAGCGGGTTGACCGCGTTGCCGAAGGACTTCGACATCTTCTTGCCGAACTGGTCGCGGACCATGCCGTGCAGGGCGATGGTGTGGAACGGCGGAGTGCCGTCCATCGCGTACAGACCGAACATCATCATCCGGGCGACCCAGAAGAAGAGGATGTCGTAGCCGGTGACCAGGACGGAGTTCGGGTAGAACTTCGCCAGGCTCTCGGTCTGCTGCGGCCAGCCGAGCGTGGAGAAGGGCCACAGGCCCGAGGAGAACCAGGTGTCCAGGACGTCGGTGTCCTGGCGCCACCCCTCGCCGCTCGGCGCCTCCTCGTCCGGTCCGACGCAGACGATCTCGCCGTTCGGGCCGTACCAGACGGGGATGCGGTGGCCCCACCACAGCTGGCGCGAGATGCACCAGTCGTGGAGGTTGTCGACCCAGTCGAAGTACCGCTTCTCCATCTCCTGCGGGTGGATCTTGACCTTGCCGTCGCGGACCGCGTCACCGGCGGCCTTGGCGAGCGGGCCGACCTTGACCCACCACTGCATCGACAGACGCGGCTCGATGGTGGTCTTGCAGCGCGAGCAGTGGCCCACGGAGTGGGTGTACGGACGCTTCTCGGCGACGACCCGGCCCTCGGCGCGCAGCGCGGCGACGATGGCGGAGCGGGCCTCAAGCCGGTCCAGGCCCTGGAAGGGGCCGTGGACGGTGATGACCGCGTGCTCGTCCATGACGGCGAGATTGGGCAGGCCGTGGCGCTGGCCGATCTCGAAGTCGTTCGGGTCGTGCGCCGGGGTCACCTTGACGGCGCCGGTGCCGAACTCGGGGTCGACGTGCTCGTCCGCGACGACCGGGATGCGGCGACCGGTGAGCGGCAGCTCGATCTCGGTGCCGACGAGGTGCCGGTACCGCTCGTCCTCGGGGTGGACCGCGACGGCCGTGTCACCGAGCATCGTCTCGGCGCGGGTGGTGGCGACGACGATGGACGCGTCGCCGTCCCCGTACCGGATGGAGACGAGCTCGCCGTCGTCGTCCTGGTACTCGACCTCGATGTCGGAGATCGCGGTCAGACAGCGCGGGCACCAGTTGATGATGCGCTCGGCGCGGTAGATCAGCTCGTCGTCGTAGAGCTTCTTGAAGATGGTCTGGACGGCCTCGGACAGGCCCTCGTCCATGGTGAACCGCTCACGCGACCAGTCGACACCGTCACCGAGGCGCCGCATCTGCCCGGAGATCTGGCCGCCCGACTCGCCCTTCCACTGCCAGACGCGCTCGATGAACGCCTCGCGCCCCAGGTCGTGCCGGGACTTGCCCTCCTTGGCGAGCTCGCGCTCGACGACGTTCTGGGTGGCGATACCGGCGTGGTCCATGCCCGGCTGCCACAGCGTCTCGTACCCCTGCATGCGCTTGCGGCGGGTGAGGGCGTCGATCAGCGTGTGCTCGAAGGCGTGGCCCAGGTGCAGGCTGCCGGTGACGTTGGGCGGCGGGATGACGATGGTGTACGGAGGCTTGTCGCTCTTGGCGTCGGCCTCGAAGTAACCGCGCTCCACCCAGCGCTCGTACAGCTCCCCCTCTACCTGGGCCGGCGCGTACTGGGTCGGCAGTTCGGTGGTGGGCGCTGGATTCTGCTGCTGAGTGTTCTCGGTCACGGGCCCCAGTTTAGGGGTGTCACGGGCCGGTACTGAAACGGGAATCTTTGGTAACGGTCGGCCCCCCGATGCGCTGTGCGGGCGGGCCGTCCGCGAGGATGTCGGGATCGGATAAGCATCCCTAGGGGGAATCCCAGCAATGAGCTACAACCAGCCGGGCCCGTACGGCGGCCAGCCCCAGCAGCCCGGCCCGTACGGTCAGCAGCCGCCGCAGCAACCGTACGGGCAGCCCCAGCCCGCGTACGGCTACCCGCAGCAGCCCCCGCAGGGCGTCCCGCCCCAGCAGGGCTACGGCTACCCGGCCCAGCAGCCCCAGTACGGCCAGCAGCCGCCCTACGGCGCGCCCATGATGCCGCCGCCGGCGCCGCCGAAGAAGAAGACCGGCCTGATCGTCACGGCCGTCGTGGTCGCGATCGCGGCGGTCGGCGGTGGCGTGTACTTCATGACGAAGGGCTCGGGCGGCGGCAACGGCGACGTCTCGGCGAGCACCAAGGGCTACAAGCTGGTCGCGCCCGAGTCGGTCGGCGAGTACAAGAGCTCCGGGTCCTCTTCCGGCGAGAAGACGATGTCGGAGAAGGACAAGAAGGAAGCCGAGGGGAGGGGCATCAAGGACCCCGCCCAGGTGAGCAAAACCTACAAGGTGGCCTCCGACCCCGCGAACCCGTTCGGCGGCAAGATGCTGATCTTCGCCGGCTTCTACGGCGAGGTCAGTGACCCCGCCGAGTCGCTCGACGCCACGTTCGCGAGGCTTGCGAAGGGTGACGACGACAAGAAGAGCGACACCAAGACCGAGCTGGTCGGCAGCCGTACGACCGTCAAGCCCGCCGGGTTCTCCGGCGCGCTGATGAAGTGCCAGAACGCCAAGATCACCAGCACCAAGAACTCCAAGACCGCCGAGATCCCGATCTGCGTCTGGTCGGACTACTCCACCGTCGGTGTAGTGGAAGCCGTCGACATGGCGGCGGTGCTCGGCAAGGGCGGTGGCACGGTCATGCCCACCGACCAGGTCGCCGACCTCGCCGCGAAGCTCTACAACACCGCGCGCGTGAAGAAGTAACAGCGGCAACGCGAAGGGCGCCCGCCGGTGGGAGATCCCACCGGCCGGGCGCCCTTTCCGTTGCCGGGGCAGGTCGGCTACGCCGACTTCTCGTGCCGCCCGTCGTTCTTCACGATGCGCGGCTCGCGCGGTACCAGCGTCGGGTTGACGTTGTTGTGGACCACGTCCGAGGTGATGACGACGCGGGCCACGTCCTTGCGGGACGGGACCTCGTACATCACCGACATCAGGACTTCCTCCATGATCGCGCGCAGACCGCGCGCCCCCGTGCCGCGCAGGATCGCCTGGTCGGCGATGGCCTCCAGGGCGGGGCGGTCGAAGTCCAGCTCCACGCCGTCGAGTTCGAACAGGCGCTGGTACTGCTTCACCAGCGCGTTGCGCGGCTCGACCAGGATCTGGAGGAGCGCCTCGCGGTCGAGGTTGTGGACCGAGGTCAGCACGGGGAGGCGGCCGATGAACTCGGGGATCATCCCGAACTTCACCAGGTCCTCCGGCATGACCTCCTGGAACTGGTCGCTGGCCTCGATCTCCCGCTTGGAGCGGATCGTCGCGCCGAAGCCGATGCCCTTCGCGCCGGCCCGGGACTCGATGATCTTCTCCAGGCCCGCGAAGGCGCCGCCCACGATGAACAGCACGTTCGTCGTGTCGATCTGGATGAACTCCTGGTGGGGGTGCTTGCGCCCGCCCTGCGGGGGCACGGAGGCCGTGGTGCCCTCCAGGATCTTCAGCAGCGCCTGCTGGACGCCCTCGCCGCTGACATCGCGCGTGATCGACGGGTTTTCGCTCTTCCGGGCGACCTTGTCGATCTCGTCGATGTAGATGATGCCCGTCTCGGCCTTCTTGACGTCGTAGTCGGCGGCCTGGATGAGCTTCAGGAGGATGTTCTCGACGTCCTCGCCGACATAGCCCGCCTCCGTGAGCGCCGTGGCGTCCGCGATGGCGAACGGGACGTTCAGCATGCGGGCCAGGGTCTGGGCGAGCAGGGTCTTGCCCGAGCCGGTGGGGCCGAGCAGCAGGATGTTGGACTTCGCGAGTTCGATCGCGTCGTCACGGCCCTGCGCGCCGCCGTTCTCACCGGCCTGGACGCGCTTGTAGTGGTTGTAGACCGCCACGGAGAGCGCCTTCTTGGCGGGCTCCTGGCCCACCACGTAGCTCTCCAGGAACTCGTAGATCTCGCGCGGCTTGGGCAGTTCCTCCCACCGCACCTCGGAGGACTCCGCGAGCTCCTCCTCGATGATCTCGTTGCAGAGATCGATGCACTCGTCGCAGATGTACACACCGGGGCCTGCGATGAGCTTCTTCACCTGCTTCTGGCTCTTGCCGCAGAACGAGCACTTGAGCAGGTCGCCGCCATCACCGATGCGTGCCACGAGGTGCTTCCCCTTCGCCTGGGAGACGCCACGTTCAGCGGCTCCTGGTGCCTCATATCCGACGGTACCTTGCCTGGCCCCCCGTTCGGGCCCCCCTTGGCGCGGTTCACTTCGACGGGGACCGTCCGAGTGCGCCGCGCCAGGGGATCCGGCCGCGTCAGGCGGCCGCGGCCGACGTCGTCTTGCGGGTCGACACGATCTGGTCGACCAGACCGTACGCCAGGGCGTCCTCGGCGGTGAGGATCTTGTCCCGCTCGATGTCGTCCCGGATCTTCTCGATGGGCGTGGTGGAGTGCTTGGCGAGCATCTCCTCCAGCTGGCTGCGCATGCGCAGGATCTCGTTGGCCGCGATCTCCAGGTCGGAGAGCTGCTCGCGGCCGGTCTGCGAGGACGGCTGGTGGATCAGCACGCGCGCGTTGGGCAGGGCCATGCGCTTGCCGGGGGTGCCCGCGGCGAGCAGCACGGCGGCGGCGGAGGCCGCCTGGCCCATGCAGACGGTCTGGATGTCGGGCTTCACGAACTGCATCGTGTCGTAGATGGCCGTGAGGGCCGTGAACGAGCCGCCGGGGCTGTTGATGTAGATCGAGATGTCGCGGTCCGGGTCCATCGACTCCAGGCACAGCAGCTGCGCCATGACGTCGTTGGCGGAGGCGTCGTCGATCTGCACGCCGAGGAAGATCACGCGCTCCTCGAACAGCTTCGCGTACGGGTCGTACTCGCGCACGCCCTGCGAGGTGCGCTCGACGAAGCGCGGCACGATGTAGCGGTTGTCCACCTGCGGGCCGGTGTAGAGGCCGCTTGCGGAGAGGTTGTTCTGCATGTCGGGGTTCACCATCCTGGTGGCGTTCGGTGGGCTCGGGGGCTTCGGGGCCGGGGCTGGGGTCCCCGGCTCGCTCGGAGCCGGGGGACGGGGCTCAGGCCCCGGTGCCGCCGCCGCCAGGAACACCGGCCGCGTGGGCCATGATCTCGTCGATGAGGCCGTACTCCTTGGCCTCTTCCGCCGTGTACCAGCGGTCGCGGTCGCCGTCGCGGATGATCGTCTCCACCGTCTGGCCCGAGTGGCGGGCGGTGATCTCCGCCATGCGCGTCTTCGTACGCAGCAGGTACTCGGCCTGGATCTTGATGTCCGAGGCGGTGCCGCCGATGCCGGCGGAGCCCTGGTGCATCAGGATGTCGGTGTTCGGCAGGGCGAAGCGCTTGCCGGGGGCGCCGCCGGTGAGCAGGAACTGGCCCATCGAGGCCGCCATGCCCATACCGATCGTGACCACGTCGTTCGGGATGTACTGCATGGTGTCGTAGATCGCCATGCCGGCCGTCACCGAGCCGCCGGGGCTGTTGATGTAGAGGTAGATGTCCTTCTCCGGCTCGGCGGCCAGGAGGAGCAGCTGCGCCGTGATCTTGTTCGCGATGTCGTCGTCGACCTGCTGGCCGAGGAAGATGATGCGCTCGTTGAGCAGCCGGTTGTAGACATGGTCGCCGAGGCCACCACCGAGGGACGGCTCGCCGGCGGCGTAAGGCATCAGATTCGTCACGTATCCACCTGCTCGTCTCTGACGGCTTCAACCGTCTCAGCGTCTTCGTTCAGAGGGCGGGGCCTTTGGGGCCGACTCGTCACCGGCTGACTCCACCCCCGTATTCATGGACCCTAACGCGCAGGTAGGACAACGCCATCCCGGTTCCCGAACTGTTCGCTCGGAGCGCAAGGTGGTTGAAGGGCGGGCCCGTGCGGAACCGGCCACGGGGCGTGCGGGCGCCGCCCCGGGGCGGGTACGCGGAAGGGCCCGGACGCGGCTGCGTCGCGGGCCCCTCCTTGCGTACGTCGTACGTGGTCAGGCGGTGCCTGGCGTACGAGGTGCGGTCGAGGCTCAGGCCTCGGTCTTCTCCTCGGCGTCGGCGTCGGCGGCGGCCTCCACGGCCTCCGTCTCGCCGGCCTCGGCGGCCTCGGCGGCCTCGTCTTCGTCGTCCTCCAGGTCGACGACCTCACCGTTGGTGTCGACGACCTTGGCGGACTCGACGACCACGGCCAGCGCCTTGCCGCGGGCGACCTCGCCGACGAGCATCGGCACCTGGCCGCCCTCGACGACGGCCTGGGCGAACTGGTCGGGGGACATGCCGGAGGAGGCGGCACGGCGCACCAGGTGCTCGGTGAGCTCCTCCTGGTTGACGTTCAGCTTCTCCTTGTTGACGAGCTCGTCGAGGATGAACTGCGTCTTGATGCCCTTGACGGCCGCTTCCTCGGTCTCGGCGTCGAACTCTTCCTGCGTCTTGCCCTGGATCTCCAGGTACTTGGCGAGGTCGAGGCCCATCTGGCCGAGCTGGTGGTGCTCGAGGTTGTGCTTGCGCGTCTGGATCTCGTCCGCGAGGAGCTTCTCGGGGATCGGGACCTCGGTGATCTTCAGCAGCTCGTCGAGCACGCGCTCCTGGGCCTGGGTGGCCTGGTCGAACTGCTTCATGTTCTCGAGGCGCTTGCGGCTGTCGGCCTTGAGCTCGTCGAGGGTGTCGAACTCGGAGGCGAGCTGCGCGAAGTCGTCGTCCAGCTCCGGCAGTTCGCGCGCGGCGACCTGGGTGACCTTGACGGTGACCTCGGCGTCCTTGCCCTCGGCCGAGCCGCCCTTGAGCTGGGAGGTGAAGGTGGCCTCGCCACCGGCCTCCAGGCCCTTGACGGCCTCGTCGATGCCGTCGAGGAGCTCGCCGGAGCCGATGGTGTACGAGACACCCTCGGCGACGCCGTCCTCCAGGACCTCGCCGTCGACCTTGGCCTCCAGGTCGATCGTCACGACGTCGCCGTCCTGGGCGGCGCGCTCGACCGGGGAGGTCGAGGCGAAGCGCTCACGCAGGTCGGAGACGGCCTTCTCGACGTCCTCGTCGGAGACCTCGACGGCGTCGACGGTGACCTCGATGCCCGAGTAGTCCGGGATCTCGATGGTCGGGCGGATGTCGACCTCGGCGGTGAAGTTCAGCGTCTCGCCGTCCTTCAGCTCCGTGATGTCGACCTCCGGCTGGCCCAGCGGGTTCAGCTCGGCCTCGGTGACCGCCTCGGTGTAGAACTTCGGGAGGGCGTCGTTGACGGCCTCCTCCAGCACAGCACCACGGCCGAACCGCTGGTCGATGACGCGGGCCGGGATCTTGCCCTTGCGGAAGCCCTTGACCGTGACCTGCTGGTTGATCTTCTTGTACGCCGCGTCGAGGCTGTCCTTGAGCTCCTCGAAGGGCACCTCGACAGTGAGCCGAACCCGAGTCGGGTTCAGGGTCTCCACGGCGCTCTTCACGGTTCGGTCTCCTTGTGGCTGACTTCTGGGGGGTTCTACCCGGTGGCCGACGGCCGCGGGCGGATCGGGCCCGGTTCATCGGATTCATCAGACACACGGGCACGCAGCTTGCATAGTAACCGCAAGCGGGATGTCACCCACAATGTGATCTTGTGTGCGGAGATCACGCAAGGCGCGCTCCGAAGATCGTGCGAGGCGCTGGTCGGGGTGGCGGGATTTGAACCCACGGCCTTCCGCTCCCAAAGCGGACGCGCTACCAAGCTGCGCCACACCCCGTCGGTGCGACACGTAGGGTACATGCCCGCGAGGAATACGTCGGCCGCTTTCCGCGGCGGGCCGCGCGGCCGGACGCGGTGTGCGCGCGCGGGGGGTGACCCGCTACGATGCTCTTCGTGCCGCGGTCGTTCCCGACCTGCGGCGCGGCGCACGCGGGCGTAGCTCAATGGTAGAGCCCTAGTCTTCCAAACTAGCTACGCGGGTTCGATTCCCGTCGCCCGCTCCACCCCTCGGGCCCGGTGACCAGTCTCATCGGGCCCGAGGTGTTTCCCGGGTCTCCCCGAGCGCGTCGCGAGAACGCCGTCCGCTCAGAACTTGATCTGGTTGATCGTGTCCGCGAGCGAGTTCAGGAAGCGCTGTATCGACGGCGCCATTCCGGTCGACGCCATGAAGAATCCGAAGAGCGCGGCGACTATGGCCGGGCCGGTCTTGATGGAACCGCCGCGGATCATCACCACGAGGACGATCGCCAACAGCAGCACCACAGACAGTGAAATGGCCACAACTGATCACACCCTTGGTCGGTCCGCCTTGCCGGCCCGGAGTGTGCCGCCGAGCACACCCCGCGGGGTCCATCGTGCCACCAACACCCCTCCAGGTCCTGCCGCCTGACACATAGCCAAGGTATGCATCACCCCAAACGTGCGTGCGGGTCCGGGAGTTCCAGGAGCGCGCGGGTGGTGGCGTACTTGCGGGTGAGGCGGGAGCGGGTCGCCGGGTCGAGGACGGCGAGGCGGGCCGGGTCCGCGTTGTGGGCCAGGTCCGCCTCCTTGACCAGCAGCGCTCCCGGGGTGGCGAGAATCCTGGCCGTGTACGTCCGAAGATCCTCGCCGGGCTCCTTGGTGAGCGCCCTCACCATCTCCCGCACCCCGGGCGCCAGTTCCGCCTCCTCCAGCCAGCCCGGCGGCAGGGCCGCGTCCTCCACCGAGTCGTGCAGCCAGGCCGCCGCGATCTGCGCCTCGCTGCCGCCGCGCGCACGTACGCGCTCGGCCACGGCCGCCAGGTGTTCGGTGTAGGGGCGGCCCGCCTTGTCGGTCTGATCCGCGTGGGCCGCCCGTGCGACGGCCTCGACCTCGGGGAGTGTGAGCATGCGGTTCAGCGTAGGGCCGCGCGGGCGGGGAGCGCCGTGGAGGCGAGGCCCAGGCCCAGGACGCCGGCGGCGAACGAGCCGTACAGGAAGGGCGGGATGTAGGGGTTCTCGCCGGTCAGGCCGTTGGTCATCGGGAAGAGGGTGGCCAGCGCGATGGCCGTGCCGAGCACCAGGCCCGCCGAGGTCACCAGCAGGGCCTCCCAGCGGACCATGCCCAGGACCTGGCGGCGGGTGGTGCCGATCAGGCGCAGGGTGCCGAGCTCGCGGCGGCGGTCCAGGACGGTCATGACCAGCGTGTTCGCCGCGGCGACGGCCGCGAAGCCGCCGAGGACGGCCGCCATGGTGGCGTTGGCCCAGGCGTTCAGCTCGCGGTCCAGGCTCTTGGCCGTGGCGTAGCCGGCCGCGTCCGTGACCGTGCCGAGCGGCGCCAGCGCGGCGGGGTGGACGGCGCCCTCGATGAGGAGTTCCGTGGGGGCGCGCACGGTGGTGGTGTGGGGCGCCAGGTCGCTCTGCGGGAGGGTGACCTGGGACAGGCCCAGGCCCCTCGCGTACGTGGCCACGACCGTCGGGGAGGCTTTCGTGCCGTCGGGCAGGAGCAGGGCGAGACGGCTTCCGACGCGGGTCTTCAGGTCGGCGGCGAGGGTCTTGTCGAGGGCGACCGTGCCGGGCACCAGGGCGGTGAGGGAGCCCGTGCGTACGCCCAGGTCCTGGACGCGGGCCAGGTCCGCGCCCGTGCCGGTGAAGCCCTGGGTGGAGACCGGCTGGAGGCTGCCGCCGGAGTGGACCAGCACGGACGTACGGGTCAGGCCCACCGCCGTGGTGACGCCCGGGGTGGCCTTCGCCCGCGCCACGGCGTCCGGGGCCAGACCGTCCGGGCCGGTGATCACGCGGTCCGCGACGAGGCCCGCCCGCTGCTGCTTCTCGGTGACGCGGTCCTCGCTGGTGTGCAGGAAGACGAGGGTGGAGGAGAACGCCATCGCCAGCACGATCGGGGTGATCGCGGAGGCCAGCCGGCGGGCGTTGGTGCGGGAGTTGGCGGCCGCGAGCGAGGCCGGGGCGCCCGCCGCGCGCAGCGGCAGCCCGAACAGTCCCGCGCAGGCCCGGGCGATCAGCGGGCCGAGCAGCGCCACGGCCAGCATGAACAGCATGACCACGCCCAGGGCCGCGTTGGCGGCGTCCTCGCCCTTCTCGGCGGCGGCCACACCCGAGAGCGCGATGCCGCCGCCCAGGGCCGCCACGCCCAGCGGGGTGCGGATCCAGCCGGGCCGCAGCCGCTCCACGGACGCGTCCCGCAGGGCCTCGCCGGGCTTGACGCGGGAGGGGCGGCGGGCCGCCAGGTAGCCGGAGAGGAAGGAGGTCAGCACGGCCGCGCCGCCCGCCGCCAGCAGCGGGATCCACGACACCGAGAGCTCCACGGCCCCCGGGATCGCGCCCTTGTCGCGGAGCTGGCCGAACCACCAGGTCGCCAGCGCCACGCCGGGCAGGCAGCCGAGGGCCCCGGCGAGCGGGGCGACGAGCAGGGTCTCGGTGGCGATGGTGCGCCGGATCTGGCGCGGGGTCGCGCCGATGGCGCGCAGCAGGGCGTACTCGCGGCGGCGCTGGCCCACCGAGAGGGTCACGGTCCCGGCGGCGGTGAAGACGGCGACGGCCGTGGCCACGCCGCCGAAGGAGCCGCCGAGCGCGGTCAGCATCTCCTTGGCGTAGGCCAGGCCCGGGGTCTCGACGGAGCCCCGGTCGTCGCCGGTGTGGACCTCGGCGGCGTCCCCGAGCCGCTGGGCGACCTGGGCGGCGAGCGCGGAGGCGCTGACGCCGGGCCTGGGCAGCACCGCGATGGCGTCGGCCTTGCCTGGGTGCCCGGAGAGGGCGAGGGCCTGGGTGTCGGCGAACCACACCGTGCCGGGGCTGTCGGTGGTGCCGGACACCGTGAACTGCCGGGTGCCGGAGGGGGTGTCGAGGGTCACGCGCTGTCCGGGGGCGGCGCCGTCGCCGGTCACCACCTGGCCGGTGCGGGGCGGGGTGCCGGAGGTGAGCTTCGTCCCGGTGAAGGCGGTCGAGCCCCAGCCGTGGGCGGTGCCGGGCGCGTCTGCCTTCCGTACGGGAAAGGAGACGTCCGCGATCGCGGTGGCGGCGCCGGGGGCCGAGGCCGCGCGGGCGGTGAGGGCGGCGTCGAGGCGGGCCTTGTCGGGCAGCGCGACGGACGCGGTCTCCCGGTCCTCGCCGCTGCCGGTGGTGTAGTGGGCCCACTGGTCGGCGGCGGCGATCACGGGGGCGCCCGCGTACCGCTCGGCCGGGACGGAGGCGCGCAGCCCGGTCTCCAGGAGGATCCCGCACGCGGAGACGATCATCGCGGCCATGAACAGGGCGATGAAGGTCCCGGCGAACGCGGACGGCTTGAAGCGGAGCGCCGCGCGGGCGAGGCCGTTGGTGCGCATCAGGCGGCCGCTGCGGCGTAGGCGGCCGTGGGCCGGGCGGTCAGGGAGCGCATCCGGGAGGCGATGTCCGCCGCCGGGGCGCGGGTGAGGGCGTCGACGATCGAGCCGTCCGCGAGGAAGAGGACCTGGTCGGCGTAGGCGGCGGCGCCGGGGTCGTGGGTGACCATGACGACGGTCGCGCCCATGCCGTCCACGGCGGCGCGCAGCAGGGTCAGCACCTCGGCGGCGGTCGTGGTGTCCAGCGCGCCCGTGGGTTCGTCCGCGAAGACCACGTCCGGGCGGGTCACCAGGGCGCGGGCGATCGCCACGCGCTGCTGCTGCCCGCCGGACAGCTCCCCGGGCCGTCGCCGCCCCTTGCCCGCGAGCCCCACCTGCCCCAGCAGCTCCTCGGCCCGGCGCCGGTCGGGGCGCCGTCCCGCGAGGCGCATCGGCAGCACCACGTTCTGCTCGACGGTGAGGGACGGCAGCAGGTTGAAGGCCTGGAAGACGAAGCCGAGGCGGGCCCGGCGCAGTTCGGTCAGCTTGTTCTCGCTCATGCCGGTGATCTCGGTCCCGCCGAGCCGCACCGATCCGCCGGTGGGCCGGTCGAGGCCCGCCGCGCACTGGAGGAAGGTCGACTTGCCGGAGCCCGAGGGCCCCATCACCGCCGTGAAGCTGCCGCGCGGCAGCGCGATGTCGATCCCCCGCAGGGCGTGCACGGCCGAGCCGCCGCGCCCGTACTGGCGCCGCACCCCGCGCAGCTCGACGGCCCAGCCGGGGTCGCCCTCGGCGCCCTCGACCGGTGTGTTCCGCCGCTTGCCCCATCGCAGTGCCATCGCCCGGCCTCTCCTCGTACGTACGTTTCCGATACGTCGAAGCTACGGATCACCGCAGGTCGCGGACCATGGCGGCTCCCGGCGGATCGGGGGTGGGGAAAGCCCCACCCCGGGGCCGGAGGTGGCCCGTCCGCTTCCGGGTGTCTCAGGCGTCCCGCCTGATCAGCAGGAGGGCGCGGTCGTCGTTGACGTCCTTCGCGACCGCCTCGATCAGATGCCAGGCCGCGCCCTCGAAGCCGGTCGTGACATAGCGGTCGGCCTCGCCGGTGAGGCGGTCGATGCCCTCCGCGATATCGCGTTCGGCCGTCTCGACCAGGCCGTCCGTGAACAGCATCAGGACGTCGCCGGGGCCGAGGGAGCCCTTCACCGGGTGGAACTCGGCCCGGTCGTACACCCCGAGCAGCGGGCCCTCCCCCGACACCTCGCGCCAGCGGCCGGAGCCGGCCTGGAGGTGGAGTGCGGGGAGGTGTCCGGCGGAGAGCAGTTCGTAGTCGCCGGAGTCGAGGTCCAGGACGAGGTGGATGGAGGTGGCGAACCCCTCGTCCCAGTTCTGGCGGAGCAGATAGCCGTTGGCGGCCGGCAGGAAGCCGTGCGGCGGCAGCGAGCCGAGGAGGCCGCCGAACGCGCCGGACAGCAGCAGCGCGCGCGAGCCCGCGTCCATGCCCTTGCCGGAGACGTCGGTGAGGACGACTTCGAGGGTGCGGTTGCCGTTGGTCCTGGCGGCCACGACGAAGTCGCCGGAGAAGGACTGGCCGCCGGCCGGGCGCAGGGCCATCTCGCGGTGCCAGCCGCGCGGCAGACGCGGCAGCGCCGACTGGACGCGGATGCGTTCGCGCAGGTCGAAGAGCATGGTGCCGCCGCGCCGCCAGGGCACGCCGACGCGGGCCCGGAACTGGGCGATGAGCAGCCCGAACAGGCCGCACGCGGCGACCACCAGGACGGTGCCGGGGGTGACCCGGGCGGGGCCCTCGGTGTACGGGCCGAGCTGGACGGACTCCACGATCAGCGCGAGCGCGGCGGCCGCGTACAGCCCGAGCAGGCTCGCCGGGCGGAGCAGGACGCCGCCCGCGACGATGGGGAGGGTGAGGGCGCTGGGGGCGCACCAGACGGGTGAGACGAGTGTGGCGCCGGCGATCGCGGGCACGGTGAGCAGGAGGCCCACGAGGGCGATCCAGTCCGAGCCGTCGCCGCGGAAGTAGTCGACCCCCGACTTGCGCAGCGCGATGCGTGCCCGGTGCGCGGACTTGCGCCACCGGGCACTGAACGAGACCGCTCCCGCGCGACGTGCCATTGCCGGTGACCCTATCCAGCGGACGCGCGCGTGCGCAGGGGGACCCCTGTGGCCATGCGTTCGAAATCCGGTCGACCGGATGGCATACGCGCTGGTAGTCATGGCGTATGACTGTGGATGTACGTGCGCTGGACCCGGCCGACTTCGACGAGTGGTACGCGGCGGTGGAGCGGGTTTTCGGGGGCGTCCCGGAGGATCCGGAGCTGGAGGAGTTCTGGCACACGGTGATCGACCGGAAGCGGTGCCTGGCGGCGTACGAGGGGGAGCGCGTCGTCGGGACGACGCAGACCTTCGCGCTGTCGGTGGAGGTCCCGGGGGGCCGGTTCGTGCCGACCGGCGCGGTCAGCGCGGTGGGGGTCGCGGCGACGCACCGGCGCAGGGGGATCCTCCGCTCGATGATGCGGGCGCAGCTCGACGTGCTGCGCGAGGAGGGCCTGTCGCTCGCCGTGCTCACGGCGTCCGAGGCGGGGATCTACGGCCGGTTCGGGTTCGGCCTGGCCACCCAGCAGCTGGGGCTGGAGATCGACTCCTCGCGGGTGCGGGTGGAGGTGCCCGGCGGCGGGGACGACGTGACGTTGCGGTACGTGCCGGTCGCCGAGGCCGCTTCGGTGTGCGAGGAGGTCCACGGGCGCGCGGCGGGGACGCGCGCGGGCCGGTTCCTGCGTGCGCCGGGCTGGGAGCGGCATCCGCTGCTCGACCCGGCGGACTCGCGGGACGGGGCGTCGCCGGCGCAGTGCGTGCTCGCCTCGCGGGGCGGGGAGGTCGTGGGGTACGTCCGTTTCCACACCAAGCCGGTGTGGGACGCGGCGGGGCCGAAGGGGGTCGTGACGCTGCGGGACATCGGCGCGGACGACCCCACCGTGTACGGCGCGCTGTGGCGCTTCCTCTGCGAGATCGACCTGACGTCGACGGTGAAGGCGGGCAACCGCCCGGTGGACGACCCGCTGCTGCACCTCGTCTCCGATGTGCGGCGGTGCGGGGCGCGGGTGCGGGACGGGATGTACGTACGGCTGGTGGACGTCGGGGCGGCGCTGGCGTCCCGGACGTACTCGGCGCCGGTGGACGTGGTGTTCGAGGTGGCCGACGCGTTCTGCGGATGGAACGCGGGGCGGTGGCGGCTGAGCGGGGACACCAAGGGGGCGGTGTGCTCGCGCACGACTGACGCGGCCGATCTGGCGCTGTCGGTACGGGAGTTGGGCGCGGCCTACCTGGGGGGCTCGTCCCTCGGCTCGCTCGCGGCGGCCGGGCAGGTCCAGGAGCTGCGGGAGGGCGCCCTGCGGGAGGCGTCGGTGGCGTTCACGACACCGGTGGCGCCGTGGCTGCCGCACGGGTTCTGAGCCCCCGCCCCATCCCTTACCGAAAGGCTCCGGCGGCCGGTCTGTCTTTCGTCTGCGGGCCGCGGTGGGTCGCGCGCAGTCACGCACGGCCCGCAGACGAGCCACCCGCCGCCGGAGGCTTTCGGGTAAGGGGGCTCAGGCGGTCTGGCAGCCGGGGCACCAGAACAGGTTTCGCGCCGCCAGGTCCGCCGTGCGGATCTCCGTGCCGCAGACGTGGCACGGCAGGTGCGCGCGGCGGTACACGTACACCTCGCCCCCGTGGTCGTCCACGCGCGGCGGGCGCCCCATCGCCTCGGGCGTGTGCTCCGGACGCACGGTGTCGATGCGGTTCAGGCGCACGCCCTCCCGCATCAGCCCCACCAGGTCCGCCCACATCGCGTCCCACTCGGAACGCAGCACGTCACGGCCCGCCCGGTACGGATCCACGCCGTGGCGGAACAGGACCTCCGCCCGGTACACGTTCCCGACGCCCGCGATGACCTTCTGGTCCATCAGCAGCGCCGCGATCGTCGTCCGGCTCCGCGAGATCCGCGCCCACGCCTTCTCGCCGTCGTCGGACGGGCGCAGCGGGTCCGGGCCCAGCCGGTCGTGTATCGCCCGCTTCTCGGGGTCGGTGATCAGCGCGCAGGTCGTCGGGCCGCGCAGGTCGGCGTATCCGGTGCCGGCGGCGAGGCGCAGGCGGATCGTCTCCGTCGGCGGGGGCGGCGGACCGTCACCGAGCGCGTACTTCCCGAACAGGCCCAGGTGGACGTGGATCCAGCCCGTCCCGCCGAAGCCCAGGAACAGGTGCTTGCCGTGCGCCTCGGCGGACGTCAGCACCTGGCCGTCGGCCAGGGCCGCGCCGTCGGAGAACTTGCCCTGCGGGCTGGACGCGCGCACCCGGCGGCCGCCGAACCGCTCCGCGTGGTCGGCGGCCAGCCGGTGGATCGTATGACCCTCGGGCATCGGGCCGGGTCAGCCCTGCTGCGGGTGGTGCGCGGGGATCGCCGGGAGCTCGCCCGTCGTCTCGTACGCGGACAGCATCTCGATGCGGCGCGTGTGGCGCTCCTCGTTCGAGTACGGCGTGCTCAGGAAGATCTCCACGAACTTGGTCGCCTCCTCCTGGGTGTGCATCCGCCCACCGATGGAGATCACGTTCGCGTTGTTGTGCTCACGGCCGAGCGCCGCCGTCTGCTCGCTCCAGGCCAGGGCCGCCCGTACGCCCTTCACCTTGTTCGCGGCGATCTGCTCACCGTTGCCGGAGCCGCCGATCACGATGCCCAGCGAGTCCGGGTCCGCGGCCGTCTTCTCGGCGGCGCGCAGGCAGAACGGCGGGTAGTCGTCCTGGGCGTCGTAGATGTGGGGACCGCAGTCGACGGCCTCGTGGCCATGGGCCGTGAGCCATTCGACCAGGTGGTTCTTGAGTTCGTATCCGGCATGGTCTGAACCGAGGTACACGCGCATGCCCCCGAGTGTGGCATGCGAGCGGCCGGGCAGGGTTCATCGGGGTGAGGGGCCTCGTCCCGGTGGCCGACGGCCCGGCCGATGACCTTGTTCCTCCCGACTTGGGCGGTTGTGCCCCTCATCACGATTCGGAGTCAGGCCTTCCGTACCTGGGAGTACCGGGCTTCAATGCGTTGGTTCGTAACCCGAGCGACCTTTAGACCTAAGGATTCGTCCATGACCTCGCAACCCTCCCTTGCGAAGGAAGACGGCCGACCGGGCGATCCCGGAACGCCCGACTCCCCCGTCGTCGGCGCCCCGCACGGCTCAGGCGGCCTCCAGGCCGGTCTCAAGAACCGTCATCTGTCGATGATCGCCATCGGCGGTGTCATCGGCGCCGGGCTCTTCGTCGGCTCCAGCTCCGGCATCGCCGCGGCCGGTCCCGCCATCCTGCTCTCGTACGCGCTCGTCGGCCTGATGGTCGTCTTCGTCATGCGCATGCTGGGCGAGATGGCCGCCGCGCGGCCGACCTCCGGCTCGTTCTCGGCCTACGCCGACCGCGCGCTCGGCCGCTGGGCCGGCTTCTCCATCGGCTGGCTCTACTGGTTCTTCTGGGTCGTGGTGCTCGCCGTCGAGGCGACCGCCGGGGCGAAGATCCTGCACGGCTGGGTCGGGGCGGTCCCGCAGTGGGGCTGGGCACTGATCGTGATGATCGTGCTGACGGCCACCAACCTCGTCTCCGTCTCCTCGTACGGAGAGTTCGAGTTCTGGTTCGCGGGGATCAAGGTCGTCGCCATCGGCGCCTTCGTCGCCATCGGGCTGCTCGCCGTCTTCGGCATCCTGCCCGGCTCGGACAACCCCGGGGACGGGTTCGCGCATCTGACCGATGCCGGCGGATTCATGCCGAAGGGCGCCGGGGCCATCCTCACCGGTGTGCTGATGGTCGTCTTCTCCTTCATGGGCAGCGAGATCGTCACGCTGGCCGCCGGTGAGTCCGAGGACCCGCAGCGCGCCGTCACCAAGGCCACCAACAGCGTGATCTGGCGTATCGGCGTCTTCTACCTCGGCTCGATCCTCGTCGTGCTCACCCTGCTGAAGTGGAACGACCCGGCGATCGTCAAGGACGGCTCCTACGTCGCCGCGCTCAACTCGATCGGCATCCCGCACGCCGGACAGATCATGAACGTGATCGTGCTGACGGCGGTGCTCTCCTGCCTCAACTCCGGCCTGTACACCGCCTCCCGCATGGCCTTCTCGCTCGGCCAGCGCGGTGACGCGCCGCGCGCCTTCGCCCGTACCAACGCGCGGGGCGTGCCGCAGGCGGCCATCCTCTGCTCGGTCCTCTTCGGGTTCGTCGCGGTCTTCTTCAACTACAAGTGGCCCGACACCGTCTTCGACTTCCTGCTGAACTCCTCGGGCGCGGTCGCGCTGTTCGTCTGGCTGGTCATCTGCTTCACGCAGCTGCGGATGCGCGGGATCATCCTGCGCGAGACGCCGGAGAAGCTGACGGTCAAGATGTGGCTCTTCCCGTATCTGACGTGGGCGACGATCGCGATGATCTCGTTCGTGCTGGTGTACATGCTGACGGACGACGCCGGGCGCAAGCAGGTGCTGCTGTCGCTGCTGGTGGCGGCCGTGGTCGTGGCCATCGCGCTGGTGCGGGACTTCACGCAGCGCGGCTCCGCCGTTCAGAGCGGTGTGAAGGACGAGGTCACCGCGGAGTAGGTGCGCAGGGCTTCGTCCTCGGTGGCGGCGAGGTACCAGATGTTGATCTGGTACGACTTGCCGCCCTGGTCGAAGCCGGTCTGGCGGGCCTTCCAGGGGGCGCCGTCCTGAGTGAAGTGGTAGTCCCACACGACGGCCGGACGGCCGTGGAAGGTGGTCCGCTCCAGCCGGATGGCGCGGTACCCCGGGACGTCGTGGGAGCCCTGTTCGGCTTCCTGCCACTGGGTGAGGAGATCGCCGCCGCGTACGAGTGCGTACGAGGCGGCGATCTCCTGTTTTCCGCCGGGGGCGTGGTAGTGGACGTTGGAGGGGCTCTTGGCGGTCCGCGTCCACGCCGCGGGGGGCGCCCAGGCGAAGCCGGTCTCGTCGCGGGTGCCGGGGGGACGGGAGGTGCCGGCGACGGTGGGAGTGGGGGCGTGGCTGGGGGTGTGGCCGGGGGTGGGGTGGCCCCGGTCGTGGGTGGTGGTGAGGACGAGGGTGGTGGTCGCCGCTACGGCGGTGACGGCGAGGGCGGCGAGGGCCGCACGGCGGCGACTCCCCCACCCCGCCCCTTCCCTGAAGCCCTGGGCGGGCGGCCGGGGGGTGGGCTGACGCCCCGGGTCCGGTGGGGGCGGAAGGGGTACTTCGGGTGCGGGAAGAGCCGGGCTCACCGGGGCTACGCCCCCGAACCCCCACGCGGGGGCCTCGTTCCCCGCGGCCCGCTCGGGGCCGCGCCCCGGGGCCGGTGGGGGTGCCTCCGGTGCGGGGGCAGGTTGGTTCGTCGGGGTTTCGGTCCCCGCGGCCTCCTCGGGGCCTTGCCCCGGGGGCGCCGGTGGCGGTCGGTCGCGTACGTCGTGCGGGGGGTTCGGAGTCGTTCGGTGTACCGCCACCGTGGGGGGATGCGGGGCCGGGGACAGGAGTGTGGGTGGGGCCGCTATCGGGAGCAGGAGCGCCGACAGGGTGTCCAGGGTCGGGCGGTCGGCCGGGTCCTTCTTGAGGAGGGACGCCAGGGTGGGGGTCAGGGGGCCCGCCGCGGGCGGGAGTTCGGGCTCCTCGTACAGGACCGCGTGCAGCGTCGACAGGGTCGTCTCGCGGGCGAACGGGGACTGGCCGCCCACCGCCGCGCACAGCGTCGCCCCGAGCGACCACAGGTCCGACGCCGGACCCTGGGGACGGCCCCCCACCCGCTCCGGCGCCATGTAGTCCGGGGAGCCGACCAGCATCCCCACCACCGTCAGCGCCGCCGCGTCCTGGATCGCCGCGATGCCGAAGTCGGTCAGGACCACCCGGCCGGTCCGGCCCAGCAGGACGTTCCCCGGCTTGATGTCCCGGTGCAGGACCCCCACCGCGTGCACCTCCCGCAGCGCCTCCACCAGGCCCAGGCCGATCCGCGCCGCCTCGCGCGGGGCCACCGGCCCGTCCTCGATGAGGAGTTGCTCCAGGGAGCGCGCGTCCACCAGCTCCATCACGATCCAGAGGCGGTCGGACTCCTCCACCACGTCATGGACGCGCACCACGTTCGGATGGTCGATCCGGGCCGTCGCCCGCGCCTCGCGCAGGGTGCGCTCGCGGCGGATGCGGCTGTCCTCCGCGTCGAGGTCGCCCATCCGCATCTCCTTCACGGCGACCTGGCGGGCGAGGACGTCGTCGAACGCCCGCCACACCCGCCCCATTCCGCCCTGGCCGATCGTGGCGTCGAGCCGGTATCGCCCCGCGACCAACAGCCCCCGAATTCCCGGCATTACCGCCCGCCCCCTCAGTACCTGGTACGCCCAGGACAGAAACACGAACTTGCCACCATCACAGCATAATTCCGCGAAATCTTGTGGGACCCTTCTCAGCACTGCTCTCAGTACGCCGGCCGTTCAACTCGGCTGAGGGGGATGGAAATGCGTTCGAAGAAACACTGGGGATCTCTGGCCGCCGGGCTCTTCGCCGGGGCGTTGTTATTGCCCTTCGGGGCGGCCGCCCATGCGGCCGATCCGACACCCGGCAGTGACCAGGGCGGATCGCCCGGTCCCAGCGCTCCGGCCGAGCTCAAGATCTCGACGGAGCTGCCGAAGGAAATCAAGGTCACCCATTCCTCCGGGAAGACCACGCTCACCGCGAGGATTCTCAACAAGGGCACCAAGGACACCGGCCGGATCACCCTCACCGTTCTCGGTCTCGACGGTATGCGGATCACCGGCGTCGACGGCTGTGCCACCGTCCCCGAGAACAAACTGCCGAAGGGGACCAACACCGGTTTCGCCTGCGCCATCGACAATCTCGCGGCCGGCACCGACAAAACGTATGACGTCGCGGCCACTTACGATCTGAACAGGACCGGGAAGATCTGCCTGCCCGTCACCGAGGGCGCCGAGGGCACCGGCGGGAAACTGCTGTGGCAGCAGGGCCCGGTCCCCTTCGGTACGAGCAAGCCGACCCCCAACGCCCCCGACACCCCGCTGCTGCTCGGCACCGACAACGTCCCGGCCGCGCCGCCCGCAGGCTCCGCGAGCCCCTCCCCTGCCGCGCCCGGCACCCCCGCCCCGCCGTCCCAACTGCCCAGGACCGGCGTCAACGACGGCATCCTTCCGCTGCTCGCCGCCGCCTGCCTGCTCCTCTTCGTCGGCACCACCGGCATCTGGTGGGCCCACACCCGCCAGCACCACCGCAGGCGTATGCATTAGGGGACGAGTACGAGGACACGGACGCGGACGCCGACGCGGACGTACGGAGGGCCCGGGCGCGCATCTCGCGCGACCGGGCCCTCCGCGTCGTACTGGTCTCAGCCGTACTGGTCTCAGCCGTGCCGGTCCGTGCCGTACCGGCTTCCGCCGTACCGCTACTTGCGGCCCACGAACTTCCACGCCGTCGGCAGCGCACCCATCGCCAGCGCCGCCTTCAGCGCGTCCCCGAGCAGGAACGGCGTCAGGCCCAGCGCCACCGCGCGCGTCAGGGACACGTCCGCCGAGGCCGCCAGGTACGGCACGCCCACCGCGTAGATGATCGCCGAGCCCAGCACCATCGTGCCGGCCGTGCGCAGGGCCGAGCGGTCGCCGCCGCGGCGGGCCAGCGCGCCCACCACCGTGGAGGCGAGCAGCATGCCCAGGACGTAGCCGAAGGACGCGCCGCCCGCGCCCGAGGTGCCGTTCGCGAACCAGGGCATCCCGGCCGCGCCGATCAGCGCGTACAGCCCGAGCGAGAGGAAGCCGCGGCGGGCGCCGAGCGCGGTGCCGACCAGCAGCGCGGCGAAGGTCTGGCCGGTGACGGGGACCGGGGAGCCGGGGACGGGCACCGCGATCTGGGCCGCGAGGCCGGTGAGGGTCGCGCCGCCGAGGACCAGGACGGCGTCCCGGGTGCGGGCGCCGGGCAGCAGGTCGGCGAGGACCCTGCCGGTTCCCCCGGTACGGGGTGCGGCAGGGGCAGTGACAGTGGTCGTGGCCATCGTGGGCTCCGCGGGATCGGGGACGGGCAGCGAGATACATGCAAGGGACACGGTGACGTTAGCCGAGGGATTCTCACTGGATCACCATCAGCGGCCCACAAAGCGGCGGTTGGGGCCTTGGTGGAGATCGCACAAAGGCCGGACTGCTTCCGTCCGACGGGGTGACCCTCGTCACTGCACCGATGAGGAGTACGTGCGGTTTTGCGGATCCGGCGCGGGCTCGGGGAGACTGTAGGTTCCCCATAAACGATCAGTTGCTGATCCGAGAGAACGAGCGCCATGCACGACGGCAAGACCACGGCCGGGGCCACCGCCGCCGACACCGCCTCGGTGGATCCCGAGCCGCTGTCCCACGGGCTGAAGCAGCGCCATCTGACCATGCTGGGCCTGGGCGGGGTGATCGGCGCCGGGCTCTTCGTGGGGTCGGGCGCCGGGATCGCGGTGGCGGGGCCGGGGATCGTCGTGTCGTATCTCATCGCGGGCGCCATCGCGATGCTGGTGATGCGGATGCTCGGGGAGATGTCGTCGGCCATGCCGGCTTCGGGGTCGTTCTCCGTGCACGCCGAGCGGGCGCTGGGGCGGTGGGCCGGGTTCAGCGTGGGCTGGCTGTACTGGTTCCTGCTCGTCGTCGTGCTCGCCGTGGAGGCGACCGGCGCGGCGCAGATCGCCCATGGGTGGGTGCCGGGGATGCCGCAGTGGGCGTGGGTGCTGGTGTTCATGGTGGTGTTCACCGTGGCCAACCTGGCGGCCGTGAAGAACTTCGGCGAGTTCGAGTTCTGGTTCGCCACGCTCAAGGTCGGCGCGATCGTGCTGTTCCTGGTCCTGGGGCTGCTGGCGGTCTTCGGGGTGCTGCCGGACACCGATCCGGTCGGGTTCGCCAACCTGACCCGGCAGGGCGGCTTCCTTCCCGCCGGCTGGGACGGCGTGGTCTCCGGCGTCCTCGCGGTGATCTTCGCCTTCGGCGGTCTGGAGGTCGTCACCATCGCGGCGGCCGAGTCGGACGACCCGGTGCGCGCGGTCGGGCGCGCGGTGCGCAGCGCGGTGTGGCGCATCCTCTTCTTCTATGTGGGCTCGATGCTGGTGATCGTGACCCTGCTGCCGTGGACGTCGATGCGGCCGGGGCACAGCCCGTACGTCGCCGTGCTCGACTCGATCGGTGTCCCGGGCGCCGGGCAGATCATGAACGTCGTGGTGTTCGTGGCGCTGCTCTCGGCGCTGAACGCCAATCTCTACGGCTCGTCCCGGATGGTCTTCTCGCTGGCCGAGCGCGGCGAGGCGCCGAAGGGGCTGCTGAAGGTGGCGGGGGGCGGTGTGCCGCGGCGGGCGGTGCTGGCGTCGGTGGCCTTCGGGTTCGTCTCGGTGCTGCTCAATCTGAAGTGGCCCGACTCGGTCTTCCTCTACATGCTCAACGCGGTCGGCGCGGTGCTGCTGTTCGTCTGGGGGCTGATCGCCGTCTCGCAGCTGCGGCTGCGCCGGCGGATCGAGCGCGAGGCCCCGGAGCGGCTGACCCTGCGGATGTGGGGCTTCCCCTGGCTCACCTGGACGGCGCTCGCGGCGATGGCGGCCGTGCTGGTGCTGATGCTCTTCGACGACGGGGCCCGGCCCCAGGTGCTGTGGTCGGCGGGTGCGACGGCGGCGGTGCTGCTGGTCGCCGTCGTACGGGAGTGGCGGACGCGGGCGGCGGAGTCCGGCGGTCCGTCGGCCGACCGAGCGTCAGGTCGGTAGTTACGGGCGGGTTTGGCGGGACCCACGAGGCCGGAGGTGTGCATTCCGTGTGCAACTTGTGCGCAGGGCTTCACGCTGTGTGAGTCGAGTGTCCGGATAGCGGTCTGGTGTTCCCTCTGAGCGGGGCCGCCTCCAGACTGTGGCTCCCGCCCCCCGTCTCAGCTACTGAACAGGGCCTGCCCATGTCCCGGACAAACGCGCCCGCGACGACCGACGCCCCGCCGAAGGTCGACTCCCCTCTCACCCACGGTCTCAAGCAGCGCCATCTCTCGATGATCGCCCTCGGCGGCGTCATCGGCGCCGGGCTCTTCGTCGGCTCCGGCGCGGGCATCGCCGCCGCGGGGCCCTCGATCGTCCTCGCCTACGGCATATCCGGCGCCCTCGTCATGCTGGTGATGCGCATGCTGGGCGAGATGTCGGCGGCCAACCCCGCCTCCGGCTCCTTCTCCGTCCACGCCGAACGGGCCATCGGGCCCTGGGCCGGCTTCACCGCCGGCTGGTCGTTCTGGGTGCTGCTCTGTGTGGCGGTCGGCCTGGAGGGCATCGGCGCCGCGAAGATCGTCACCGTCTGGCTGCCCGGTACGCCGGAGTGGGCCTGGGTCGCGCTCTTCATGCTGGTGTTCACCGCCACCAACCTCGCGGCCGTGAAGAACTTCGGCGAGTTCGAGTTCTGGTTCGCCGCGCTCAAGGTCGCGGCCATCACGCTCTTCCTCGTCCTCGGCCTGCTCGCCATCCTCGGCGTGCTGCCCGACACCCCCGCCCCCGGCACCTCCAACCTCACCGGCGAGGGCGGGTTCCTGCCCAACGGCTCCGAGGGCCTGGTGCTCGGCCTGCTCGCCTCCGTCTTCGCGTACGGCGGCCTGGAGACGGTGACGATCGCCGCGGCCGAGTCCGAGAAGCCGGTGCAGGGCGTGGCCCGCGCGGTGCGTACGGCGATGTGGCGCATCGCGGTCTTCTACATCGGCTCGATGGCGGTCATCGTCACGCTGGTGCCGTGGAACGACAAGACCGTGGTGGCGAAGGGCCCGTACGTGGCGGCCCTCGACCACCTCGGCATCGACGGCGCCGGGCAGATCATGAACGTGGTCGTCCTGGTGGCCCTGCTCTCCGCGATGAACGCCAACATCTACGGCGCCTCGCGCATGGCGTACTCGCTGGTCGAGCGGGACCAGGGCCCCAAGGCGCTCGGCCGGATCTCCGGCGGCGTGCCGCGCGTCGGGGTGCTGTGCTCCTCGGTCTTCGGCTTCGGGTGCGTGCTGCTGAGCTACTGGCGGCCGGACGACGTCTTCCCCTGGCTGCTGAACATGATCGGCGCGGTGATCCTGGTGGTCTGGATCTTCATCGCCGTCTCCCAGCTGCTGCTGCGCCGGCGCACCGAGCGCGAGACGCCGGAGAAGCTGGTGGTGCGGATGTGGCTGTACCCGGGGCTGACCTGGGTGGCGCTCGCCGCGATGGCCGCGATCTTCGTCCTGATGGCGCGCCAGTCCGACACGCGGGACCAGCTGATGGCGACGGGCGTGCTGACGGCCGTCCTGGCGGTGCTCGGCTACGTCCGGCAGCGGACGGCGGCCCGCCGGGCCGTCTGATCCCGCCGCTTCTTCCCGAAGAGCCCTGCGTCCACCGGTCCTAGACCCGCGGACGCAGGGCTTTTTGCTGAGGTGCCCCTGAGCCGCGCACCCGCATACCTGCTGGTAGCGTGCACTTGCACATCAGTTGCAACAAGCAGTCGGAGGGGCTTCGGACATGGCCATTTACACGCTTCCTGAACTTCCGTACGACTACGCCGCGCTCGAACCCGTCATCAGCCCGGAGATCATCGAGCTGCACCACGACAAGCACCACGCGGCGTATGTGAAGGGCGCGAACGACACCCTGGAACAGCTCGCGGAGGCCCGCGACAAGGACGCCTGGGGCGCGGTCAACGGCCTGGAGAAGAACCTCGCGTTCCACCTCTCCGGCCACATCCTGCACTCGATCTACTGGCACAACATGACCGGTGACGGCGGCGGCGAGCCGCTGGAGAAGGACGGCGTGGGCGAGCTGGCGGACGCCATCGCCGACTCCTTCGGCTCCTTCGCCAAGTTCAAGGCCCAGCTGACCAAGGCGGCGGCGACGACGCAGGGTTCGGGCTGGGGCGTCCTCGCGTACGAGCCGGTCAGCGGCCGTCTCGTCGTCGAGCAGGTCTACGACCACCAGGGCAACGTCGGCCAGGGCTCCACCCCGATCCTGGTCTTCGACGCCTGGGAGCACGCCTTCTACCTCCAGTACAAGAACCAGAAGGTGGACTTCATCGAGGCGATGTGGCGCGTCGTCAACTGGCAGGACGTGGCGAAGCGTTACGCCACCGCCAAGGACGCCGGCAACACCCTGCTGCTGGTCCCGTAGGGACCCCCCGATCGTCCTGCTCGTGATCGTCTTCTCACCTTTCACGTGCGGGCGGAAAGACGGACGGCCCCCGTGAGGACGTGACTCGCGGGGGCCGTTCGCCGTGCGCCACGCCGCTCACCGGTGCTTCCGCCCCGGCGCGCGGGTGCGGTGCGCCGGTCCTTCACCCTTTCGCGCCGGGGCCGTTGTCAGTGCCGGATGCCATGCTCGGGGCCATGGACACACAGGAGTTCTGGACGCTCATCGACGACGCCCGCGCGCAGGTGGCACACGCGGCCGACGCCGAGGCGGTCGCGGCGCGGGCCGCGGCCCTGCTCGCGGCCCGGCCGGCCGACGAGATAGTGGCGTTCCAGCAGGTCTTCTGGGACCTGATGGCCGCCTCCTACCGCCAGCCGCTCTGGGCCGCGGCGTACACGATCAACGGCGGGTGCTCGGACGACGGATTCGACTACTTCCGGGGCTGGCTGATCGCGCAGGGGCGCGAGGTGTTCGACGCGGCGGTGGCCGACCCGGACGGCCTCGCGGGCGTGGCGGCCGTGCGGGACGCGGCGGTGGAGGGCTGGGAGGTGGAGTGCGAGGAGGCGCTCGCCATCGCCTGGAACGCGCATCTGGCCGCGACCGGCGAGAAGCTGCCCGGCGACAGCTTCACGATCCGCTACCCGGAGCTCGACCCCGGCTGGGACTTCGACTTCGACGACCTGGGGGAGATGGCGAGGCGCCTGCCGCGCCTGGCCGCGCTGTACGGGTGAGGGACGCGCCCGGCCCCCGCGAGCGGGCGGCTCGCGGGGGCCGGGGGTGCCGGGGCCGTGCTCAGTCGAAGACGGGGCCCTGGGTGCGGGTGCGCTTGATCTCGTAGAAGCCCGGGGTGGAGGCGACCAGGAGGGTGCCGTCCCACAGGCGGGCGGCGGCCTCGCCCTTGGGCGCCGGGGTGACGACCGGGCCGAAGAAGGCTATCTGCTCGCCGTCCGCGCCGGGCACGGCGATGACCGGGGTGCCGACGTCCTGGCCGACCTTGTCGATGCCCTCCTTGTGGGAGGCGCGCAGCTCGGCGTCGAACTCGTAGGCGCTGTTGTCGACCTCGGCGTAGTCGGCGAGGTCGGCGGGCAGGCCCGCCTCCTCCAGGGCGGCGACCAGGACCTCGCGGCCGGAGCCGAGGTCCTGGTTGTGGATCCGGGTGCCGAGCGCGGTGTAGAGCCTGCCCAGCACCTCCTCGCCGTGCTTCTGCCGCGCGGCCATGACGACCTTCACCGGGCCCCAGGCGCGGTTGACCAGGAAGTCGCGGTAGGACTCCGGCAGCTCGTCCAGCCTGTCCTCGTTGAGGACGCCCAGGCTCATCACATGCCAGCGGACCTCGACGTCACGGACCTTCTCGACCTCCAGCATCCAGCGGGACGTCATCCAGGCCCAGGGACAGAGCGGGTCGAACCAGAAGTCGACGGGGGTCTTCCCGGTCTGGGACGTGGTCGGGGACATGTCTCTCCTCATGGGGGCAACACCGGGTGGATCACGGGGGAGAACGTCCCGAGCGGCCCGGCGCATTCCCGCGTGTCCGGGGCCGGGCGGGCATGGCAGGATCAGCGGTGTTCGAACGAGACACGAAGGAGTGCCCGTGCCCGGTGAGAATCTGTCCCGCGACGAGGCCCGTGAACGGGCCGACCTGCTGTCCGTCGACGGGTACGAGGTCGCTCTCGACCTGCGGTCCGCGGTCGGGGACGCCCCGGACGGGCCGCGGACCTTCCGCTCGCTCACCACGATCCGGTTCCGCTGCGCGCGGCCGGGCGCCGGCTCCTTCGCGGACCTGGTCGCCCCGTCGGTGAACGCGGTCACCCTCAACGGCAAGCCGCTGGACGTGGCCGAGGTCTTCGACGGCACCCGGGTGGCGCTGGCGGACCTCGCGGCGGAGAACGTGCTGGTGGTCGACGCGAACTGCGCGTACAGCCGGACCGGCGAGGGCATGCACCGCTTCGTCGACCCGGAGGACGGCGAGGTCTACCTCTACACCCAGTACGAGCCGGCCGACGCCCGCCGGGTCTTCGCCAACTTCGAGCAGCCCGACCTCAAGGCCCCCTACCGCTTCGAGGTCCGGGCCCCCGAGGACTGGACGGTGTGGTCCAACGGCGAGGGCGAGCGGGCCGGGGACGGCGTGTGGCGGTTCGCCGAGACCAAGCCGATCTCCACGTACATCACCTGTGTGGTCGCCGGTCCGTACCACTACGTGACGGACACCTACACGCGCGCCCTCGACGACGGCACCACCCTGGAGATCCCGCTCGGCGCGATGTGCCGCAAGGGCCTGGCCCGGCACTTCGACGCGGACGACGTCTTCCTCGTCACCAAGCAGGGTCTGGACTTCTTCCACGACCAGTTCGACTACCCGTACCCGTTCGGCAAGTACGACCAGGCCTTCGTGCCGGAGTACAACCTCGGGGCGATGGAGAACCCGGGCCTGGTGACCTTCCGCGAGGAGTTCATCTTCCGCGGCAAGGTGACCCGGGCGGCCTACGAGCGGCGCGCCAACGTCATCCTGCACGAGATGGCGCACATGTGGTTCGGCGACCTGGTCACCATGAGCTGGTGGGACGACCTGTGGCTGAAGGAGTCGTTCGCCGACTTCATGGGCAGCTTCTCGCAGGTGGAGGCGACCCGGTTCGACAACGGCTGGATCACCTTCGCCAACGGCCGCAAGTCCTGGGCGTACCGCGCGGACCAGCTCCCCTCCACCCACCCGGTCACGGCCGACATCCGCGACCTGGAGGACGCCAAGCTCAACTTCGACGGGATCACCTACGCCAAGGGCGCATCGGTCCTCAAGCAGCTGGTGGCGTACGTGGGGCGGGAGGCGTTCCTGGAGGGCGCCCGGCGCTACTTCGAGCGCCACGCCTACGGCAACACCCGCCTGGCCGACCTCCTGGCGGTGCTGGAGGAGGTCTCCGGGCGCGACATGGCCGCGTGGTCGCGGTCCTGGCTCCAGACCGCGGGCGTCAACTCCCTCACCCCGCAGGTCACCTGTGACGCGGGCGACCGCGTCACCGAGCTCGCGGTGGTCCAGGAGGCCGTCGAGAGCCACCCCGCCCTGCGCCCGCACCGCGTGGCGGTCGGTCTCTACCGCTCCGAGGCGGGCGCCCTCGTGCGGTACGCGCGCGCCGAGGTCGACGTGGACGGGCCGCGCACGGTGGTGACGGAGCTGGCCGGGGCCGAGCGGCCCGAGCTGGTCCTCGTCAACGACGACGACCTCACGTACTGCAAGATCCGCTTCGACGAGGTCTCGCTCACCACCCTGCGGGCCCACCTCGGCGACCTCACGGACCCGCTGGCCCGCGCCCTGTGCTGGTCGGCGCTGTGGAACCTGACGCGGGACGCGCTGATGCCCGCGCGCGACTTCGTCGACCTGGTCCTCGCCCACGCCGGGCGCGAGACGGACATCGGCGTGCTCCAGATGCTGCACACCTGGACCCGCTCGGCGCACACCCACTACGCGGCGCCCGAGTGGCGCGAGCAGGGCGGGCGGCTGCTGGCCGAGGGCGCGCTGCGCGAGCTGCGGATCGCGTCCCCCGGCAGCGAGCACCAGCTGGCCTGGGCCCGTTTCTTCGCCTCCACGGCGACCACCGACGCCGACTTCCAGCTCCTGGAGGGGCTCCTCGCGGGGACGGCGAAGATCGACGGGCTGGAGGTCGACCAGGAGCTGCGCTGGGTGCTCCTGGAGCCGCTGGCCGCGCACGGCCGGGCGGACGAGTCGGTGATCGGCGCCGAGCTCGCCCGTGACGACACCGCCTCCGGCAAGCGCCACCAGGTGCGCTGCCTGGCGGCCCGGCCCTCGGCGGCGGTCAAGGCGCAGGCCTGGGCCCAGGTCGTGGAGTCGGACGCGCTGTCGAACGCGCTGGTGGAGGCCACCATCGCGGGCTTCGCCCAGCCCTCGCAGCGCGAGCTGATCGCTCCGTACGCGCCGAAGTACTTCGAGGTGATCGAGCGTCTGTGGACCGAGCGGTCCATCCAGATCGGCATGGACGTGGTGCGCGGGCTCTTCCCGAGCCTGCGGGACAACCGCGCGACGCTCGATTCCACGGACGAATGGCTGGCCGCGCACCAGGACGCGGCCCCGGCGCTGCGCCGGCTGGTCCTGGAGGCCCGTGACGACCTGGCCCGCACCCTGCGCGGCCAGGCCTGCGACGCGGCCGCGGGCGCCCGCTGAGCCGGATCGGGGGGCCCGGCGCCGGGCCCCCTGATCGGCACTCGAACGCCCGTACTTTAGGACGGGCTTGTCCGGAATTGTCGACGAGCGTGTAACAGCGGTTAAGGGCCGCTCCGGGCGCGGAAAACCCCCCGGCATGAACCACAACACCCCGACCTTCGGCGGCGAGACCCCCTCCCCGCTGTCCCCGCGCCCGCTCAGCCACCTCACCGGCGTGCAGCGCCGCGTCTACTCCGCCGCCCAGTTGCGCGCCCACGGCGTCCCGGCCGCCACCGCCGCCGCCCAGTGCCGACCCGGCGGCCCCTGGCAGCAACTGCTCCCCGGCGTCTACGTGTTGCACCCGGGGCCGCCCACCAGCGAGGAGCGGCTGCACGCGGCCCTGCTGTACGCGGGGCGCCCCGCCCCCGAGCGCGCCAAGGCGGTCCCCGTCCAGGGCCAGGCGCACGCCGCGCCCGTCGAGGCGGTCGTCACCGGCCTCGCCGCGCTGGCCCTGCACCGCTTCTCCTCCGCTCCCCCGCTGCTCTCCCTGGACCACATCGACGTACTGGTGCCGCGCACCCGGCGGCTGCGCTCGACCGGCTGCGTGCGGCTGGTGCGGGCGCAGGTGATGCCGGTGCCGGAGCCGGTGGCCGGGGTGCCGGTGGCGCCGGTGCCCAGGGCCCTGGCGGACGCGGTGGCCGAGCTGACCGACGCCCAGGCGGTACGCCGGCTGCTCACCGAGGCCGTACGCGGCGGCCACTGCGAACCGGCCGCCCTGGTGCGGGAGTTGACGCGGGCGCGGCTGCTGACGCGGGGCCATGTGGTGGACGCGGTGGACTCGCTGCTCGCCGAGGGCCGGGCCATCGCCGAGAGCCGCCTCTACGAGATGGTGCGCGTCCACGACCTGCCCGACCCGCTGTGGAACGTGGACCTGCGGCTGCCGGGCGGGCCGCACATCGGGGGCGTGGACGCGTACTGGCCGGACCAGGCGGTGGCGGTCGAGCTCGACACCCGGGCGCCGCGCCAGGGCCGGCGGCGCGAGGAGGGGGCCGAGGACGACCTGTGGAGCGAGTACGCCCGCAGGCGCGAGACCCTGGAGCGGCTGGGGATCACCGTCGTCCACCTCACGCCCAGGAAGCTGCGCGAGGCGATGGAGCAGCAGGCGACCGTGGTCCGCACCGCCCTGATGGCGTCGGTGGACCGGGAGCCGGCCGCGTACGTGGTGGTGCTCCCCCAGTGACGGGCAGGCGCCGCACCCTCACTTCACGGGTTTCGCCGTGGGAGCGGTGCCGCAGAACTCGGCGTTCACCACCGCCAGGCCGTCGCCCGACCAGTCGTTGTTGAAGTTGAACGCCAGCGAGTGGCGCCCGTCCTTCGTCGTGAGCGCCATCGACGAGGAGCCGTGGATGCCGCCGTCGTGGCCCCAGACCGCGACGCCGCAGGGCAGTGTGGTCGTCATCAGACCCAGTCCGTAGCGGCCTTCGGGGTGGTCGGGGCCGACGGGGACGGTGGTGGTCATCTCCGCCAGCTGGCGGCGCGGCAGCAGCCTGCCGGTGAGCAGGGCCCGGTAGAAGCGGTTGAGATCGGCGGAGTCCGACACCATCTCCCCGGCCGAGCCCCCCATCGACGGGTTGAGCGCGGTCACGTCGTAGGTCCTGCCGGCCGTCTTCTCGGAGAGCTTGGAGTAGGCCCGGCCGCTGGGCTTCGGCATCCGGGCGTCGGTGCCGGGCAGCGAGGTGGCGCGCAGACCCAGCGGACGCAGGACCCGGCGCTCGATCTCGGTGGCGTAGGAGTGGCCGGTGGCCTTCTCGATCACCATTCCGGCCAGGATGAAGTTGGTGTTGGAGTAGTGCCAGGAGGTGCCCGGCGCGAAGTCGGGGGCATGCTTCATCGCGATGTCCGTCAACTGCCGCGGGGTGTAGGTGTCGTAGCGGTGCCGCAGGAAGTCCGTGCCGAAGACCCGCTGCCCGAAGTCCTGGTCCTCGGTGTAGCTGTAGATGCCGCTGGTGTGGTTGAGGAGTTGGCGCAGGGTGATCCTCGTGCCGTCGTGGCCGTGGCCCCGCACCACGCCCGGCAGCCAGTGGTCCACGGTGTCGTCCAGGCTCAGCCGGCCCTCGGCTTCGAGCTGGAGGACGACGGTGGCCACGAACGTCTTGGTGATCGAGCCGATCCGGTAGCGGTCCTCGGCGCGCCGCTCGCGGCCGGTGCGCAGATCGGCGACGCCCGCGTCCCCGTTCCAGGCGCGTCCGCCGTCCTCGGCCCTGCCGACCACCCCCGGCACCCCGTCCGCCACGGCCGCGTCCATGGCCTGCTGGGTGGCCCGGTGGAGCGGCGCGGGCGGCGCCTGCCGTGCGGAGGCCGGGGCCACGCACACGGTCGCGGTGATCCCGGCGGCGACGGCCATCCCGAGGGCGGCGGTCCTGACGCTCCTGCCCGTACGTACCGACATGCGCTCTCCCTGTCGTCCGCGGCGCCCGGAACGGCCCCGTCGGCGGACAGGACCCGGCCGGTGCCTGGGGAGTTGCCCGGCGGGGACGGGGTGGAGCGCGTTTCGGCCGAATCCGCGCCGTGCGCGCAGTCCGCGCCCCGGCCCGGTACCGGTGTGGCACGGGGGAAGGGGGCCCGCGCCCGGTGCCCGACGGCCGGGTGCGGCGACGGTGCGCAGGCGGCCCGTCACCGGACCCGTGTCCGCGCGGGCTGATTCGCCCTGGTTCACCCCGCCTCGGCCCCGATGGCGTATGGCGGGATACCGCCATGTCCGATTCCGGGCTCGGTCAACTCTCCACAAACAACCGTCATATAGGAAATGCTCAGCGGTCATCCGGCACCGTATTCCGGACCCTTTCTGACCATTAGGGATGCAGATGACCTCCGAATCGCCGCGCGCCATACCCGGCGCTAGACGCACGGCCCGCATAGCGGCCGCGGCAGGCCTGGTGGCCGCGCTCATCACCGCGGGCGCCGCCCCCGTCTTCGCCGCGGAGACGGCCGATCCCACTCCCGCCCCGGTGAAGTCCACGTCGGCGAAGTCCCCGGCGGACAAGCTCGGCGCCGCCGACGAGCAGCGGCTCGCCGAGGCCCAGGCCAAGGGCGAGCAGACCGTCACCGTGATGGTCGCCACCGCCCCCGGCGCCACCGGCGCCGTCTCGCACCAGCTCGACGCGGTGCCCGGCGCCACCGTCGGCAGGACCGACGACAAGCTCGGCTACGTCCGGGCCACCCTGCCCACCGGCAGCGCCGAGTCCGCCCTGAAGGCCGCCGCCAAGCTGCCCTCCGTCCACGGGATCGACCTCAAGCAGGAGATCCAGCTGGACGACCCGACCCCGTCGGCCGACAGCGCCAAGGGCGCCGCCGCCCCGCGCCGGTCGCTCTCGGGCTCGTACGCGGCGCCGGGCAAGGACACGCCCGCGAAGAACCCGTACAACCCCTCCTTCGAGACGGGCGCGGTCGACTTCGTCAAGCAGCACCCCAAGGCCGACGGCCGCGGCATCACCATCGGCGTCCTGGACTCCGGTGTGGACCTGGGCCACCCGGCGCTCCAGAAGACCACCACCGGCGAGCGCAAGATCGTCGACTGGGTCACCGCGACCGACCCGGTGGCCGACGCCGACGGCACCTGGCGCCGGATGAACACCGCCGTCTCCGGACCGGAGTTCACCTACCAGGGCCGCACCTGGAAGGCCCCGGCGGGCAGCTACGACGTCAGCCTGTTCTCGGAGAAGATCACCGCGGGCGGCGACGCCAAGGGCGACGTGAACCGCGACGGCGACACCACCGACACCTGGGGCGTGCTCTACGACCCGGTCGCGGGGACCGTCCGGGTGGACCTCAACAACAACGGTGACTTCACCGACGACGAGGCCATGAAGCCGTACAAGGACGGCTACCAGGTCGGCTACTTCGGCACCGACAACCCGGTGACCGACGTCGTCGAGCGCATGCCGTTCACCGTCGAGATCCGCAAGAACGTGAAGTACGACGCGGCCGGGCACACCTCCGACTACGTCAACATCGGCATCATCGAGTCCGAGCACGGCACCCACGTGGCGGGCATCACCGCCGCCAACGGCCTGTTCGGCGGCAAGATGAGCGGCGCCGCCCCCGGCGCGAAGATCGTCTCCTCGCGGGCCTGCAACTGGTCCGGCGGCTGCACCAACATCGCGCTGATGGAGGGCATGACCGACCTGGTGGTCAACCGCCACGTCGACATCGTCAACATGTCGATCGGCGGCCTGCCCGCGCTCAACGACGGCGCCAACGCGCGCGCCGAGCTCTACAAGCGCCTGATCGACACCTACGGCGTCCAGCTGGTCATCTCGGCCGGCAACTCGGGCCCCGGCCTCAACACCATCGGCGACCCGGGCCTGGCCGACCACGTCATCTCGGTCGGCGCCAGCATCTCGCAGCAGACGTGGGCCTCCAACTACGGCTCCAACGTGGCGAAGAAGTACGACATGATGCCGTTCTCCTCGCGCGGTCCGCGCGAGGACGGCGGCTTCACCCCGACGCTGTCGGCGCCGGGTGCCGCGATCAACACCACGCAGACGTGGCTGCCGGGCTCCCCGGTCAAGGAGTCGGGCTACACGCTGCCGGCCGGCTACTCGATGCTCCAGGGCACCTCGATGGCCTCGCCGCAGGCCACCGGCGCCGCGGCCCTGTTGCTCTCGGCCGCCAAGCAGAAGCACCTGGACCTGGCCCCGGCCGACCTGCGCACCGCGCTGACGTCGACGGCCAAGCACATCAAGGGTGTCCAGGCGTACGCCGAGGGCGCGGGCCTGATCGACATCGTCGACGCCTGGGACGCGATCCAGGGCGGCGCCACGGCCCACGAGTACACCGTCAAGGCGCCGGTGAGGACCGCGCTCGACTCCGCGCTCAAGACGCCGGGCTTCGGCACCGGCATCTACGACCGCGAGGGCGGCCTCAAGGCGGGCGAGAAGAAGACGTACGACGTCACGGTCGCCCGCACCACGGGCCCGGACAAGGCCGTCAAGCACAAGCTGTCGTTCAAGAACAACGACGGCACCTTCACGATCCTGGGCAAGGATGAGATCGCCCTGGAGCTGAACAAGCCGGTCACCGTCAAGGTGCAGGCGCGGCCGAAGTCGGCGGGCGTGCACAGCGCCATCCTGGAGGTCAACGACAAGCGGACCAAGGGCGTGGACCAGCAGATCCTCGCCACCGTGATCGTCTCCAAGCCGCTGGCCAAGGCCTCGGGCTTCGCCCTCACGGACTCGTCCTCGGTGCAGCGCAACAGCACCAAGTCGTACTTCGTGACCGTCCCGGCCGGCGCCAAGGCCCTTGAGGTCTCCATGGGCGCCCTGCGCTCGGGCAGCCAGACCCGGTTCATCGCGATCCACCCCTACGGTGTGCCGGTCGACGAGACGGGGACGCCCAACTGCTACCCGAACTACGACAACCCGGCCAACACCTGCCGCCCCGACCTGCGCTCCTACGCGGACCCGCAGGCCGGTGTGTGGGAGATCGAGGTCGAGTCGCGCCGTACGTCTCCCTACCTCGACAACCCGTACAAGCTGGACGTGGCGGTGCTCGGTGCCACCTTCGACCCGGCCGTGAAGACCGTGCCCGAGGCGAAGATCGGCACCTCGGCCCCGGTCGAGTGGAAGGTCACCAACGGGTTCGCGGCCATCGACGGCAAGCTCCAGGGCGGCTCGCTCGGCTCCGCGAAGGTCGCCAAGCCGACCATCAAGGCCGGTGAGGTCCAGACGACCACGCTGACCGTCGGCGAGGGCGTGGAGCGCCTCGACGTCGCCATCGGCGGCGTCTCGGACGCCGCGGCCGACCTGGACCTCGCGGTCCTCAAGGACGGCGTGCAGGTCGGCTCGTCCGCGGACGGCGACTCCGAGGAGGCCGTCAGCCTGGTGAAGCCGGCCGCCGGCACCTACACGATCCAGGTCGCGGGCTACGCCGTCCCGTCCGGTTCGACCACGTACAACTACCGTGACGTGTACTACGCGCCCTCGCTCGGCGCCGTCAAGGTGGACGAGTCGAAGGCGGTCAAGCTGGCCACCGGCGCCACGGCGGCCGTCTCCGCGCAGGTCGTGGTGGCCGGCGCGGCTCCCGAGGGACGCCAGTTCTTCGGCGAGGTCAAGCTGGTCAACGCGCGCGGCACGGCCGCGGGCACCGGCAGCGTCGTGATCGAGAAGGTCACGCCGTAACGGAGTGAGCACGTGCGAGGGGCCCGGCGTTCGCGAGAACGCCGGGCCCCTTTTTTTGATCCGTACGGCCGCGGGCTCAGCCCTTGAGGGAGCTCAGGTCCTGGGCGTAGGTGCCGACCGCGTGGGCGATGACGTCGACGTTGAGGTCGAAGTACTTCTTATCGATGTTCTTCAGGGTGTCACCGGCCGCGTGGTAGTTGGCGTCGTACGGCTTGCCCGCCGCGCCGCCCGCCCGGGCCGCCTGCTCCTCGGTCTTGAGGCCCTCGGCGCCGGTGAACGTGCCGCCCGCCGGGATGCCCTGCTCGATGAACGGGCCGTAGTCGGAGCGGCCGTCGAAGTCGGTGCCCCAGTGCGCGACGCGCCGCTTGTCGAGGTAGCCGTTGATCAGCCGCTCGATCTGCGCGGAGCCGGCCGGGCCGGCGCCCGCGCCCGTGTTGTCGGAGTTGTCGCCGTCGTAGACGAGCTCGGCCGGGTTGGGCGAGGCGATCATGTCGAAGTTGAGGTACAGCTTGATCTGCTGCTTCTGCTTCTCCGTCAGGGACTTGACGTAGTGCTCGGAGCCCAGCAGGCCCAGCTCCTCGCCCGACCACCAGGCGAACCGCACCTTGTTGGCGAGCGGCTTGGGGTGCTTCCCGGTCTGCTTGGTCTCCTTGGCGAGCTTCAGCGCGACCTCCAGCAGACCGGCCGACCCGGAGCCGTTGTCGTTGATGCCGGGCCCGGCCTTGACGGAGTCGAGGTGGCTGCCGAGCGCGACCACGCTGGACGGGTCGCCGCCCCTGGTCTGCGCGACGACGTTGCGGGTCTTGTGGGCTACCGCCTCGGTGGCGACGTCCAGGGTGACGGTGACCTCACCCTTGGCGACCTGCGCGGCCAGCGCCTCGCCGTCGGCGAGGGAGATGCCGGCGGCCGGGATGTGCGCGTTGGCCGGGTCGCTGACGGTGCCGTGGACGGGGGTGTCGCCGGAGTGGTTGTAGAGGATGATCCCGGCCGCGCCCGCCTGGGCCGCGACGGCCTCCTTCTGTACGAAGGTGCAGTTGCCGCGCTTGACCAGGGCGATCTTCCCGGCGAAGGAGCCCGCCGCGTAGTCGTCGAGCTCGCAGCCGGGGGTGGCGTCGACGCGGGCCGCCTTCACCTGGGCGGTGAGGCCACCGGCCGGGGTCGCCTTGCTGAAGTCGAAGGCGGTGGTCTTCAGCTCGCGCGGCTCGGGCGTGACGACGGCGAGCTTCTCGCGCAGGGTCTTCGACTCGTAGATGTCGAAGTCCTGGTACGCGACCTCGTACCCGGCCTTCTTCAGCCGGCCGTAGACGTACGCGGCCGAGGCGTCGAAGCCGGGCGTGCCCGCGGCGCGGTTGCCGCCGTGGGCGTCGGCGATCTTCTGGAACTGCTCCAGGTGGCGGTAGGCGCTCTCCCCCGAGGCCTGGGCGACCAGCTTTCTCGCGAGCCGTTCGGCCTGGCGGTGCGGGTCCTTGCCGGTGTGCGGGTTCGCGACGGCGGGACCGGCCGCGCCCAGGAGTACGGGGGCTGCGGCCAGGAACGCTATGGCTTTGCTGCGGCGGGATGCGCGCACGGGGCTCCTCCGGAATACGGTTGCCGGTGATCGTTTATCGGTCCGGACGGCAGGACCGTAACCAGCGAAAGGGCCGTGTGGGGGTATTCCCGGGCGGATGCAACAGAGCCGCCATGAACTCGTCACAAGTGGGAAGGGGTCTCCCGCTTACGCCGTCCGGGGCGTCCCACACCCCGGACAATGGATTGGACAAGTCCGCCGGGCGCCGACGCATGATGGGAGCGCCCGCCGCATATGCGCGTACCTGCGCTTACAGAAGGAGTCACCGTGAGGGTCGGAATCGTCGGAGCCACCGGACAGGTCGGCGGAGTCATGCGGAGCATCCTCGCCGAGCGGAAGTTCCCGGTCGACGAGCTGCGCCTGTTCGCCTCCGCGCGCTCCGCGGGCTCCACCCTCACGTGGGAGGGCCGGGAGATCACCATCGAGGACGCGTCCACGGCCGACTACACCGGCCTGGACATCGTGCTCTTCTCGGCGGGCGGGGCGACCTCGCGGGCGTTGGCGGAGAAGGTGGCCGGGCAGGGCGCCGTCGTGATCGACAACTCCTCCGCCTGGCGGCGCGACCCCGAGGTGCCGCTGGTGGTCTCCGAGGTGAACCCCGAGGCGATCAAGGACCGCCCCAAGGGGATCATCGCCAACCCGAACTGCACCACGATGGCCGCGATGCCGGTCCTGCGCCCCCTCCACGAGGAGGCGGGGCTGACCGCGCTGGTCGCCACCACCTACCAGGCGGTCTCAGGCTCGGGCCTCGCGGGCGTGGCGGAGCTGCACACCCAGGCGTGCGCGGTCGCCGAGACGGCGGACCAGCTCGCCTTCGACGGGGAGTCGGTGTCCTTCCCGGAGCCCGGCGTCTACAAGCGGCCGATCGCCTTCAACGTGCTGCCGCTGGCGGGCTCGATCGTGGACGACGGGTCGTTCGAGACGGACGAGGAGCAGAAGCTGCGCAACGAGTCCCGCAAGATCCTGGGCATCCCGGAGCTGAAGGTCTCCGGCACGTGCGTCCGGGTGCCGGTCTTCTCCGGGCACTCGCTCCAGGTGAACGCGCGCTTCGAGCGGCCGATCGGGGTGGAGCGGGCGTACGAGCTGCTCGGCTCGGCGCCGGGGGTGGAGCTCTCGGAGATTCCCACGCCGCTTCAGGCCGCGGGGAAGGACGCGTCGTACGTGGGGCGGATCCGGGTGGACGAGACCGTGGAGAACGGGCTCGCGCTGTTCCTTTCCAACGACAACCTTCGCAAGGGGGCGGCGTTGAACGCGGTGCAGATCGCGGAGCTGGTGGCGCGGGAGCTGCGGGGCTAGCGTTTTTCGCCCCACCCCGCCCCTTCACCTAGACCCTCCGGGGGTGGGTGGGGGCGAAGGTGTGCTGCCCGGGGGCACCACCCCCGGGCCCCCGGGCGGGCCTGCGCCCCAGCCCCCGGCCCCCCGGCGGGGCTGCGCCCCTGCACCCCCTTTGCAGGGCCCGCGGCCCCCGCCCCAGACTTCACGTTCGCCTGCGGCCCGTACGGGGTTCCCCGCGCCCTTGGGCACGCGTTCACCTACCGCCCGGTGGTGGGTTGCTCGCGCAGTTCCCCGCGCCCCTGGGCACCCGTTCGTCCACCGACCGGTGGGGGCTGCTCGCGCAGTTCCCCGCGCCCCTGGGCACCCGTTCGTCCACCGACCGGTGGGGGCTGGTCGCGCAGTTCCCCGCGCCCCTGGGTACCCGTTCGTCCACCGACCGGTGGGGGTTGCTCGCGCAGTTCCCCGCGCCCCCAGACACCCGTTCGTCCACCGACCGGTGGGGGTTGCTCGCGCAGTTCCCCGCGCCCCCAGACACCCGTTCGTCCACCGACCGGTGGGGGTTCCTCGCGCAGTTCCCCGCGCCCCTGAAAGCCCGGGGCTACGCCCCTGGATCCCTCCCTGGCTACCCACATCGCGCCCGCACCCACGGAGGGCTCGCCACTGCCCTCGGGTCGGAGGTGCCTTGAGGGGCGCGGGGAACTGCGCGACCAGCCCACCACGGCCTGCGGACAAAAGCCCCCGAACCCCGCCGCAGGCACTACGCACCCCACCCCCATCCCCCTGGGGGCGCGGGGAACTGCGCGAGCAACCGACCACCCACCCGCAGACGAACCCCGGGCCGCCCCGCCCCCGGCCTACCGCCTCCGCACCTCGAAGTGGAAGCACCCGTAGTCCACCGCCCGCACATGGACCAGCACCACCCGGGGATCCGCGAAGGCCTCCGCGAAGGCCGTCTCGAAGGCCTCCGTCGAGTCGGAGGGGAGTTCCAGCAGGCTGCCCCCGATGATCCGACCCCCCGCGTCGTACCGCCGCACCACCCGCAGCGCCCCCTCCCGCGCGAACGGGTACCCCTCCCACTCCCCCGGCCCCCCGCACTCCGCGTGGACGAACACCGGGCCCTGCTCGTCGTACGCCCCCGGCTCCACCCCCGTCGCGGCCGCCCAGCGGCGCAGCGGCGCGTAGGAGACGAGGGCGATCCGCTCGCCCGGCGCGCTGCGGCGCAGGCAGCAGCGGAGCGGGGCGTCGCCCTCCTCGTCGGTGAAGGGAGCGAAGGCGCGCCCGGCGTCGTCCGTGACGCGAAGCTGTGCCAGCGCGGAGGGCGGGATCGGCAGGGGCGAGTAGGCCGGTGCGTCCGTCGGCCGGATCGGACCGGTCGGCCGGGGCATCTGGGTCGGCCGGGCCATCTGGGTCGACTGAGTGATCTGGGTTGGCTGAGTTGGCTGGGTTGGCTGAGTTGGCTGGGTCATGCGTCCAGGCTGCCGGGCGCCCCCACCCCCTCACCGGCGGAATTCGGACCTGGAACCCGCCGGGCAAAAGCCCTGTACGCCCCGCGGACGTCTCGTGCAAGGATGGCCGAAACCGTAGAGAAGTCCTGAAGGAGATGGCCGGGTGCCTGGCACGAATCTGACCCGTGAAGAGGCCCAGCGGCGCGCGGAGCTGCTGAGCGTCGACTCGTACGCGATCGAGCTCGATCTGAGCGGCGCGCAGGAGGGCGGGACCTACAGGTCCGTGACCACCGTGCGCTTCGACTCCGCCGAGGACGGCGCACAGACGTTCATCGACCTCGTCGCGCCCACCGTGCACGAGGTCGTCCTCAACGGCACCGCGCTCGACCCGGCCGCCGTGTTCGCCGACTCGCGCATCGCGCTCGCCGGTCTGCGGGCGGGGGCGAACGAGCTGAAGGTCGTCGCGGACTGCGCGTACACCAACACCGGCGAGGGCCTGCACCGCTTCGTCGACCCGGTCGACGACCAGGCGTACCTCTACACCCAGTTCGAGGTGCCGGACGCCCGCCGCGTCTTCGCCTCCTTCGAGCAGCCGGACCTGAAGGCCACCTTCCAGTTCACCGTGAAGGCCCCCTCGGGCTGGACCGTGATCTCGAACTCACCGACCCCCGAGCCGGCCGACGACGTATGGGTCTTCGAGCCGACGCCCCGCATCTCCAGCTACATCACGGCGCTGATCGTCGGTCCGTACCACAGCG
Organism: Streptomyces sp. NPDC005878; assembly: GCF_040629815.1. NCBI lineage: Bacteria > Bacillati > Actinomycetota > Actinomycetes > Kitasatosporales > Streptomycetaceae > Streptomyces > Streptomyces sp. NPDC005878. The sequence goes on from NZ_JBEXWK010000012.1 coordinate 62,521, forward strand.
TCCACTCCTCGTACGAGAAGGACGGGCAGTCCGTGCCGCTGGGCATCTACTGCCGTCCCTCGCTCGCCGAGTTCCTCGACGCCGACGAGATCTTCGACGTCACCCGGCAGGGCTTCGACTGGTTCCAGGAGAAGTTCGACTACGCCTACCCGTTCGCCAAGTACGACCAGCTCTTCGTGCCGGAGTTCAACGCGGGCGCGATGGAGAACGCGGGCGCGGTGACGATCCGGGACCAGTACGTGTTCCGGTCCAAGGTCACCGACGCCGCCTACGAGGTGCGGGCCGAGACCATCCTGCACGAGCTCGCCCACATGTGGTTCGGCGACCTCGTCACCATGGAGTGGTGGAACGACCTGTGGCTGAACGAGTCGTTCGCCACGTACACCTCGATCGCCTGCCAGGCGTACGCGCCGGGCTCCAAGTGGCCGCACGCCTGGACCACGTTCGCCAACTCCATGAAGACCTGGGCGTACCGGCAGGACCAGCTCCCGTCGACGCACCCGATCATGGCGGACATCCGCGACCTCGACGACGTGCTCGTCAACTTCGACGGCATCACGTACGCCAAGGGCGCGTCGGTGCTCAAGCAGCTCGTCGCGTACGTCGGCATGGACGCGTTCTTCCAGGGCGTGCAGGCGTACTTCATGGCGCACGCCTTCGGCAACACGCGCCTGTCCGATCTGCTCGGCGCGCTGGAGAAGACCTCCGGGCGTGATCTGAAGACCTGGTCGAAGGCGTGGCTGGAGACGGCCGGCATCAACGTGCTGCGTCCGGAGATCGAGGTCGACGGCGAGGGCGTCATCACCTCCTTCACCGTCCTCCAGGAGGCCCCGGCGCTGCCCGCCGGCGCCCAGGGCGAGCCGACCCTGCGCCCGCACCGGATCGCGATCGGCTTCTACGAGCTGAACGAGACCGGCAAGCTGGTGCGCACCGAGCGCGTCGAGCTGGACGTGGAGGGGGCGCGCACGGCGGTCGAGCTCCCGGCGGGCACCCGCCGCCCGGCGGTCGTCCTCCTCAACGACGACGACCTCAGCTACGCGAAGGTGCGCCTCGACGAGGAGTCCCTGAAGGTCGTCACCGCGCACCTCGGGGACTTCGCCGAGTCGCTGCCGCGCGCGCTGTGCTGGGCCTCGGCCTGGGACATGACGCGCGACGGGGAGCTCGCGACCCGCGACTACCTGGCGCTGGTGCTCTCCGGCATCGCCAAGGAGTCGGACATCGGTGTGGTGCAGTCGCTGCACCGCCAGGTGAAGCTCGCCCTTGAGCTGTACGCGGCGCCCGAGTGGCGCGAGACGGGTCTGGCCCGCTGGACCGAGGCGACGCTGGAGCAGCTGCGGGCGTCGGCGCCCGGCAGTGACCACCAACTGGCGTGGGCGCGGGCGTTCGCGGCCACCGCCCGTACCGGTGAGCAGCTCGATCTGCTCCAGGGGCTCCTCGACGGCACCGAGGCGGTGGACGGCCTGGCCGTCGACACCGACCTGCGCTGGGCGTTCGTCGAGCGCCTCGCGGCGACCGGGCGCGCGGACGAGAAGGTGATCGCGGCGGAGCTGGAGCGCGACCGCACGGCGGCGGGCGAGCGCCACGCGGCCACCGCGCGCGCCGCGCGTCCCACGGCCGAGGCGAAGGCCGAGGCGTGGGCGTCGGTGGTGGAGGGCGACTCGCTGCCCAACGCCGTGCAGGAGGCGGTCATCGGGGGCTTCGTCCAGGTCGACCAGCGCGAGCTGCTCGCCCCGTACACGGAGAAGTTCTTCGCGGCGGTCAAGGGTGTGTGGGAGTCGCGGTCGCACGAGATCGCGCAGCAGATCGCGACAGGGCTGTACCCGTCGCTCCAGGTGTCGCAGGCGACGCTGGACACGACGGACGCGTGGCTGGCGTCGGCGTCCCCGAGCGCGGCGCTGCGGCGGCTGATCTCGGAGTCGCGGGCGGGGGTCGAGCGGGCGCTGCGGGCGCAGGAGGCGGACGCGGCGGCGTAGGTTTTCTCCCCCACCCCGCCCCTTCCCTGAACCCTCCGGGGGTGGGGCGGGGCGGGTTTGCCCGGGGTGGCACCCCCGGTCCCTGCGGGACTTGGGGTGCCTCCGGGCCTTCTACGGGACCTGCGCCCCGGGTCCCCGCTTGCGGGGCCTGCGGCCCCCGTGCCCCGCTGGCACGTATCTCGGCTGCGGCCCGTCTGTGGCTGGCCGCGCAGTTCCCCGCGCCCCTAACCACCCAGGAGCGCGGGGAACTGCGCGAGCAACCCACCACGATCCGCAGCCGAAAAACCCGGGGCAGGGCAGCGGAAACCGCAATCCCCGCACCCCAGACCACCCAGGGGCGCGGGGAACTGCGCGAGCAACCCACCACGGACCGCAGCCGAAAGACCCGGGGCAGGGCCGGAGACGGGGGCCAGGCCCCCGGGGGCCGTGATGCCCAGCAGGGCGGCGAGAAGGACGAAGCGGAAGTGGCGGCGGATCAGGGCCCGTTGGCGCCAGGTCTCGCGGGCCCCGAGGGGCGCGACCGCCACGAGGGCGATGATCCAGCGCCAGAAGGCGGCCTGGACCGGGGGCACGGAGTCGTGCAGGGCCCGGGAGGCGACGAAGCTGCCGGACCAGACGAGGGTCGCGACGCCCGCGAGGGCGAGTCCGGGGCCGTTGGCCCGGCTCGCCCTCTGGGGGGTCCGTATGGTCCGGTCGTGCCGGTCGTGCTCCAGGACTGCCACGGTGGTGGGCGCTCCTTCGGTGGTCGGCGGGGGTGCCGGATTACCGTCGCACCGCCCCGGCCATCGCGTCCATCGAATCTTTCCGAGCCGACCGTTCAGCTGAAGTGAACGTTTCGGCGGTGGCCGCCGCCGTTCCGGTCGCCGCCACCGGCTCTGTCGTCGCCGCCGCGGGCCGGGCCCTCGGCACGTACTGGCCCGCCAGCGTCGCCCCGAAGGCGACCGCCATACCCGCCAGCTGGAGCGGGGTGAGCGCCTGGCCGAGCGCGGCCCAGCCGATGACGGCGGCGGTCAGCGGCGACAGCGGGCCGAGGAAGGTCACCGAGGTGGCGGTGAGGCGGCCGATGCCGCGGAACCAGAGCCAGTAGGCGACGGCGGTGTTGACCAGGGCGAGGTAGAGGTAGCCCAGGAGGTTGCGGCCGTCCAGCACGGGCGGCGCGCCCTCGACCAGGAAGGCGACCGGCGCGATCAGCAGTCCGCCCGCGGTCAGCTGCCAGCCGGTGAGCACCAGCGGGCCGACTCCCTCGGGGCGCCCCCACCGCTTGGTGAAGACCGTTCCCGCGGCCATCGACACGGACGAGGCCACTCCCGCCACGACCCCGACGGCGTCCAGCGCCCCGGTGGCCTTCAGGACGACCAGACTCACCCCGAGGGCCGCCGCTATGCCGGTGAGCAGGGTCCGCAGCGACGGCCGCTCCCCCAGGAAGAGCGCGGCGAGTCCGGCCACCCATAGCGGTCCGAGCGAGCCGATCACCGCGGCCATGCCGCCGGGCAGCCGGTAGGCGGCGAGGAAGAGGAGCGGGAAGAAGGCCCCGATGTTCAGCGCCCCCAGCACCACCGCCTTCCACCACCACGAGCCCCGTGGCAGTCGCCGGGTGGCGAGCATGAGCGCGAGTCCGGCGGGCAGCGCCCGCATCATGCCGGTGAACAGCGGGCGGTCGGCGGGGAGGAACTCCGTCGTCACGGCGTAGGTGGAGCCCCACGAGACGGGGGCGAGGGCGGTGAGGGCGACGGTGGCGATACGGCTCTGGGTTCGCTTCATGGAAAGTAGCTTACTCCTAAGCTACTTTTCGTCAAGCAACTTTCTTGCGTCCGTTCCACACGGCTCGGATACTGGTTCCATGACTGCGACCCCCCGTGACCCCGTCGACGCCATCACCGCGCAGTGGGCGGAGGTCAGGCCCGACCTCGACACCGTGCCGATGGCCGTCTACGGGCGCATCTACCGCGTCGCCAAGGCCATGGGCGACCGGATCGAGAAGGAGTACCGGCGGTTCGGGATCTCGCGCGGCGAGTTCGACGTCCTGGCGACGCTGCGCCGCTCCGGCGAGCCGTACACGCTCTCGCCGCGCCAGCTCTCGGCGACCACGATGCTCACCACCGGCGGGATGACCGGACGTCTGGACAAGCTGGAGAAGGCCGGGCTGCTCAGCCGCAGCCCGGACCCGAACGACCGGCGCGGGCTGCGCGTCACCCTCTCCGACAAGGGCCGCGAGATCGTCGACGCGTCGGTGACGGCCGGTCTGGAGATGCAGCACGAGGTGCTGGGCGGGGTGCTCGACGCGGCGGAGGCGGAGCAGCTGAACGCGCTGCTGCGCAAGCTGCTCGCGGCGCACTGACCCCGCGGGAGGAGAAGAACGCAAAGGCGCTCCGCGGTACGAGTGCCACTCGTACCGCGGAGCGCCTCACAGGGCGTACGGCGTGACCGGTCAGGCCTTCTTCGACTTGTCGAGGACCATGACCAGGCCGGCGATGACCGCGAACAGCGCGATGGGCGCGATCACGTACAGGCCGATCGTGTCGAACACGCTCAGGCCGGAGCCCGGGTCGTCGCCGTCGTCGCGGGTGACCGCGAGGGCGGGGGCCGACATGAGCAGCATCATCAGCGTCGTACCGGCTGCCACGGCGCCGGCGCGCAGGGTGTTCTTCTTGTCCACGGTGCAAACGTAGCGAACGCCTAAGCGGGGCGCGCGCCCGGGGGTGCCGTACGGGACCGCCCGCCCGGCGCCGGGGTGTCCGGGCCGGGCGCGAACACCCGCATCAGGCCGTGCAGCCGGGGCGAGGCGACCACGTCCTCTAGGGCGAGCGGGCGGCCGTCGGGACCGGCCACCGGCAGGCGCCAGTTGGGGTACTGGTCCCAGGTGCCCGGCAGATTCTGCGGACGGCGGTCGCCCACCGCGTCCGGCAGCCACACCCCGACCATCCGGGCCGGGGTGCGCAGCAGGAACCGGTAGACCGCGCGCACCGCGCCCTCCTCGCCCCGGGCGCCCTCGGGCAGCAGCCCGAGCCGGGTGAGGTAGGCCAGCCACTCGCCCACCTCGGCCGCGTCCTCGGCCTGCTCCTCGGCGAGCGGCCGGGTGAGCAGTCCGAGGCGGTGGCGCAGCCCGACGTGCTCGCCGGTGAGGCGGGCAGCCGTGGAGGGCAGGTCGTGGGTGGTGGCGGTGGCCACGCAGCCCTCGCGCCAGTCGGCGGGGGGCAGCGGGCGGCCGGCGCCCTCCCAGTCGCGCTCGAACCAGAGCACCGAGGTGCCGAGCACCCCGCGCCGGCTCAGGGCCTCGCGCACCCCGGGCTCGACCGTGCCCAGGTCCTCCCCTATGACGGCCGCGTCCGCGCGGTGGGCCTCCAGGACGAGCACGGCGAGCATCGCCTCGGCGTCGTAGCGGACGTAGGTGCCCGCCGTGGGCTCCTGTCCCCGGGGGATCCACCAGAGCCGGAACAGGCCCATCACATGGTCGATGCGCAGGGCCCCGGCGTGCCGCAGCAGATTGCGCAGCAGGCCCCGGTAGGGGGCGTAGCCGGAGGCGGCGAGGACGTCGGGGCGCCAGGGCGGCAGCCCCCAGTCCTGGCCGCGCGCGTTGAAGGCGTCGGGGGGCGCGCCCACCGACATGCCCTGGGCGAAGGTGCGCTGCTGCGCCCAGGCGTCGGCGCCGCCCGGGTGCACGCCGACGGCGAGGTCGTGGACGAGGCCGACGGCCATCCCGGCGTCCTTGGCGGCCCGCTGGGCGGCGGCGAGCTGGGTGTCGGTGAGCCAGGCGAGGCGGGTGTGGAAGTCGACGCGGTCGATGAGCTCGCGCCGGGCGCGGGCGGTGGCGGGCGAGCGGGGGTCGCGCAGGGCGCCGGGCCAGCGGGTCCAGTCGGATCCGTACCGCTCGGCCAGCGCGCACCAGGTGGCGTGGTCCTCCAGGGCCTGGCCCTGGTGCGCCAGGTAGTCGCAGTACGCCTCCCGCCGCCCGGGCGTCAGTGGTACCGCGTGCAGGGCTTCGAGGGCCTCGCGCTTCAGCGCCCACACCGCGTCCCGGTCGATCAGTTCGCCGTCGTCGAGCACCGACCGGCGCAGCGCGTCCGCCGCCGTCAGCAGCTCGTCCAGCCGCTTGCGCTCGCGGACGTAGGCGTACTCGGGGACGTCCTCGATCCGCAGGTGGACGGGGTCGGGGAAGCGGCGGGAGGAGGGGCGGTAGGGGGACGGGTCGGTGGGGGTGCCGGGGACGGCCGCGTGCAGCGGGTTGACCTGGAGGAATCCGGCGCCGACGGACCGTCCGGCCCAGCCGGCGAGCTCGGCGAGGTCCCCGAGGTCGCCCATGCCCCAGGAGCGGGCGGAGAGCAGGGAGTAGAGCTGCACCAGGAACCCGTGGGTGCGCTCGGGGGGCTGCGGGGTGCGCTCGGGGGCGACCACGAGGCAGGCGGCGGCGGTGCGGCCGTCGGGGGTGCGGGCGGTGGCCCGGTGGACACCGAGGGGGAGGACGGGCCAGGGCGCGTCCGGCGCCGTCCAGTCCGCCTCCGTGCCGTCCTCGGCCTCGACCCGGACGCGGGTGCCGGGCGGCAGGGCGGTGAGCGGTGGGGGCGGGGCGGGGTCCGGGGTGCGCCAGTGGACCACGGTCGGGGGCAACAGGCGCTCCGCCGCGCTCAGTTCGGCGGTGGCGAGGGACGCCGCCACCGCCTCCGGTGTCGCCGCCTCGACGCCCAGGGCCGCGAGGACGGCGACGACCGTGGCCTCCGGGACGGGGACCGTGCGGTCGGCCGACGGGGCGTAGGACGTGGCGACGCCGTGCAGGGCGGCGAGCCGGGCGAGGGTCATGGCGTCAGGCTCCGGCTTGGGCGGCCACCGGGGTCGGTTCGCTGGTCAGGGGCGCGGCCTCGGTCAGGGGCGGCTCGCTGGTCAGCGGTTCGGCGTCGGCCAGCGGAGGTTCGCTGGTCAGGGGCTGTTCAAGGGCGGAAACGGCCACGGAGGGCTCCACGGGGTCGGCGACGGGGACACAGCAGCCCTACCCAGCGGGCGGGCTCCCAGACGTACAACGCGGGGCGAGTAGCGCTCGTCACCCCCGTCCTGTGACCCAGGTCACCGGAACGGGCAATTCCGGCACAACAGTCACGCGCGTTGACACCTTCGCCACGGGGGTGGTGGGCTCGGGTCCGGTCGCGGCGCGGGACGCTCCGCCGGGGGCTGCCACCAGAGGACCGGAGCTCCACAAGTCCACACAGACGAGGAGACGGTGTGCAGTTCGGGCGCGGGAAGCGGGCGGCGGCCGTCGCGGTCGCCGTCATCGGCGGACTGCTCGGCGCGGCGCCCGGCGCCCTCGGCGCCCCCGTGGATCCCCCGGCACCCGAACAGCCCACCACCGAGGGCGCGTCCACGGCGACGGCGAGGGAGGCGGCACGGGACGACGCCCCCGCCGTCTGGCCCCGGCCCCAGTCCGTCCGGCACGCGGGCCCGGCGCTGCGCCTCGGCTCGGAGGCCGTGCTGCTCGCGGACCCGGACGCCGATCCGTACGCGGTGGCCGCGCTCGGGGACGTCCTCGGCCGGGCCGGCGTCACCACGCTGCACCACGAACCGGGCGGCCACGGCCCGGTGTTCCGCGTCGGCGGCAGCGGCGCGCAGGACGCGCTGCGCGCCCTGCGGCTCGCCGAGCGCGGGGACCTGCCGCCGGGCGGCTACCGGATCGGGGTGGGCCGGGTCGCCGGGCGGGACACGGTCGCGCTCGACGGGGTCGGCGAGGACGGGCTCTTCCACGCCGTGCAGACGCTGCGTCAGCTCCTGGTCCAGGACCGGCGCGGCCGCGCCACGCTGCCCGGCGTCCGGGTGCGGGACTGGCCCGCCACGGCCGTGCGCGGCACGACGGAAGGCTTCTACGGGCAGCCCTGGACGCGCGAACAGCGCCTGGAGCACCTCGACTTCATGGGCCGCACCAAGCAGAACCGGTACCTCTACGCGCCCGGCGACGACCCGTACCGCCTGGCCCGCTGGCGCGACCCGTACCCGGCCGACCGGCGCGCGGACTTCCGGGCGCTCGCCGCCCGCGCCGCCGCCAACCACGTCACCCTCGCCTGGGCCGTGGCGCCCGGCCAGGAGATGTGCCTGTCCTCGGACAAGGACCTCAAGGCGCTGCTGCGCAAGCTCGACGCGATGTGGGCGCTGGGCGTGCGCGCCTTCCAGCTCCAGTTCCAGGACGTCAGCTACAGCGAGTGGCACTGCGGGCAGGACGCGCACACCTTCGGCCGGGGGCCGGCCGCCGCCGCCCGCGCCCACGCGCGCGTGGCGAACGCCGTCGCCGCGCACCTGGCCGAGCGCCATCCGGGCGCGCGGCCGCTGTCGCTGATGCCGACCGAGTACTACCAGGACGGCGCCACCGCCTACCGGGACGCGCTCGCGGACGGGCTGGACGCGCGCGTGCAGGTCGCCTGGACGGGCGTCGGGGTGGTGCCGCGCACCATCACCGGCCACGAACTGGCGGGCGCGCGGGACGCGTTCGGGCACCCGCTGGTGACGATGGACAACTACCCGGTGAACGACTGGGCGCCGGGCCGGATCTTCCTTGGCCCCTACACGGGCCGCGAGCCCGCGGTCGCCACCGGCTCCGCCGCCCTGCTCGCCAACGCCATGGTCCAGGCCTCGGCCTCCCGGATCCCGCTGTTCACGGCGGCCGACTACGCCTGGAACCCGCAGGGGTACGAGCCGGAGGAGTCCTGGCGGGCGGCTGTCGCGGACCTCGCGGGCGGCGACGCCCACCTGCGCGAGGCGCTCACGGCGCTGGCGGGCAACGACTCCTCCTCGGTCCTCAGCAGCGCCGAGTCGGCCTATCTGCGCCCGCTGCTCGACACGTTCTGGAGCTCGCGCGGCGCGGCGGACGCGGCGGTACGGGACCGGGCGGCGGCGCGGCTGCGCGCGGCGTTCACCGTGATGCGGCTGACCCCCGAGCGCCTCGCGGGCAGCGGCTCGCTCGCCGACGAGCTGCGCCCCTGGGCGGACCGGCTCGCCCGCTACGGCCGGGCCGGGGAGAAGGCCGTGGACATGCTCCAGGCGCAGGCCCACGGCGACGGCGCGGGCGCCTGGCGGGCCGCGCTCGACCTGGAGCCGCTGCGCCGGGACGCCGCCACCGGCCCGGTCACCGTCGGCAAGGGCGTCCTGGACGCGTTCCTGACCCGCGCGGCGCGGGCCTCGGCCACCTGGACGGGCGCGGACCGGCCGCCCGGCGAGGTCACCCTCTCGCCGGACGCCTACACCGTGCGCCTGGGCCGGGTCCGCCCGGTGGAGGCGGTCACCGTGATGGACGACTCCGGCATCGGGCCGGGCCCGTCGGTGGGCCCCGGCTCGGGCCCGCCCGCCTGGGCCACCGCGGGCGCGCGGCCCGTGCCGGACGCCGCCTGGGGCCCGGGCCCGGGTCCCGGCCGGGTCGCCTGGGCCGAGGGCGGGGCGCTGGTGCAGGCGCATCTGCCCGGTGTGGGCTGGCGCAGCCTGGGACCGCTGTCGCCGGACGGCTGGACGCAGAGCGCCGCGCGGGGCGTGCGCGCCGACGCCGTCCGCGTGACGGGCCCGACCGCCGCCGTACGGTCCGTACGCCATCTGGTCCCGTGGTTCGCCGACGAGCCGCGGGCCCGCCTGGAGCTCGCCCGGGACGTGGCCGACGCCGAGATCGGCGGGAAGCCGCAGGTGGTGACGGCCGTGCTGACCTCGACCCGGCCCGCGGACGTGGCGGGCACGCTCGGCGCGAAGGCCCCGCGGGGCCTGGCCGTGCGGGTCCCGGGGGCGGTCACGGTCCCGCGCGGCGCCTCGGTGAGCGTGCCGGTGGAGGTGACGGTGGCGCCGGGCACCCCGGCGGGCGAGTACCGGGTGCCGGTCGCCTTCTCCGGGCAGGAGCGCGTCCTGACCGTACGGGCGTATCCGCGCACGGCCGGGCCCGATCTGGTCGCGGGGGCCGCGGCCACCTCCTCCGGCGACGAGACGCCCGCGTTCCCCGCGCGCGCGGCCGCCGACGGCGACCCCGCGACGCGCTGGTCCTCCCCGGCGCGGGACGACGCCTGGTGGCAGGCGGAGCTCCCGGCCCCGAGCCGGGTCGGTCTGGTCGTGCTGACCTGGCAGGACGCGTATGCGAGCAGCTACACCGTGCAGGTCTCGCCGGACGGGCGGACCTGGCACACGGCCGCGACCGTGCGGGAGGGCAGGGGCGGCCGGGAGGCGGTGCGCATGGACGCGCGCGGCGTGCGGTTCCTGCGGGTGCAGGGGGTGACGCGGGCGACGCCGTACGGGTACTCGCTGTGGTCGGTGGAGGCGTACGGCGTGGCCGCGCGGGGCCAGTGAGGCGGGGCGCGGACACGCCGGGGCCGGGGGCCGGCGGGCCGGCCCCCGGGGACGACGGAGGCCCGGACTCAGGCGGAGATGCCGTCGATCCGGGCCAGGGCGTCGTCAGCGCCGAACGGTTGGAGGTACGGGAGCCAGCGTGGGTCCCGGTGCCCCGTGCCGATGATGCGCCACGCCAGACCGCTGGGCGGTGCGGGCTGGTGGCGCAGGCGCCAGCCGAGCTCCAGCAGGTGCCGGTCGGCCTTGACGTGGTTGCAGCGGCGGCAGGCCGCCACCACGTTGTCCCAGACGTGCTGACCGCCGCGGCTGCGCGGGATCACGTGGTCGACGCTGGTTGCGACGCCACCGCAGTACATACAGCGCCCGCCGTCACGGGCGAAGAGCGCACGGCGGGTCAGTGGGACGGGCCCCCGGTAGGGGACCCGTACGAATCTCTTGAGCCGGACCACGCTGGGAGCGGGGACGACCCGGGTCGCGCTGTGCATGAAGGCGCCGGATTCCTCTAGGCAGACTGCCTTGTTTTCGAGCACGAGGACGAGCGCGCGGCGGAGCGGTACGACGCCGAGGGGCTCGTACGACGCGTTGAGGACCAGGACGTGCGGCACGGTGGATGCCTCCTTGTACGCCGGCGGCGCGTGGCTCGCGCCGGGACGATCTGCCTTCAGTCTCTCCTCAGGGCCGGTCGGAGCGCCACCACGTCCGGGTAACGGCCCTGAAGTGTTTTCGACCACACTCCCCCGCGTCCCGGGCCCGCCCTCGCGCCCGCTCCGCGCACGGCAACGAAGCACATGGCTTGCCCCGTTAGTGTGGTTGGTCTGCCGTCGCACTGTCGGCAGCGCAATGCCTGGAGGTTCCCGCCGTGCACTGGCCCGCCGTACTGGCCGCCGGATCCCCGTCCGATCCCACCGGCCCGACGACCGCCCCGGTCACCCTCGACGACGCCCAGAAGCAGGCCACCGAGGCCGCCGGCTGGGTGGAGGAGAACTGGTCGACCTGGCTCGCCATCGGCCTGCGGATCCTGCTCATCGTGATCATCGCGTCGGTGCTGCGGGTGCTGGTGCGCCGCGCGCTGACCAAGCTCATCGACCGGATGAACCGCAGCGCCCAAGCGGTGGAAGGCACCGCGCTCGGCGGCCTCCTGGTCAACGCCGAGCGCCGCCGCCAGCGCTCGGAGGCCATCGGCTCGGTGCTGCGCTCGGTGGCGTCCTTCCTGATCCTGGGCACCGCGGCCCTGATGGTCCTGGGCGTCCTCAACATCGACCTGGCGCCGCTCCTCGCCTCGGCGGGTGTCGCGGGTGTGGCGATCGGTTTCGGCGCGCGCAACCTCGTCACCGACTTCCTCTCCGGCGTCTTCATGATCCTGGAGGACCAGTACGGCGTCGGCGACTCGATCGACGCGGGCGTGGCCTCCGGCGAGGTGGTCGAGGTCGGGCTGCGGGTGACGAAGCTGCGCGGCGACAACGGCGAGATCTGGTACGTGCGCAACGGCGAGATCAAGCGCATCGGCAACCTCAGCCAGGGATGGGCGACGGCCGCCGTCGACGTCCAGGTCCGCCCGACGGAGGACCTGGACCGCGTCCGGGCCGCCATCACGGAGGCGGCCGAGTCCATGGCCAAGGACGAGCCGTGGAACGAGCGGCTGTGGGGGCCGGTGGAGGTCCTCGGCCTCAACGAGGTGCTGCTGGACTCGATGGTGATCCGCGTCTCGGCGAAGACGATGCCGGGCAAGGCGCTGGGCGTGGAGCGCGAGCTGCGCTGGCGCATCAAGCGGTCGCTGGACGCGGCCGGGATACGGATCGTGGGGGGTACGGCGCCGGTGGACCCGGACGCGTCGGCCCCGGACCCGTCCGCCGCGGTGGCCGCCCCGTCGGCCCTCAACAACCCGACTTCCCCGCAGTCGCTGGCCACGACGCCGATCCCCCCGGGGCTCGCGAAGTAGTTCGTTCGGCTGCGGGTCCGTTGCGGCTGGTCGCGCGGCTCCCCGCGCCCCTTCGGGGGTGCGGCCCGGCCCCGGTGCTCAGTGCGCCGGGGCCGTCGTGCGTCACGTAACGCTTTGGTAGACCCCCGGGCCCGCACCATTGACGCCCCGCTGAACGCCCCCTACCTTCACTGCATCCGATAGGAAACTTTCCTAACAGTGCTGGGAAGGGCAGGTGCAGCCTCGTGGCCGGTACTACCCCGGGAACACCGCGCGTACTCCGCGCCATGAACGACCGTGCCGCCCTCGATCTGCTGCTGGAGCACGGCCCCCTGTCCCGCACCCGCATCGGCAAGCTCACCGGGCTCTCCAAGCCGACCGCCTCGCAGCTCCTGGCGCGGCTGGAGGCGGCCGGGCTCGTCGTGGCGACCGGGACCACCGAGGGCCGGCCCGGTCCCAACGCCCAGCTGTACGCGGTCAACGCGCGCGCCGCGCACGTCGCCGGGCTCGACGTCACCCCCGAGCGCATCCGCGCCGCCGTCGCGGACGTCACCGGGGCCGTGGTCGGGGAGTTCGCGGTGCGCACCCCGGGGCGCCGGGCCGGCGAGTCGGTGGTGCGGCAGGTCACCGACGCCCTGGACGGGGCCGTGAAGGCCGCCGACCTGGTCCGGGCCGATCTGCACCGCGTCGTCATCGGCACGCCCGGCGCCTTCGACCCCGGCACCGGGCGGCTGCGGTACGCCTCGCACCTGCCCGGCTGGCACTCCCCCGCCCTGCTCGACGAGCTCGCGGCGGCGCTGCCGATGCCGGTCGAGTACGAGAACGACGTCAACCTCGCGGCCATCGCCGAGCAGCGGCTCGGCGCCGCCCGCGGCCACGACGACTTCGTGCTGCTGTGGAACGAGGGCGGTCTCGGCGCGGCCCTCGTCATCGGCGGCCGGCTGCACCGCGGTTTCACCGGCGGCGCGGGCGAGGTGGGCTTCCTGCCGGTGCCGGGCGCCCCGCTCGTCCGGCACGTCACCAAGGCGAACTCGGGCGGCTTCCAGGAGCTGGCCGGCGGTCAGGCGGTGCCGCGCCTGGCCCGGGAGCTGGGGGTCGCCGACATCCCCGGCGGCTCGTCCACCGAGGCCGCCGCCGCGCTGATCGCCCGGGCCGCCGAGGCCGTACGGGAGCGGGAGAGCGGCTCCTACCGCACGCTCCTGGAGACCTTCGCCACCGGTCTGGCCACCGGCCTCGCCTCCATGGTCGCCGTGCTCGACCCCGAGCTCGTGGTCCTCTCCGGCGCCCTGATCACCGCCGGGGGCGAGCCGCTGCGCGCGCTGGTCCAGCAGGAGCTGGGCGAGCTCGCCGCCTCCCGGCCCCGGCTCGTCATCGGCGAGGTGCGCGACCACCCCGTCCTGCGCGGCGCGCTGGAGAGCGCGCTCGCCGCCACCCGCGACGAGGTCTTCGACACCTCGCGCTGACCCCCAGCCGCCCCCAACGCACCTCCGTACGGCCCCGCCCACCCCTTCCTCATCCCCGTCCCAGCCCCAGCCCCAGCCCCTGCCCCGGGAGACTTCGCCATGTCCGGAAACAGCCCGAGCCGCCGGAAGTCGGCCGCCGCCCTCGCCGTGACCGCCTCCATCGCCCTGTTCGCCTCCGCCTGTACGGGCCAGAGCTCCTCCTCCGCCGAGGACGACGCCTCCAAGGAGACGACGATCACCTTCTGGCACGGGTGGAGCGCGCCCGAGGAGGTCAAGGCGATCCAGGCCAACGTGGACGCCTTCCAGAAGGCGCACCCCAACATCCATGTGAAGGTCGTCGGCAACATCAACGACGACAAGATCAACCAAGCGCTGCGCGCGGGCGGTTCGAACGCCCCGGACGTGGTCTCCTCCTTCAGCACCAACAACGTCGGCAAGTTCTGCTCCTCCCGCGCCTTCGTCGACCTCGCGCCCTTCCTGAAGAAGGACGGGATCGACCCCGCGAAGACCTTCCCGAAGGCGATGAACGAGTACACGCAGTTCGAGGGCAAGCGGTGCACGCTCCCGCTGCTCGGCGACGCCTACGCGCTGTACTACAACAAGGACGCCTTCAAGGCCGCCGGGATCACCACGCCCCCCAGGACGTGGAGCGAGTTCGCCGCCGACGCCAAGAAGCTGACGAAGGCCAAGGGGGACTCGTACGAGCAGCTCGGGTTCATGCCCGACTACCACGGCTACGAGTCGACGACCGAGCACTACATCGCGCAGTGGTCGCCCACGTACTTCGACTCCAGCGGCAGGTCGAACATCGCCAAGGACCCGGCCTTCGCCCAGGGGCTCGCCTTCCAGAGGCAACTGGTGGAAGACCTGGGCGGGTTCCAGAAGCTGGAGAGGTTCCGCTCGGGCTTCGGTGACGAGTTCGGCGCCAAGCACCCCTTCCACCTGGGGCAGGTCGCCATGCAGATGGACGGCGAGTGGCGGCTGGGGATGGCCGAGGACGCCAAGCCGGCGTTCGAGATCGGGGTCGCCCCGCTGCCCGTGCCGGACGACCAGGCCGCCACTTACGGCAAGGGGTACATCACCGGCACCATCGCCGGGATCGCCGCCACCTCCGGCAAGCAGAACGCCGCCTGGGAGCTGGTGAAGTACATGACCACCGACACCGAGGCGGTGGTGAACTTCGCCAACGCCATCCACAACGTGCCCTCCACGACGGCGGCGCTCAAGTCGCCGCACCTGAAGTACGACCCGCGCTTCAAGACGTTCCTGGACATCGCGCAGAACCCGGCCTCCACGACCAGCCCGGCCTCGGTCAACGGCGGCCAGTACCTGGTGTCGATCCAGAACCTCGGCTACGACGTGGAGAAGGGCAGGCAGAGCGACATCAGGGCCGGTCTGGAGAAGACCGCCAAGGAGATCGACACGGCGATCGACCAGGCCAAGTAGGCCGGGTCCGACGAGCGCCGCGGAGCACTCCATGACCACGTACACCCTGCGCGCCAAGCGCCGCCGGGCGGCCCTGCGGACGGCCGCCTTCATGTCCCCCTGGCTGATCGGTTTCGGCGTCTTCTTCGCCTACCCGCTGATCTCCACCGTCTACTTCTCCTTCACCCACTACGACGGCTTCGCCGACCCCACCTTCAACGGGATCGAGAACTGGTCGTACGTCTTCCACGACTACCCGCTGTTCTGGCCCGCGCTGCGCAACACGCTGTGGCTGGTGGTGGTCATGGTGGCCTGCCGGGTCGTCTTCGGGCTCGGCATCGGGCTGCTCATCACCAGGATCAAGACGGGCACCGGGGTCTTCAGGACGCTGTTCTACCTGCCCTACCTCGCCCCGCCCGTCGCCGCCACGCTCGCCTTCGTCTTCCTGCTCAACCCCGGTACGGGACCGGTCAACTCGGTCCTGTCCGACCTCGGCGTCCCGGCTCCGGCCTGGTTCACCGACCCCACCTGGTCCAAGCCGGCGCTGACCATGCTGGCGGTGTGGGGCGTCGGCGACCTGATGGTGATCTTCATGGCCGCGCTGCTGGACGTGCCGAGGGAGCAGTACGAGGCGGCCGAGCTGGACGGGGCCTCGGCCTGGCAGCGGTTCCGGTTCGTGACGCTGCCGAACATCTCGCCCATCGTGATGTTCGCGGTGGTCACCGGGATCATCCAGACCATGCAGTACTACACCCAGCCGCTGGTGGCCGGAAAGGTCGCCTCGGGGATCATCGGCAGCTCCGGTCAGCCGTTCGAGCCCGGATACCCGGACCAGTCGACGCTGACCCTTCCCCAGCTGGTGTACAACCTCGGTTTCCAGCGCTTCGACTACGGCTCCGCCTGTGTGGTCGCCCTGGTCCTCTTCGCCCTCTCCATGGCCTTCACCGCCCTGCTCATGCGGCGCCGCGGCGGACTGATCCAGGCAGGTGACTAGCCGATGGCCGACCTGACGTACCCACTCGACGCGCCCGTGGCGACGACCCCGGCGGCCCGTACGGCCCGCCGCAAGGCGCTCCTGCACTGGATCGGGGTGCACGCCCTCGGGATCGCGGCGGCCCTCTTCTTCGTGCTGCCGTTCGTCTTCATCGTGCTCACCTCGCTGATGGACAACCAGCAGACGCTCACCCGCGACCTGGTCCCCGACCACTGGCAGTGGTCCAACTACAGGAAGGTGTGGAACACCCCGGGTTTCCTGACCTGGTGGCGCAACACCCTGGTCTACGCGGGACTCGGCACCGTCCTGACCGTGGTGTCCTCGGTGCCCGTCGCCTACGCCCTCGCCAAGTTCCGCTTCCGCGGCCGCAATCTGTCGATGATGCTGGTCATCTCGATGATGATGCTGCCGCCCCAGGTGATCATCATCCCGATGTACCTGTTCTGGGCGAAGCAGCTCGACCTCTCCGGCACGCTGTGGCCGCTGATCGTCCCCATGGCGTTCGGCGACGCGTTCTCCATCTTCCTGCTGCGGCAGTTCCTGATGACCATCCCGGACGAGTACCTGGACGCGGCCAAGGTCGACGGCTGCGGAGAGCTGCGGACCCTGCTGCGGGTCGTGCTGCCGATGGCGAAGCCCGGCATCGCCGCCGTCGCGCTCTTCCAGTTCTTCTACGCCTGGAACGACTACTTCGGGCCGCAGATCTACGCCTCGGAGAACCCCGGCGCCTGGACGCTCAGTTACGGCCTGGAGTCCTTCAAGGGCGCGCACCACACCGACTGGAACCTGACCATGGCCGCGACCGTGCTGGTCATGGCCCCCGTGATCCTCGTGTTCTTCTTCGCGCAGAAGGCGTTCGTCGAGGGTGTCACGCTCACCGGAGTGAAGGGCTAGAGAAATGAAGCTCACCGTGGTCGGCGGAGGATCGACCTACACCCCCGAACTCATCGACGGATTCGCCCGGTTGCGGGACACTCTGCCCATCGAGGAGCTGGTCCTGGTCGACCCGGCGGCCGGCCGCCTTGAGCTGGTCGGCGGCCTCGCCCGGCGCATCTTCGCCCGGCAGGGCCACCCGGGCACCATCACCACCACCTCCGACCTGGACGCGGGCGTCGAGGGCGCCGACGCGGTCCTGCTCCAGCTGCGCGTCGGCGGCCAGGCCGCCCGCGAGCAGGACGAGACCTGGCCCCTGGAGTGCGGCTGCGTGGGCCAGGAGACGACCGGGGCAGGCGGACTCGCCAAGGCGCTGCGGACCGTCCCGGTGGTCCTGGACATCGCCGAGCGGGTGCGGCGCGCCAACCCGGACGCCTGGATCATCGACTTCACCAACCCGGTGGGCATCGTCACGCGCGCGCTGCTCCAGGCCGGCCACAAGGCGGTCGGGCTCTGCAACGTGGCCATCGGCTTCCAGCGCAAGTTCGCCGCGCTGCTCGGCGTCACGCCCGGCCAGGTCCACCTGGACCACGTGGGCCTGAACCACCTCACCTGGGAGCTGGGGGTGCGTCTTGGCGGCCCCGACGGGGAGAACGTGCTGCCCAAGCTGCTCGCCGAGCACGGGGACGCGGTGGCGGACGACCTGCGCCTGCCCCGGCGGGCCCTGGACCGGCTCGGCGTCGTCCCCTCGTACTATCTGCGCTACTACTACGCCCACGACGAGGTCGTACGGGAGCTGGGCACCAAGCCGTCCCGGGCGTCCGAGGTCGCCGAGATGGAACGGCAGTTGCTGACGATGTACGGGGACCCGGCGCTCGACGAGAAGCCGGAGCTGCTGGCCCGGCGCGGCGGCGCCTTCTACTCGGAGGCGGCCGTGGACCTGGCCGCCTCCCTGCTCGGCAACGGCGGCAGCCCGGTGCAGGTGGTCAACGCCCGCAACAACGGCACCCTGCCCTTCCTCCCCGACGACGCGGTGATCGAGGTGCAGGCGCGGGTGGACGCGGACGGCCCGGTGCCCCTGGCGGTGCCGGAGCTCGACCCGCTGTACGCGGGGCTGATCGCGCACGTCACGGCGTACGAGGACCTGGCCCTGGAGGCGGCGTTGCGCGGGGGGCGCGAGCGGGTGTTCCGGGCGCTGCTCGCCCATCCGCTGGTCGGCCAGTACGCGCTGGCGGACGGCCTCACCGACCGGCTGATCGCGCACAACCGGGAGCACCTCGCGTGGGCATGAGCGTGCTGGCGATCGACGCCGGCAACAGCAAGACCGACGTCGCCCTGATCGGCCCCGACGGCACGGTCCTGGGGACCGCCCGGGGCGGCGGCTTCCGCCCGCCGGCCGTGGGGGTCCGGACGGCGGTGGACGCGCTGGCGGACGCGGTGGACCGGGCCTGGGCGGCGGCGGGGAACACCGGACCGGCCGCGGTCGACCACGTCTCGGCGTGCCTGGCCAACGCCGACCTGCCCGTGGAGGAGCGCCAGTTGGCCCGGGCGCTGGCCGCCCGCGGCTGGGGCGGCACGGTCAGGGTCTACAACGACACCTTCGCGATCCTGCGGGCCGGACTGCCCCGCGGCGCCGAGCCGCGCGGGGTCGCGGTGGTGTGCGGGGCGGGGATCAACTGCGTCGGTATGACCCCGGACGGCCGCACCGCCCGCTTCCCCGCGCTCGGCAAGATCTCCGGGGACTGGGGCGGGGGCGGCGGCCTGGCCGACGAGGCCCTGTGGTTCGCCGCGCGCGCCGAGGACGGGCGGGGCGCACCGACCGCGCTGGCCCGGGCGCTGCCGGAGCACTTCGGTCTGGAGTCCGTGTACGCGCTGATCGAGGCGCTCCATCTGGAGCACGTGGCGCCCGCCCGCCGCCACGAACTGGCGCCGGTGCTCTTCGCGGTGGCGGCGGACGGGGACCCGGTGGCCCGGTCGCTGGTGGACCGTCAGGCCGAGGAGATCGTGGCGCTGGCCGTGGTCGCCCTGGAGCGCCTGGACCTGCTCGACGAGGAGACACCGGTCCTGCTCGGCGGCAGCGTGCTGGCGGCCCGCCATCCCCAACTGGACGACGGGGTCGTCACCTTGCTCGCCGCGCGGGCACCCAAGGCGGTCCCGCTGGTGGTGGCGGCCTCGCCGGTGCTGGGGGCGGGGCTGCTCGGGCTGGACGAGGTGGGGGCCTCGGCGGAGGTGTTCGAGCGGCTGCGCGGGCAGTACCCGGGGGCGTGAGGACGGGCCGGCGGCGCCCTTCCGGACGGCCGGCGCGCGGGCGCGGCGGGGGGCGTGCGCTCAGGGGCGGGGGTGGTGCGCGCGGACGCGCAAGCGGTGCCGTCGCTTCCGGTCGCACCGACGGGAACCGATCCGCGGCCTGCGGCGTATACATGGTGGGGAGGCATCGGGGGCCGGGGCGGAGCAAGCGGGTAACAAGATCAGGTCAACCCTTGTGTGGTGGTCGGTCCCTGCGTCCATACTGCTGGCCAGGCACTCGGTGACCCAGGGGGAGGTCAAGTGGCACACCCGCCGAGCACACAGGCACCACGGACACCCGTGGCGGCGCCGGATCCGGCACCGCCGGCCGCGCCTGTCACGGGGGCCCGGCCCGCGCCCGCGGCCCGCCGGGGCGGCTGGGCGACGGCCCGGGAGCGGGTGCGCGCCGCCGCGACGACCGAGCCGGGGCGGCTGTGGATCATCGGCACGGTGGTCGCGCTGCTGGTGGTGGCGTTCGGCGCGGTGACGGCCTGGCAGGTCACCGACCGGGCGGCCGCCGCCGACGACGTGGTGAGCCGCAGCCAGCCGCTGAGCGCCGACGCGGCCTCCATCTACCGCTCGCTGGCGGACGCGGACACCGCGGCCGCCAGTGGCTTCCTGGCGGGCGCCAAGGAGCCCCGCGCCGTCCGCGTGCGGTACGAGGCGGACATCGCGACCGCCTCCCGCCTGCTGGTGAAGGCCGCGGCCAACACCACCGGCGCCTCCGACTCCGGGCGCGCGATCGCCTCGCTCAACGAGCAACTGCCGGTCTACAACGGCCTGATCGAGCAGGCCC
Source organism: Streptomyces sp. NPDC005878 (assembly GCF_040629815.1). Taxonomy (NCBI): domain Bacteria; kingdom Bacillati; phylum Actinomycetota; class Actinomycetes; order Kitasatosporales; family Streptomycetaceae; genus Streptomyces; species Streptomyces sp. NPDC005878. The sequence goes on from NZ_JBEXWK010000012.1 coordinate 82,541, forward strand.
GCGCCAACAACCGCCAGGGCTTCCCGGTCGGCGGCGCCTATCTGCGGTACGCGAACGAGCAGATGACCAAGCACCTGCTGCCCGCCGCCCAGGACCTCTACGAGGCGGAGACCGGCCGCCTCTACGACGACTACGACCAGGCCGAGACCTGGCCGTACGCGGCGCTGGCCGTGGGCGCGGTGGCGCTGGGCGCCCTGTTCTGGGCCCAGCGGCGCACCTACCGGCGCACCAACCGGGTCCTCAACCACGGGCTGCTCGCGGGCACCGCGGCCTCGGCGGTCGTCCTGCTGTGGCTGGTCGCCGGGCACGCGGTGGCCGCCGCGGACCTGTCGGACTCGCGTACCCACGGCCAGGAGTCGCTGAAGGTGCTCAACGACGCCCGGATCAACTCCCTCCAGGCCCGCGCCAACGAGAACCTGACGCTGGTGGCGCGCGGGGCCGTCCTGACCGAGGACGGCAAGGAGGACAAGTACGACGCGGACTACAAGGCGGAGATGAAAGAGCTCGTGGACCAGCTCGGCTCGGCCGGGGATCTCGCCGACGACAGCGCGGGGCGCACCCCGGTCGAGGAGGCGCGCGGCAGTGTCACCGAGTGGCGGCAGCGGCACGACCAGGCGCACCGGACCGACACCGACGGCGACTACGAAGGCGCCCTGGAGCAGGTCATCGGCGCGTCCGGCTCCACCGGCCAGTCCTTCGACCGGGTCGACGCGGCCCTGGAGAAGGCGATCGGGCACGAGCAGCGCGAGTTCACCCGGGCCGCCTCCGACGGCAGGGGCGCGCTGACCGGGCTTCCGCTGGGCGCCGCGGTGCTGGCGGTGCTGGGCGCGGCGGCGGCGGGCGTCGGCGTCAGCCGCAGGCTCGCGGAGTACAGGTGAGCACCGTGGGATTCAGGGAAACACCGGCCCGAGAGGCGCGACGGCCCTGGGAGGAGGCGCGATGAACCGGTACGGCAGGCTCCGCGGGTGGGGCGGCGTCGGCGGGATGGCGCTCGCCTGCGCCGCCGCCGCGTCCCTGCTGGTCCCGCTCTCGCGGCACGAGACGGGCGCGGACACCGCGCGGACCGGCGGCCCCGGTGTGGGGCGGGGCGTCCAGGCCAAGGCCGACACCTGCACCGACCCGGAGGCGAGCCTGCCGGCCTCGGACGCCGGCGGACCGAGCATCGAGAAGATCAAGAAGGCCGGCAAGCTGGTGGCGGGCGTCGACCAGAACAGCTTCCGCTGGGGGTACCGCAACCCGGCGAACGGAAAGCTCGAAGGGTTCGACATCGAGCTGGTGCGGGCGATCGCCAAGGACATCCTGGGCGACCCGGACGCGGTCGTCTACCGCGCCATCCCCACCAGCCGGCGCATCCCGGCCCTCCAGAACGACCAGGTCGACGTGGTCGTGCGGACGATGACCATCAACTGCAAGCGGATCGGCCAGGTCGCCTTCTCCTCCGCGTACTTCCAGGCGGGCCAGCAGGTGCTCGCCCCCAAGGAGTCGGCGATCACCGGCTACAACGCCACGCTGAAGGGCAAGAAGGTCTGCGTGGCGGCCGGCTCGACCGCGTTCGACGCGCTGGAGAAGGAGTCGTACGGGGCCGTCTACAAGGACCTGACCGTGCCCAGCCAGCTGGACTGCCTGGTGCGCCTCCAGCTCGGCCAGGCCGACGCGGTGGTCACCGACAGCGCGCTCGCCGCCAGCCAGGCCGCCCAGGACCCGGCGGTCCAGCTCAAGGGCGACCCGTTCACCAAGGAGTACTACGGGGTGGCGACCAAGCTGGAGAACACCGATCTGGTCCGCCGGATCAACCACGTCCTGGTGGACTACCGCAGCGGCGGCGACAACAGCCCGTGGATGAAGGCCTACCGCGACTGGCTCGCCGCCGACCTGCCCGGGATAACGGGCCCGCCCGAGCCCAAGTACCGTTCCTAGCGCCCGGCTTGACCCGCCCGGCACGACCGCACAGACACGCAGAGCAGAGAGGTGATCGATGGGCGCGGGATCCTTCCCCGGCTCCTCCTCGGGGAGGCCCGTCCGGCCGGTGCTCGACCGGGACGAGGTGGACCGCGCGCTGACCCGGCTCGACGCCGAGCACGAGGCCATCGAGACCTCGCTGCTCGCCCTCCAGGACCACGCGGGAAGACGCCTGCTGGAGGGCGCCGAACTGACCGGGGTCACCCGGGAGCGCTGGGCGACGGCCGAGCAGTCGATCACCGTGCTGTGGGCGTACTTCGACGCCTACAAGGCGGCCCTGGACGACGCCCGTGAGCTGCGCGAGCGGCGCCGCTGGCCCTCCCGCGAGGACCTGGTGGAGCTGACCGAGCGGCTGCGCGGCGAGTCGGTGACCGTCGCGGGCGCCGCCTCCCAGGCCGCCGCGCCGGCCGGCCCCGCCCGGCTGGCCGAGCGGTTCACCCTGGAGCAGCTGGTCAACCGGATGAACGAGCTGTACGCGCGCTCGCTCGACCTGGTCGTGGCCGCCGACGCGGTGTGGTCGGCGCTGCCCGCCCGGATAGACCTCCTGGCGGCGGAGCTGCACCGCACCCGGAGCCTGGCCCACTCGGTGGGCGTGCGCCCAGGGGAGCATCCGGCCGGCGACGACCTGGAGTCGATCACCGAGGAGCTGGTATCGCTGCGGGCGCAGGTGGTGTCGGACCCGCTGGCGTTCTGGCTACCCGCGCCGGGCAGCTCCGCCCCCGGCGGCGGCCGCCCGGACACCGAGCGCTACGACCGGGCCGCCCGCGCCCTGGACGACGTACGCCGGGAGATCGACGCCGTGCTGACGGTCCGTCAGGACGCCGAGATGCGGCTGGTGCGGCTGCGGGACGTGCTCTCCCGGGCGGACCGCACGCTCACCGAGGCGCGGGCGGCGCGCGGCGAGGTGCTGGCGAAGATCGCCGCGTCCGAGGTGCCCGCGGTGAGCGGCCCGCCGACCCGGCTCCAGGAGCGCCTGGTGGCCGCCGCCGAGTACCGCAGACACGCCCAGTGGCACCGGCTCTCCCCGCTCCTGGAGTCCCTGGAGCGCGAGGCGGAGGACGAACTGCTGCGCGCGCGGGAGTCCCTGACGGCCGTCACCGCGCCGCTGGCGGTCCGCGCGGAGCTGCGCGGCCGGCTCGACGCGTACAAGGCGAAGGTCGCCCGGCACGGCCTGGCCGAGGACCCGCTGCTCATGGAACGGTACGACGCGGCGCGCCGGATGCTGTGGTCCGCGCCCTGCGACCTGCGCGTCGCCGAGCAGGCGGTGCTCCGGTACCAGCAGGCGGCGGCGGAGGCGCTGGTTGCCGGACAGCCGGGCCCCGTCGACCAGAGGGGGGAATCGTGAGCGACCAGAAGCAGTGCCAGCGCCCCGGCTGCGAGGGCTCCTACGAGGACATGGGCGGCGGCGAGCTGTACTGCGACACCTGCGGCCTGGCGCCGGTGGTGTCGCTGAGCGGCGCCATCGCGCCGGCCCCGACGGGGATCACCGCGGGCGCCCGCAAGGGCAGCGGCTCCTCCTCCGCCCGCTCCGGGCGCTCCTCCGCCTCCTCCCGCTCCTCGCGCTCCGCCACCTCCCGGCGGTCGGTCTCGGGCCGCCTGTCGCGCTCGCTGACGGGGGCGGGCAGCGCGCGCTCGGTCTCGGTGCGCAGCTCGGGCCCGGCGACCGGCACCTCCGGCCGCAGCAGGCTCGGGGCCGGTCTGGTGACCGTGCCGGGCGTGCCGCGCCCCAATCCGGCGACGGCCGTGATGGAGCACCCGGAGGTCCCCGAGCGGAAGCGTTTCTGCTCGCGTGCGGACTGCGGGGCGCCGGTCGGCCGCTCGCGTGGGGAGCGGCCCGGGCGCACCGAGGGCTTCTGCACCAAGTGCGGCCACCCGTACTCGTTCGTCCCCAAGCTGCACCAGGGCGACATCGTGCACGGCCAGTACGAGGTGGCGGGCTGTCTGGCGCACGGCGGCCTCGGCTGGGTCTACCTCGCCGTGGACCGCGCGGTCTCCGACCGCTGGGTGGTCCTCAAGGGCCTGCTCGACACCGGCGACCAGGACGCGATGGCGGCCGCGATCTCCGAGCGCCGCTTCCTCGCCGAGATCGAGCACTCCAACATCGTGCGCATCTACAACTTCGTGGAGCACCTCGACCAGCGCACCGGCTCCATGGACGGCTACATCGTCATGGAGTACGTGGGCGGCAAGTCGCTCAAGGAGATCGCCAACGAGCGGCGCGGCCCGGACGGCAAGCGCGACCCGCTCCCCGTCGAACAGGCCTGCGCGTACGGGATCGAGGCGCTGGAGGCGCTCGGTCATCTGCACAGCCGCAACCTGCTCTACTGCGACTTCAAGGTCGACAACGCCATCCAGACCGAGGACCAGCTCAAGCTCATCGACATGGGCGCGGTGCGCCGGATGGACGACGACGAGTCGGCCATCTACGGCACGGTCGGCTACCAGGCCCCCGAGGTCGCCGAGGCGGGCCCCTCGGTCGCCTCCGACCTGTACACGGTCGCGCGCACGCTGGCGGTGCTCACCTTCGACTTCCAGGGCTACACCAACGTCTTCGCGGACAGCCTGCCGGACCCCGACCACATCGAGGTCTTCCGTACGTACGAGTCGTTCTACCGGTTCCTCGTCCGGGCCACCGACCCCGACCCCGCGCGCCGGTTCGCCTCCGCGCAGGAGATGGCCGAGCAGCTGACCGGGGTGCTGCGGGAGGTCGTGGCGCTCCAGACCGGCCGGCCGCGCCCCGCCCTGTCCACCCTGTTCGGCACCGAACTGCGGGTCACCGACACGACGTTGTTCGCGGAGCTCACCGGTGACGTGTCGGCGCTCGGGGCCCGGCCCGTGCCCGAGAGCCGGTGGACACGCAGACGCGCGGCGCGCTCCGCCGCGAACGGCTCACCCGCGCCCGGCGCCCCCTCCGCCGTGGTCCACACGGGCGGGGGCGCGGTGCCCGTCGCCGTGGCCGGGCCCACCGTCACCGCCGCGCCGCACCCCGCCCCCGGCACGGGCGCCGCGGTGCCGGGCGGCGCGCCCGCGCACACCGCCCTCGTCCCCACGCCCCGCGCCGGCGGCGCCCCCGCCCCGTACGGCGGGAGAGCCGACGGCGACGGCTATCTGCGGCCCCTCGACGCGCCCGCCACCGCGCTGGCGCTGCCGGTGCCGCACGTGGACCCGGGCGACCCCAACGCCGGTTTCCTGGCCGGTCTGATGGGCGCCGCGCCCGCCGAACTCATCGCCGCGCTGCGCACCGCGCCCGCCGACTCGGTGGAGAAGCGGCTGCGCGAGCTGCGCGCCCGGCTCGACCTCGGCGAACTCCTCTCCGCGGCCCGGGGCCTTGAGTCCCTGGAGGCCGACCACCCCGACGACTGGCGGGTGGTGTGGTACCGGGGCGTGGCCTCGCTGGTCTCCGGCGACCACGAGAACGCCGCGCTCTCCTTCGACGCCGTCTACGACGCGTTCCCGGGCGAGCCGACGCCCAAGCTGGCTCTCGGCGTGTGCGCGGAGGTGCTGGGCCAGCTCGACAACGCCGCCGAGTACTACCGGCTGGTGTGGACGACGGACCCCGGTTACGTCAGTGCCGCGTTCGGCCTGGCCCGGGTGCAGCTGGCCGCCGGGGAGCGCGAGGCGGCCGTGGCCACCCTGGAGTCGGTGCCGGAGGCCTCGATCCACTACACGGCGGCCCGGGTCGCCGCCGTGCGGGCGAGGCTGCGCCGGCGCGACCCGGGCGACGCCCTGCCGGCCGATCTGCGGGCCGCGGCGGACCAGGTGGAGGCGCTCCAGCACCTCGGTCTGGACGCGGTGCGCCGCGAGCGGCTGGCCGCCGAGGTCCTCGGCACCGCGCTCGACTGGGTACTCTCCGGAAGCCGGGGCAGCCCCGGTGAGGGCGGGCGGCCCGGCGACGGCCCGGGCGGCGGGGCCATACTGCTGGGCAGCGAGCTGGACGAACGAGGCCTGCGGTTCGGCCTGGAGCGTTCGTACCGGGTGCTCGCCCGGCTCGCCGGCAGCGGCGAGGAGCGGATCGAACTGGTGGAGCGGGCCAACCGCTTCCGCCCCCGGACGTGGGTGTGATTGATGGCGCAGATGCACCGGCCGGCAACCGGGACGTGCCCCGGCTGCCACGAGCCGCTGGAGTCGGGCGACCGGTACTGCGGGGCCTGCGGGTACGACCTGTCGGCCGTGCCCGCGGCCGCGGTGGACAGCCCGACGGTGGTCCTGGGCACCCCCGTGGCGGGTGAGGCATGGCCGGCCGCCCGCGCCGCGGAGGGCCCGGCGGCGGCCGCGGTGCACCTGCCCACCGATCTGCCCGGCACCGACTCGGGCGGCTCCCCGCTGCCCGGTCCCGCACGGCACGACGAGCCCGGCGGCGCGGCCGAGGCCGCGGAGTACCCGCTCCAGGCGCCCGACCCCCGCGCGGCCGACCCCTCCGCCCTCGGGGGCCGGGCCACCCACGTCAGCACGCCCCTGAAGGTCTGTGTGGCCTGCCGGGCCGGGCGGGTCGACGACGACGGGTACTGCGAGAACTGCGGCCACGCCCAGCCGCGCGAGCGCGACCACATGGAGCAGGAGCTCGGCCCGGTGGCGGCGGTCAGCGACCGGGGCCTGCGCCACCACCGCAACGAGGACGCGTTCGCGGTGTCCACCACCGCGCTGCCCGACGGCTCGCCCGCCGTGGTCGCGATCGTCTGCGACGGCGTCTCCTCCGCGACCCGCCCCGACGAGGCCTCGGCGGCCGCGGCGGCCCGCGCCAACGAGTCGCTGCTCCAGGCGCTGCCCCAGGGCACGCACCCCCAGCAGGCCATGCACGAGGCGATCGTGGCCGCGGCCGAGGCGGTCAACTCCCTGGCCGGCCCGCTGGCTCCGGCGCCCGACCACGACCCGCAGCGCCACCAGAACGCCCCGGCCTGCACCCTGGTCGGCGCCATCGCCGCGGGCGGCCTCCTGGTGGTCGGCTGGGTCGGCGACAGCCGCGCCTACTGGGTGCCCGACGACCGTACGACCCCGCCCGCCCGGCTCACCGAGGACGACTCCTGGGCCGCGCAGATGGTGGCGGCGGGCCTGATGAGCGAGGCCGACGCGTACGCGGACGAGCGGGCACACGCCATCACGGGCTGGCTCGGCGCCGACGCCTACGAACTGGAGCCGCACACCGCCGCGTTCAAGCCGGACCGCTCCGGCGTGGTCGTGGTCTGCACCGACGGGCTGTGGAACTACGCGGAGGGCGCCGAGGAGATGGCCGGCGCCGTGCCGGCGGACGCCGCCGAACGGCCGCTGCACAGCGCCCAGGTGCTGGTCGGCCACGCCCTGGACGGCGGGGGCCACGACAACGTAACAGTGGCCGTGGTGCCGTTCGCGGTCCCCCGGCCCGGGGCAGGATCCGCCTACAACTAGGCCGTGCCACCTGTTTTCCCCGCATTCTCGTCTCTTCAGGCCCGCGAGCCTCAAGGAGCCCCACAGATGGCCAACTTCTCCAAGCCGCCCGCCCCCCGGTTCTCCGTCGAGGTCTACCAGAACGAGTACCTGCCGGAGGGCGGCCGCGAGGTCAACGCGATCGTCACCGTGACGTCCATGGGTGGCGGGACGGTGGGCGGGACCGCCCTGACCGGGGCCGCGCTCTCGCCCTCGGCCGTGCCGGGGCAGGCGCCGGGTGCCGCTGTGGTGATCATGGTCGACTGCTCGGGGTCGATGGACTACCCGCCGACGAAGATGCGCAACGCGCGCGACGCGACGGCCGCCGCGATCGACACCCTGCGCGACGGCGTGACGTTCGCGGTGGTCGCGGGCACCCACCGGGCCGAGGAGGTCTACCCCGGCGGCGGCCGCCTGGCCACCGCCGGCCCGCACACCCGCGCCGAGGCCAAGGAGGCCCTGCGCAAGCTCAGCGCGGGCGGCGGCACCGCCATCGGCACCTGGCTGCGGCTCGCCGACCGGCTGCTGAGCTCGGCCGACGCACCGATCCGGCACGGCATCCTGCTCACCGACGGCCGCAACGAACACGAGTCGCCGGCCGCGCTCCAGGCGGCCCTGGAGGCCTGCGCGGGCCGCTTCACCTGCGACGCGCGCGGGGTCGGCACCGACTGGGAGGTCAAGGAGGTCACCGCGATCGCCTCCGCGCTGCTCGGCACCGCCGACATCGTGGCCGACCCCTCGGGCCTGGCCGCGGACTTCACGCGGATGATGGAGAACGCGATGGGCAAGGAGGTCGCGGACGTCGCGCTGCGGCTGTGGACACCGGTCGGCGTGGAGATCAGATTCGTCAAGCAGGTCGCGCCCGCCGTCGAGGACCTGACCGGCCGCCGCACCGAGGCGGGGCCGCGCGCCGGGGACTACCCGACGGGCTCGTGGGGCGACGAGTCGCGCGACTACCACGTGTGCGTGCTGGTCCCGGAGGCCGGAATCGGCCAGGAGATGCTCGCCGCCCGGGTCTCGCTGATCCTGCCCGACCCGGCGGGCGGCACCCCGCAGACCCTCTCGCAAGGGCTGGTCCGGGCGGTGTGGACCGAGGACATGGCCGCCTCGACCGCGATCAACCCCCAGGTCGCCCACTACACGGGTCAGGCCGAACTCGCCCAGGTCATCCAACAGGGCCTGGATGCCCGCAAGTCGGGCGATATCGACGGCGCCACCGCCAAACTCGGCCGGGCCGTCCAGCTCGCCGCCGCCTCCGGGAACGCCGATACGGCCAAGCTGCTCGCGAAGGTGGTGGACGTCGTCGACGAGGCGACGGGTACTGTGCGACTGAAGGCGAAGGTCGCGGAGGCGGACGAGATGACTCTCGAAACCCGCTCGACGAAGACCGTACGCGTGAAGAAGTGACGACGGGAACGACCCGGGCACCGGCCCGGGGGCGCGCCGCACGCAGCGGTGCGCGGTAGCGAGACGACGTGAGTGCCTCGGCCCGAGGGGCCGGACGAGGAGAGGGGGAAGCGACTCCATGCCGACCTGCCCGAACGGACACCAGTCGGGTTCCGACGACTGGTGCGAGGTCTGCGGCCATCGCATGGGCGCCGTGCCGCCGCCTCCCCCGCCCCCGCCGGCCTTCCCCGGACCGCCCCCGCAGGGCGGCTACGGCTATCCCGGTGCCGAGGCGCCCGCCACCCCGGCGGAGCTCTGCCCGCAGTGCCGCACGCCCCGGGAGGGCAACACGCCCTTCTGCGAGGAGTGCCGCTGGAACTACCTCACCCGGACGGCGACCTCGTACACGCCGCTGGCGCCCCAGCCCTCCCCCGGGCGGGGCGAGGGCCTCAACCTGCCGCCCGGGTTCCAGTCGCCGCCGCGCCACACCCAGGCGCCCCCGGCGCCCCCGGCCCAGCAGCAGCGCGACCCGTTCGAGTACCAGAGCTCGCGGCCCTCGCAGGTCAACCGGCCCGCGGAGCCGCTCACCGGCGACCCCTCGCAGCAGCAGGGGCCGCCGCAGGCGTTCCGCCAGGGACCGCCGCCGCCGCCGAACGGGGACCCGTCCCCGCGGCAGGGCCCGCCGCCGCACTTCCAGCAGGGGCCGCCGCCCCCGCCCGCCTTCCAGCAGGCGGGGCCGCCCGCGCCCCCGGCGTTCCGGCCGCCGGCCCGTGCGGAGGACGACGACTGGATGATCCAGCCGCCGTCCCAGTCGCAGCCGCCGCAGCAGCACACCCAGGCGCCGCAGGCCCACCAGGCTCCGCAGCAGCCCCAGCCGCCGCAGCAGCAGTTCCAGGCCCCGCCGCCCCAGCAGGCCGGCTGGACGGTGACCATCGGCCCGGACCGCGAGTACTTCATGGCGATGATGCAGCGCAGCGGGCCCGAGGCCGCCGGGCTCAACCTGCCCGCGTACTCCCCCGAGCAGCAGCGCCGCCTCACCGGCAACCAGCTCACCATCGGCCGCCGCCGCCACTCCACCGGCGAGGCGCCCGACATCGACCTGGCCGTGCCGCCGGAGGACCCGGGCGTCTCGCACCAGCACGCGGTCCTGGTCCAGCAGCCCGACGGCAGCTGGGCGGTGGTCGACCAGAACTCCACCAACGGCACCACCGTCAACGGCGCCGAGGAGCCCATCCAGCCCTATGTGCCGGTCCCGCTCCAGGACGGCGACCGGGTGCACGTGGGCGCCTGGACGACGCTGACCGTCCGGCGGGGCTAGGGCGCGACGCGCCCTAGGGCGCGTCCCTCGGCGCGGCGTCCCGCAGGGGCCAGGTGTGCGGTCCCTGCGGGTCGTCCAGCCAGGCCCACTGCCGCTCGCCGCTGACCGTCACGCCGAACCGCTCGCGCCGGGGCCGCCCCTCGCGCTGCCACAGCGCGTACGCCTCGTACGGGTCCAGGCTGTCCGCGGTCAGCACCAGCAGGAAGCGGAAGAGCTCGTTCTCCAGACCCGGGCGGGTCAGCGGGCCGCGCTCCCGGGCCTCGGGCGCGGGCACGGTGCCGCGCAGCGGGACGAAGTAGGCCGGGGTGTCCAGGAAGTGCCCCTCGGCGTGCCCCGCGTCGCGCACCCTCAGCAGGATCAGGCCGGTCGCCAGCGGGGCCTCGATCAGCGCGCCGGGCGTGCACTGCGCCAGCCATCCGGCCGGGACCGACGGCAGGGTGCAGGTGGCGATGATCCGGTCGAAGGGCGCCCGGGACGGGCAGCCGCGTGCCCCGTCGCCGGTCACCACCGCGGGGTGGAAGCCCGCGGCCGTCAGATGCGTCCGGGCCGACTCGGTGATCTCCGGTTCCAGGTCGACGGTGGTGACCCGCTCCTCGCCCAGCCGGTGGCTGAGCAGCGCCGCGTTGTAGCCGGTCCCGGCGCCGATCTCCAGGACCGTGTGCCCGTCCCGGACGTCCAGGACCTCCAGCATCCGCGCCATCAGCGACGGCTGGCTGCTGGAGGAGAGCAGCTCCCCGTCGCGCAGCCGGGTGGCCAGCGGGATGTCGGTGTAGACCCCCTCCAGCCAGCGCGCCCGGCGCCGCGGGTCCGGGTCCTCGCCCCACAGCCGCTCGTAGCCGCCGGGCCGCCCGACGAAGTAGTACGGCACGAAGAGGTGGCGCGGCACCTCCTCGAAGGCTGCCCGCCAGGCCGGGTCGGCGAGCTCGCCCCCGGCCGCGATCCGCGCGACGAGGGCCGCCCGCGCCTCGGCGGCCGGATCCCGGTATGCGCCCATAGGTCCACTGTGCTGCGCCGGGGCCCGGGAGGCGAGCGGTCGTACGCCGCCGCGGGCCCGGGGGCGGGTGGTCCTAGGCCCCCGGTCCTCGGCCGCCCCGTCTGAGACCATGGACACGTGAATGAGATTCCGCGCGGCACGCTTCAGGAGCAGACTTTCTACGAGCAGGTCGGCGGCGAGGAGACCTTCCGGCGCCTGGTCCACCGGTTCTACCGGGGCGTCGCCGAGGACCCGCTGCTGCGGCCGATGTATCCGGAGGGCGATCTGGGCCCGGCCGAGGAGCGGCTCGTCCTCTTCCTGATCCAGTACTGGGGCGGCCCGCGCACCTACAGCGACCACCGCGGCCACCCCCGGCTGCGGATGCGCCACGCGCCGTTCACCGTCGACCGCGCCGCGCACGACGCCTGGCTGACCCACATGCGGGAGGCCGTGGACGAGCTGGGGCTCTCCCCGGAGCACGAGACGACGCTCTGGAACTACCTGACGTACGCGGCCGCCTCCATGGTCAACACGGCGGAGTAGAGCGGAACTTCACCTTCCGCAGGCCCGGCCCCGGAATGCGGGTCTCCGGGAGCGCATTCCGGTCACGATCCGGTCAAGGTGACCCCGCAAGCGGTTTCCACCGCCCCGCCCCCTCTGAAAGCATCCGTACAGACTTTCGGGGGCGGGGCGGGACCATGGGGGCCGTGTGACGGGGTTCGTGTTTCTGCGGGTGCGCGCGCACCGGCTGCTGCTCGCCGCCGCGCTGCTCGCGGTCGTGCTCACCACCTCGGTACTGGCCGCCCTGACCGCGTTCTCCGGCTCCATCGGGGACGCGGCCCTGCGCCACACCCTGACCACCCGGTCCGCGGCCCCCGCCGCGCTGGTCGTCAAGGCGTCCGTCCCCGAGGCGAAACGGCAGGCCGCCGACGCCGCCGTACGGGCGGGCGCCAGCCGCACCTTCGACCGGCTCCCCGTCACCACAGCCACGTTGACGCAGTCCGGGCCGTACGCCCTGCCGCGCACCCTCCAGTCCCCCGACGCCCGCAAGGGCGACGAGCCGGACCTCACGCTCTTCGCCGCCGTCGACCGCGCCCGCGTCAGACTGACCGGCGGCGGCTGGCCCGGGCCGCCGGGCACCGGCCGCGAGATCCAGGCCGCGCTCCCCGAGAGCGCCGCGGCCCAGCTCGGCCTGCGCCACTGGCCCACCGTGCTGCCCCTCACCGACCGGCTGAACGGCCCGGCCGTCCAGGTCCGGATCACCGGCGTCTACCGGCCCGTCGACATCACCGACGCGTACTGGCAGCTGGACGACCTCGGCGGCCGCGGCTCGCGCCGGGTCAACTTCACCACCTACGGACCCCTGCTCACCGACCCCGCCGCGCTCACCGGCGGACGGCTCAGCGCCGGCCAGCGGTCCTGGCTGGCCACCGCCGACTTCTCCGGCCTGACCACCGACCGCATCGCCGCCCTGCGCACGGCGGCCGAGGCGGGGCCCAAGTCCCTGGTGGGCGGCGGGGTGTTCGCGGGCGACGCGACCGCCACCACCGGACTGCCCGACGTACTCGACGGGGCCGAGCGCTCCCTGCTCGTCTCCCGCTCCACCCTGCTCATCGTGGCCCTGCAACTGGTGCTGCTCGCCGGGTACGCGCTGCTGCTCGTGGCCCGGCTGCTCAGCAGCGAGCGCACCGGCGAGACCGAGCTGCTGCGGGCCCGCGGCGGCTCCCGCGCCCGCCTCCTCGGGCTCTCCGCCACCGAGGCGCTGCTGCTCGCCGTCCCGGCGGCGATCGGCGCCCCGCTGCTCGCCGGGCCGCTCACCCGCCTCCTCGCGGGCCACGGCCCGCTCGCCCGCAGCGGCGTCCATCTGGAGACCGCCCCCACCGGCACGGTGTGGCTGGTCGCGACGCTGGTCGCGCTGGGGTGCGCGGCCGCCGTGGTGGCCCCGGCCCTGTCGGCCGGGCGGACCACCCGCGGCCGGGCCGCCACCCTGCCCGCCTCCGTGCGCGCCGGGGCCGATGTCGGGCTCCTGGTGATCGCCGGGGTCGCCTACTGGCAACTGGACCGCCAGACCTCCGGCTCCGGGGCGCTCAGCGACACCGGCGGCGGCGGCCTCGGCATCGACCCGCTCCTGGTGGCCGCCCCCGCCCTCGCCCTGCTCGCCGGGACCGTACTGACCCTGCGGCTGCTGCCGCCCGCCGCCAAGCTCGCCGAGCGGCGGGCCGCCGGCGGGCGCGGGCTTTCGGCGGCGCTCGCGGGCTGGCAGTTCAGCCGCCGCCCGCTGCGCGGCGCGGGCCCGGTGCTGCTGCTGGTGCTCGCGGTCGCCATGGGCATGCTGGCGATCGGCCAGTCCGCGTCCTGGGACCGCTCGCAGGAGGACCAGGCGGACTTCCGCGCGGGCACCCCGCTCCGGGTCTCCGGGTCGAGCCTGAACGGCTTCGGCCAGGCCGGTTCGTACGACAAGATCCCCGGCGTGACGACGGTGGCCCCGGCGTCCCGCTCCTCGCTGGAGCTCTCCGGCGGGCGCTCCGGGACGCTGCTGGCCCTGGACACCGCGCACGCGGACGGCCTGCTGCTGCGCCCCGGCCTCGGCGACCGCCCGGCCCGCGCGCTGCTGGCCGAACTCACCCCGCGCCCGGCGGCCCGCAGCGGGGTGCCGCTGCCGGCGGACGCCGCCGAGCTCGTCCTCGGCCTGCGGATCGACACCGAGGGCGCCCCGGGCGGGGCCTCCTCCGACCCGCTCACCCTGAACCTGACGGCGGTGGTCGAGGACCGCTTCGGCATCCAGTACCGCCTCCCGGCCGGGACCCTGGAGGCCGACGGGCGGGCGGCCGAGCGCCGGCTCTCCCTCGACCTCGCGGCCGGCGCCCCGGTGGGGCACCCGGCCGCGCCGCTCGCCCTCACCAGGCTCGACCTGGAGTTCAGCGTGCCGGAGAACGACGAGAGGCAGCGGTTCACCGTGCGCGAGCTGAAGAGCGTGGCGCGGGACGGACGCACCACCGCCGTCCCCGTTCCCGCCGCCGACGGCTGGCGGGCCACCTCCATGGAGGTCGCCACCCGCCCCGTCGGCGTGGTCGCCCTGACCCCGAGGACCGACGGGCAGGGCCTCGGCGTGCCGTACACCACGGGATCGAGCCCGCCGGCCGGCCCCTTCTCGACGTCGGTTCCCAGCCGTACCGTCCGGCTCGCCGCCGTACGGCCCGCCGCCCCCGCGCTGACCGCGATCGCCACCGACCGGTTCCTGGCCTCCAGCGGCACCCGGGTCGGCCAGACCGTCACCACCGTCCTGGCCGGTCAGACCCTGCGCGCGAAGGTCGTCGACCGGATGGCCGAGTTCCCCACCACCGGGTCCGGGGCGCGGAGCACCGCCGGGGACGGCCGCGACGGCGGCGCGCTCGTGCTCGACCTGCGCGCCGTCAACCAGGCGCTCGCCGGCACCGGCGACAGCCTGGCCCCGACCGAGTGGTGGCTCACCACCGCCCCCGGCGACGAGGCCCGCGCCGCCGCCGCGCTGCGGGCCCGGCCCGACATGGACCCGCAGCAGGTGGTGGTGCGCGCCGAGGTCGCCGAGCGGTTGCGCGACGACCCGCTGGGCGCGGGCCCGCAGGCCGCGCTCATCGCCGCCGCGATCGCGGCGGCTGCCCTGGCGGCGGTCGGCTTCGGCGTGAGCGCGGCGGGCTCGCTGCGCGAACGCGGCGCCGAGTTCGCCGTGCTGCGGGCCCTGGGCACCCCGCGCCGCCAGCTGGCCCGGCTGATCGCGGCCGAGCAGGGGGTGCTGATCGCACTGGCGCTGCTGGTGGGCCTGGCGCTCGGCGAGGTGCTCACCCGCGCGGTGGTGCCGCTGATCGTGCTGACCGGGCAGGCCACCCAGCCGGTACCGAAGGTGCTGGTGGAGCTGCCCGCCGGGCGGCTCGCCGTGCTCTTCGCGGGAGTCGCCGCCGTACCACTGCTGATCGTCGCGACCCTGGCGCTGCGGCGCACCGACCCGGCGGTCTCGCTGCGCCACCAGGGGGACAACTGACGTGAGGACCAAGGCCGTTGCCCCCTGGGTGCGCACCCGGCTGCGGACCGCGCCGGGCGCCGCGGGCGCGCTCGCCCTGCTGGTGGCGCTCACCGCGTTCCTCGCGGGCGCGCTGCCGCGCGGCGTCGACGGGTACGAGGACCGGGGCCTGCGCCACGCGGTCGCGTCGGCCGCCCCGGAGAACACGGTGCTGCGGCTGGCCGGCGCGCTGCCCGTCACCAACGACCCCGAGCACCCCGACCCCGGCACCGCGCTCGGTCCGCGGGCCATGGAGCGCGGCTTCCGCGAGCGGATGGCGGCGGTCCCGGCACCGCTGCGGCCGGACGAGGCCCAGACGGCGTACGGGGTGCGCACCACCCAGAAGGTGGTCACGGACCCCCGGCTGGACCCGTGGCTGCCCCGGCCCGAGAGCCTGCCGGTACGGCTGCTGATCGCCTCCCGGTCCTCCCTGGCCGACCACGGCCGCCTGGTCGCCGGACGGCTGCCCACCGCGACGGCGAAGGCGGGCTCCGTCACGGCGGAGGCCGCGGTGACCGTCACGACCGCCAAGGCGCTGCACATCTCCCCCGGTTCGGTCGTCCACGTGCCCGGCGCCGGGAGCGAACCGCTGGCGATCCGGATCACCGGGATCGTGCGGCCGCTGAAGCCGGAGGCGAGCTACTGGGCCACCGCGTCGGTCCTGCGCGACCCCGCGTTCACCCCCATGTCCCCGGAGCCGGACGCGCCGCACTACTGGTACGCGGGACTGCTGCTCGGCGACGGCTCGGCGCCCGTGCTCCTCGGCGCGGACGGAAACGCCGAGCTGTACACGGACATCGCCCCGGCCGCCGCCGCCATGAACGCCCGCCGCCTCCCCGGCCTGTCCACCTCGGTGGCTTCCCTGGAGGGCGGCCCGGCGCTCGCCGCGCTGCGCCAGTCGGCCGGCCCCGGCACCACGGTCGCCACCGAACTCGACGCGGTCCTCACGCAGTACGCCTCCGTACGCGACTCGATCACCCCGGTCGTCGCCGTCGCCACCTTCGGCACGGGAACGGTCGCCGCGGTGGTCCTGCTGATGGCGGGCGGCCTCGCGGCGGCCCGCCGCACCACCGAACTCACCCTGCTGCGCGCCCGGGGCGGCTCACTGCCCGGCATCGGCGCCCGGCTGGCCGCCGAGACGGCGGTGGTGGCGCTCCCGTCGGCGGCCCTGGGCCTGGCCCTGGCGGTCCTGACCGTACGCGGCGGACGGCTCGGCCCCGCGCTGCTCGCCGCGGCCGCGGTGGCGGCGGTGGCGTGTCTGGCCCTGCCGGTACGGGCGATGGCCGCCCACCGTACGGTCCGCACCGCCGCCGACCGCGACGACCTGGTACGCGCCAGACCCTCCCGGCGCCGCACGGTGGCCGAACTGACGCTGCTGGTCCTGGCCGCGGGCGCGGTGTACGCCCTGCGCCGGCGCAGCACGGCGGCGGGCTCCGACACACTGGTCAGCTCGGCGCCGGTGCTGATCGGCGTGATGGCGGCGCTGCTCCTCGTCCGGCTGTATCCGCTGCCCCTGCGCTGGGCGGCCCGCCCGGCCGCACGGCTGCGCGGCACGGTCGGCTTCCTCTCGCTGGCCCGCGCGGGCCGCGCCCCCGGCGGCGGGGTCCTCCCGCTGCTCGCCCTGCTCACCGCGCTGACCACGGCCGCGTTCGGCGGCTCGGTGCTCGCCGGGGTGGCGGACGCGCGCGACCGGGCGGCGCTCTACACGACGGGCGCGGACGCGCGGATCGACAGCCAGGGACCGCTGCCGCCGGGCCTCGCGGACCGGGTCGCCAAGGTCGGCGGGGTGGCACGGGTGGCCGCGGCGCGCGTCGAGTACGGCGTGGGGCTGCCGTCCGGCGACAAGGCCGCGGTGATCGGCGCGGACCCGTCCCCGTACGCCCGTCTCACCGCGGGCACCGGCCTCGGCGCGATCCGGGCCGACGACCTCAGGACCCGCCACGGCGGGGCGCTGGCGGCGATCGCCTCACCGAAGGTGGCCGCCGACCTGGGCCGGGGGCCGCGCGAGGTGCGGGTGGCGGGCTACCGCCTCCAGGTCGAGGTGGTCGCGGTGCGCGAGCGCACCCCGGCCGTCCCGCGCGGCGACTACCTGCTGGTGGACCTGGCGGGACTGGGCGCGCGGGAGCCGACGACGCTGCTGGTGGCGGGGACGGGCCTGGACGCGGCGGCCCTGCGCCGCACGGTCGAGCCCTCCCGCGCCGC
The DNA here is from genome assembly GCF_040629815.1 of Streptomyces sp. NPDC005878. Taxonomy (NCBI): domain Bacteria; kingdom Bacillati; phylum Actinomycetota; class Actinomycetes; order Kitasatosporales; family Streptomycetaceae; genus Streptomyces; species Streptomyces sp. NPDC005878. Next base: position 99,815 of record NZ_JBEXWK010000012.1, read on the forward strand.
CGACGCCCCCACGGTCCAGCTCCGCTCGGAGGCCCGGCACAAGCTGGTCGACTCCCCGCTCCAGTCGGGGGCGGAAGGCGTCTACGGGGCGGCGGTGGCGGCGGGCGCCGGGTACGCGGTGCTGGCGCTGCTGCTCTCGCTGCTGCGGGGCGCGCCGGAACGGTCGGCGCTGCTCGCGAGGCTGCGGACGATGGGTCTCACCCGCCGCCAGGGCCGCCGGCTGCTGATCCTGGAGGCGCTGCCGCAGGCGGCCCTGGCCGCGCTCGGCGGCGCGCTCACCGGCTGGGCGGCGACGGAGCTGCTGGCCCCCGGCGTGGACCTGACCGGCCTGGCCCTGGCGGCGTCGCCGTCGGCGGCGGCGGCCGCGGCCGGGGGCGGACTGCGCACGGATCCGCTGTCGCTCCTGGTCCCGGCGGTGTGCGTGGTGGCACTGGCGGCGGGAGTGGCGGCGGCACAGGCGTGGTGGACGAGCCGGCGTGGCTCGGTCACGGAGCTGAGGGCGGGAGACGCGAGATGACGGGGCCGGAGACGGAGACGAGCGAGGGCGCCGGGGCGGGTGCGGGACCGGGCGCGGGGCCGGGGTCCGGGCCGGGTGCGGGGCCGGGACCGCGGGCGGGGTCCGGGTCGCGGGTGCGCACGCTGTCGGAGCTGGAGGAGCGGGCGGCGGCGCGGCGCGACCGCCCCGCGTACGGCCATGACGCCCTGATCGCCTGCGACCGCCTGGTCCGGATCTTCACCACGGACGGCGTGGAGGTCCAGGCGTTGCAGGGTCTGGACCTGCTGGTCGCCGAGGGCGAGCTGATGGCCCTGGTGGGGGCGTCCGGCAGCGGGAAGTCCACGCTGATGAACATCCTGGCCGGCCTGGACGTGCCCACCGCGGGCCAGGCGAAGGTGGCGGGCCGGGACCTGCTGTCGATGGACGCGAAGGCGAGGCTGGACTACCGCAGGGAGGTGGTCGGCTTCGTCTGGCAGCAGACGGCGAGGAACCTCCTGCCGTATCTGACGGCGGCCCAGAACGTCTCCCTCCCGCTCCAGCTGCGCGGCCGCCGCGCGAAGAACAGGTCGACGCGCGCGGACGACCTCCTCACGCTCCTGGACGTGGCCCACTGCCGCGACCGCCGCCCCCACCAGATGTCCGGCGGCGAACAGCAGCGGGTGGCGATCGCCGTCGCCCTCGCCAACAACCCGGCGGTCCTGCTGGCGGACGAGCCGACGGGCGAACTCGACTCCGCCACGGCGGAACAGATCTTCGCGGCGTTCCGCACGGCCAACGAGGAGCTGGGCACGACGATCGTCATCGTCACCCACGACCAGACGGTCGCGACGGAGGTCCGCCGCACGGTGGCGATCCGCGACGGCCGCACCTCGACGGAGGTCCTGCGCCGCACGCACCTGAACGAGCAGACGGGCGAGGAGTCCGTGATCTCCCGCGAATACGCGATGCTCGACCGAGCGGGCCGCCTCCAACTCCCCGCGGAGTACACGGAAGCACTGGCGATGGAACGCCGAGTACTCCTGGAACTGGAACAGGACCACATCCAGGTGTGGCCGGACGGGGGTGGGGAGTAAAGAGTGCGGGGGTGCGGGTGCGGGGTGGGGCGCGTGTGCGGGGGTGCGGGTTGCGGCCCGGAGCGCGTCTGCGGGCTGACTGTGACTGAGCGCGCAGTTCCCCGCGCCCCTGATCGGTTCGGTGTCCGGCTGCCGGTTGTCGTGGGCTGGTCGCGCAGTTCCCCGCGCCCCTTCAAGGCCCGGAGTTCGGCTGCCGGTTGACTTGGGCTGAGCGCGCAGTTCCCCGCGCCCCCAAGGGGTCCGAAGGCACGCGGAACAGCCGGCTCAGCCCCAGTTCTTGAGGGGCGCGGGGAACTGCGCGAGCAACCCACCACCGGCCCGCAGCCGAAGTCCCGGCCCAATAAGGGGCGCGGGGAACTGCGCGAGTGGCCCAGCACGGTCCGCTGACAAAGGACGGGGCCCGGGGGCGAAGCCCTCGGGGAAACGTGGGACAGGGCCCGGCGCGGAGCCCAGCCCCGGGGAAACGTCAGCGCGGGGACAACGGCAGGGCCCCGACCCCCGCCCTCCGAACCGCCACAGACCCATACGCCGTACGAAGCCGCAACCACGGCCCCGCCCCCAGCAAGGCCACCTCCGCCCCACCCCCGGACGGGGACGAGGACGAGGACGAGGATGAGGACGCACCGGCCCGCAGGAACCCCAGGGACTGCGCCGCATGCACCACCCGCAGCGGCACCCCGGTCTCCCCCAGCGTCCGCGACCAGATCTCCCGCCCGATCCGCTCCCGCTCGGCCCGCGTACGCGACTCCTCCGGCAGCGCCTCGTCCCGCGCACGGAACTCCGCCACCGCGGCCGCGACCGCGCCCCGCATCTCCTCGGGCGAGGGCAGCCCGGGCAGCCGGCGCCAGCCGCCGCGCGGCGGGAGCACTCCGGCCCACGGCGGCCCGGTCACCGCGGCCGGGACCACCACCGCCGACGCGGGCTCGTCGAGGGCCTCCAGGAGCTCACCCGCCGACACGGTGACGTCGAGCTCCACCACCGCGTCCAGCCGCACCGTACGAATCGCCAGCACCTCGAACGCCGGCGGGCGCCCGAACACCGCCAGCGCCCCGGCCCCGGCCTGCAGCCGCACGGCCGCCGACCGGTCGTAGTGGATCAGCCGGGCCAGGAAGGCGGCGAGATCCGCCACCTCCCCGGCGTCGGCGAAGCCCAGCTTCACGGTCATGCCGCGGCCCGCTCCGACCCCGCGGGCTTCCCCGCACCGCCGCCCGCAGCGCCGCGCGCAGCACCGCCCGCACCGGCCGGGCCCTCGACGTACTCCTGGAGGAACGCCTTCTCCTCCGCGGAGATCCGCCGGGGCCGCCCCGCCGCCAGGTCGTACGGCACCACGACCGTGGACGCCCGCACATACACCTGCTCGGGGTCCTTGATCTCGTACGCGATCGTCAGCGACGCCGCGCCGATCTTCGTGACCCACGACTCGACGGTCACCGGCTCGTGGCGGTGCACCAGCGGCCGTACGTAGTCGATCTCGTGCCGGGCCACGACGGACCCGCCCGAGAACGACGGCGAGCCGTCCCCCGGCGCCAGCCGGAACATGAAGTCGATCCGGGCCTCCTCCAGATAGCGGAGGAAGACCACGTTGTTGACGTGCCCGAAGGCGTCCATGTCCGACCAGCGGAGCGGGCAGCTGTAGATGTGGCGAGCCAAGAAGATCAGCCCCGGGTGAGCTTCTTGTAGGTGGCGCGGTGCGGACGCGCCGCGTCGGCCCCGAGCCGCTCGATCTTGTTCTTCTCGTACGACTCGAAGTTGCCCTCGAACCAGTACCACTTCGAGTCGCCCTCGTACGCCAGGATGTGCGTCGCGACCCGGTCCAGGAACCAGCGGTCGTGGGAGATCACGACAGCGGCACCCGGGAACTCCAGGAGCGCGTTCTCCAGCGAGGAGAGCGTCTCGACGTCGAGGTCGTTGGTGGGCTCGTCGAGGAGCAGCAGGTTGCCGCCCTCCTTGAGCGTCAGGGCCAGGTTGAGGCGGTTGCGCTCACCACCGGAGAGCACCCCGGCCGGCTTCTGCTGGTCCGGGCCCTTGAAGCCGAACGCGCTGACGTAAGCGCGCGAGGGCATCTCGACCTGGCCGACGTTGATGTAGTCCAGCTCGTCCGACACGACCGCCCAGAGGGTCTTCTTGGGGTCGATGTTGGCGCGGCTCTGGTCGACGTACGAGATCTTGACGGTCTCGCCGACGCGGATGGAGCCCGTGTCGGGGGTCTCCAGGCCCTGGATCATCTTGAACAGCGTGGTCTTGCCCGCGCCGTTCGGACCGATGACGCCCACGATGCCGTTGCGCGGCAGCGTGAAGGACAGGTCGTCGATGAGGACCTTGTCGCCGAAGGCCTTGGAGAGGTTCTCGACCTCGACGACGATCGAGCCCAGACGCGGGCCCGGCGGGATCTGGATCTCCTCGAAGTCCAGCTTCCGCATCTTGTCGGCCTCGGCGGCCATCTCCTCGTAACGGGCGAGGCGCGCCTTGGACTTGGTCTGCCGGCCCTTGGCGTTGGAGCGGACCCACTCCAGTTCTTCCTTGAGGCGCTTGGCGCGCTTCTCGTCCTTGCGGCCCTCGACCTTGAGGCGGGACGCCTTCTTGTCCAGGTACGTGGAGTAGTTGCCCTCGTACGGGATCGCCCGGCCGCGGTCGAGCTCCAGGATCCACTCGGCGACGTTGTTCAGGAAGTACCGGTCGTGGGTGACGGCGACCACGGCGCCCGCGTACTTCGAGAGGTGCTGCTCCAGCCAGTTCACCGACTCGGCGTCGAGGTGGTTGGTGGGCTCGTCGAGGAGGAGCAGGTCGGGCGCCTCGATCAGCAGCTTGCAGAGCGCCACCCGGCGCTTCTCGCCACCGGAGAGGTTGACCACGGGCCAGTCGCCGGGCGGGCAGCCCAGCGCGTCCATGGCCTGCTCCAGCTGGGCGTCGAGGTCCCAGGCGTTGGCGTGGTCGAGGTCCTCCTGGAGCTTGCCCATCTCCTCGAGGAGCGCGTCCGAGTAGTCGGTCGCCATGAGCTCGGCGACCTCGTTGAAGCGCTTGAGCTTGCCCATGATCTCGGCGGCGCCGTCCTGGACGTTCTCCAGGACCGTCTTCGACTCGTCCAGCTGCGGCTCCTGCATGAGGATGCCGACGCTGTAGCCCGGCGACAGGAACGCGTCGCCGTTGGAGGGCTGCTCGAGGCCCGCCATGATCTTGAGAACGGTGGACTTACCGGCACCGTTGGGACCGACCACACCGATCTTCGCGCCGGGCAGGAAGCTCAGCGTGACGTCGTCAAGGATCACCTTGTCGCCGTGCGCCTTGCGCGTCTTGCGCATGGTGTAGATGTACTCAGCCAAGAGAAACCGTCCGGCAGTGTGAATCGGGCTGTGGGCAGATACACCCCATCTTGCCGTACCGCCACCCCCTGGCGGAAACGGGTACTTCCCGGGGGACGCCAGTGGCCCCGGTGCGCCTGCGCTCACCGGGGCCACTGTCACGAGGTGGTCACTCCGAGTCCACGGTTTGGTGGATCGGAGCCGCTGGGTCAGTGCCCGGCGGTCCCGGCCTTCTTGCGGCGGAGGAAGAACACCGCGCCGCCGCCTATGGCGACCAGGGCGACAGCGACGCCCGCGATCATCGGCGTGGAGCTGGAGGAACCCGTCTCGGCGAGGTCACCACCGGTGGTGGAGCCGCCGGACGAGGAGCCCGACGAGGTGCCGCCCGCGGAGGCGGGGCTGGGCTGCGACGACGGCTTGGTGGTGCTGGGGGTGCCGGCGGTCTTGCAGTCCAGGACGCCCTTGAACTCCTGCTTGAAGCCGTTCGGCCCGGTGATCACGAAGTCGTAGGCCTGGTCCTCGGCGACCGGCACCGTGATGGTCTTCGACTTGCCGGCGTCGATCGTGTACGAGAGGCCGGCGAGCTTGAAGGTGAACGCCTCGTCGCCCTTGTTGGTCGCCGTGACGTCCACGCCGCCCTTGGCGCAGTTCTTCGCGGCCGTCAGGGCCGGAATGGCGCCCTGCTTGGCCCAGGTCGCCTTGGCGACGGCGGTCACCGTGGAGTCGCTGGAGCCGGCGAGGATCTGCGTCTGGCTCTTGGACTCACTGGCGAACGCGCGGCCGACCGGCACCTGGGTGGTGGCCTGGACGGTCAGCGAGCCGGAGCCCGGCTGGGCGCCCGCGGGCACGTCGAAGTAGAGCTGGGTGCCGTTCCTGGCGACCGCGGCGGCCTTGCCGCCCTTGTCGAGGACCTTGACGCCCGCGGCCTTGAGCTCCTCGGACGGGGTCACCGTGACCTTGTCGGCGTTGGTGTGGACGGTCACCGGGCCGAGCTTGGAGCCCGCCTTGCCGGAGACGGCCGCGTTGTCGAGGGTCAGGGACGCCTTGGGCTCGGCGACGTTCTTCGCGGACTTGGTCAGCCAGTCCGCGAGGTCCTTGGCCTGCGCGTCCACCGCGTCGACCTGGGCGTGGTCGGAGTAGCGCCAGATGGCGACCTGGGTGGCCGCGGCAGCCGTGCCATTGGTCAGCTGGCCCTTGAGGCCGGCCGACTTGGCGAGCGCCGTCAGGTCGTTCACCTGCGGGTACGAGTGCTCGAGGATCCAGCGGATCTTGCCCGCGTCCGGGTTGCCGCTGAGCGACGTGCCGCTCCAGGGGGTCTCCTGGTACTTCGCGGCGGGCTGCGTCGGGTTGTGGATGTCGATGCAGTACGTACGCAGGGTGCCGCCGCCGTCGACGACCATCTGGAAGAGGCCGGCCGAGACCGGGCGGTCGCCGCCCTGCTGGTGGATGACGGCCTTGCCGGAGGCGTCCGGGTCCAGGCCCTTGATGGTGGCGACCGCGCCACCCTGGTGCTGCTGACCGGGCGTGTCGGCGACCGCCGTGCCCGCCCCGGCTATGGCGCCGCCGGCGACCAGACCCGAGACCGCGACGGCGGCAGCGAGGCGTGCCACGCCGCGCTTGCGTACAGACTTGGGTACAGAAAGCCCGTGAACGACTGAAAACACAGAATTCCCCTTCGGGCGAGGAGCTTTCGCGTACGTGCGCGTGGGGGAAGTGCCTCGCCTGCTGACTCAAGTGCCCCGTGAGTAACGGAAATCCTATGGAGATCGGGCCGCCTGATCCCCTGTCATGCGATCAGATAACCATTCCGAATCGGAATCGTTATCGCCGTTACCCGTCCCCACCTGGGGTTATCGACAAATCTCCAGTGCGGAAACGGACTTTCAGGGCGCCGCGACGGCCTCCTCGACAGCCCTCACGGAAGCCTCAACACCCCCCCCACCTGCGCTTTCCCCAACTTGCCCGGCGCGCTCCCCAACCGCCTCGTCACCCCCAGCGACCACTTCCGCACCGCCCGTTCCCGTCCAGGGCGGAGAGGCCGCGGAAACCGGTTGCGGGTCCGGTTTCCACGCGCCCGGAGCTCCCGAACCGGCTTCTCCCGCAGGGTCCTTGGGCGGCCCGGTCAGCGGGGGGTCCGCTTTCACCACGCGCCGGAACGCGGACGTCCCCCGCGTCAGATCGTGGCCCACCGCGATTGCCTCGACATCCGCCGAGAACCGGCGCTGGCCGTCCAGGTCCTCGTCACGCACCCGCAACCTGCCGTGCACCACGAGTGGTTCGCCCACGGCGACCGAACTCGCCAGGTTCAGGCCCAGCGTCCGCCAGGCCCAGACCGTGTAGAAACTGGAGTGCCCGTCCACCCAGGCGTTCTTCTGCCGGTCGAACCGGCGCGGGGTCACCGCGAGCCGGAACCGGGCCACCCCGCCCGTCGCCGTCTCCCGGAACTCCACCCGCGTCGCGGCGTTCCCCACCAGTGTCACCAGCGTGTCGTTCATCCCCACCACTCCCCCGTCCTGCCTGCCGTGCGCGCCCGTCGCGCCCACGGCGTCCCCGTCGCGGCTCCGTCCGGCCCAGTCGGCCGATCGAACCCTTGCGCTGTCGATGACCATGCTGGACCGGACGGAGGACCTTGTGCCGGGGCCTGTGGACCACCCGGCGATTGTGGAAAACCTCGTCACCCGAACGGGGGTTGTCGGGGTCGGGCGGAGGCGGGGTCGGTGGGGGGGAGGACGCAGGGTGGAGGGCGGCGGGTGGTGGGCAGCGGGTGGTGGGCAGCGGGTGGAGGGCAGCGGGTGGAGGGCAGCGGGTGGAGGGCAGCGGGTGGAGGGTGGTGTCGGGGCGTCCGTGCGGTGCTCGGCGAGCCGGGGGCCCGCCCCCGCCACCACAGCCCGTCACGACACCCCGACCCGCACCCCCGACCCCGCCGCCGTCCCCCCGCGCACCGCCACGTACTGCTCGCGCACCTCGCGATAGCGCATCAGCTCCGCCGCGACCGGGTCCAGGACCTGCGCCCGGCCGCACCCGGCCGCCGCTTCCCGCAACCGCCGCTCGGCCTCCTGCCCGTACCGCCGGCCGGGTCCGCGCGCCGCGACCCCGCAGGCCCACTCGACCAGCGGACCCCCGACGATCCCGGCCAGCATCACCAGCGCCGGCACCAGCAGCCCGGGCGGGAACACCCCCACGATCTGCCCGGCGAGCCACACACCGCCCACGATCTGCACCAGCGTCATGGCCGCCTGCACCACGACCGCCGCGGGCCACCACGCGGGGCGGGGCGAGGTGCCCCGTTCCAGCTCGGCCCGTACCGCGAGTTCGTCCAGGGCCTCCGGCAGCCCCTCGGCGCCGCGCACCGCCGCCTCCCGTACCGCCTGCGCCCAGGGGGCGGGCAGTCCGGTGGCCGCCTCCTCCGCGACCAGGCGTACCGCCTGTTCGACCCGCTGGCGCGCCGTCACCTCCTCCTCCGGAGGAGGAGCGGGCTGCGGCGACTCCCGGCCCGGGACGCGCAACCCCTCGTACCAGCGCCAGAGCCGCAGCCAGGGGGTACCGCAGGCGCGGCCCGCGTTGCGCCGCCACTCCCGCTCGGCGGCCTCCCCCGCGGCGGCGGCGCCCACGGCGGCCGCGAGGCGGTCGGTGAACGCCTCGCGGGCCCGCTCGTCGAGCCCCGTACGGCCGTCCGCGACGTACACCGGCCGCAGTTCGGCGGCGGCGGCGTCCAGGTCGGCCGAGACGCGGCGTTCCGGAGCGCCGCGTTCCTGCACGAACCGGCTGAGCAGGTCGCGCAGTTCGCCGACCCCCTGGCCGGTGAGGGCGGAGAGGGAGACGACGGTGGCGCCGGGTTCGCCGTGCTCGCCGAGCGCCATGCCGTCCTCGTCGAGAAGGCGGCGCAGATCGTCGAGCACCTGGTCGGCGGCGTCGCCGGGGAGCCGGTCGACCTGGTTCAGTACGACGAAGGTGACCTCGGCGTGCCCGGCCAGCGGCCGCAGGTACCGCTCGTGGAGCACGGCGTCCGCGTACTTCTCCGGGTCGACGACCCAGACGACCGCGTCGACGAGCGCCAGGACCCGGTCGGCCTGGCGCCGGTGTTCGACGAGCGCCGAGTCGAGGTCCGGCAGGTCGACGAGGACCAGCCCCTGGAGGGCCTCGGCGTGCGGGTCGGTGGGCAGGGGCCTGCGGCGCAGCCTGCCCGGCAGCCCGAGCCGGTCCAGCAGGCCCGCGGCGCCGTCGGTCCAACTGCACGCGATGGGCGCGGCGGTGGTGGGGCGGCGCAGCCCGGTCTCCGAGATGTGCGTACCGGCGAGGGCGTTGAACAGGGTCGACTTGCCGCTGCCGGTGGCCCCGGCGATGGCGACGACCGTGTGCCGCGCGGACAGCCGCTGCCGTGCGGCGGCCTCGTCGAGCACGCGGCCCGCCTCGGCGAGCGTCTTCCCGTCGAGCCGCGTCCGCGACAGCCCCACGAGCTCCCGCAGCGCCTCCAGCCGCCCGCGCAGCTCGGCTCCGTAGGGCCCGCCGATGGGTACGTACGCCTCGACCGGCTCGGGCTCCTCCACGGGAACCTCGTCCTCGGCCGCTTCGTTGACCCGTCGAGCGATCAGCCCGTCGTCCCAGCCGAGCTCCGACTCCGACTCCGACTCCGCGGCGAGGACGGCCCGCGAGGCCTGTGCGGGTTGTGCGACCTGCGCGGCTTGTGCGGCTTGCGCCGAGTTGGCCCGGGCGCGGCGGTACGGGAGGCGGCTCGCCCGGGGCGGGGCGGGCGCGGGCGCGAGTGTGGGCGCGGGTGCCTTTCGGGCGGGGGTCTGCGTCGAGGTCTTCGGGGGTGTCTCGGGACGCGGGGGTGTCTTGGTGCGGGCGCTGCTGGGGATGTCCCGGGCGGGGCGGGGGTTCCTGGGAGCCTCGGCGGGTTGCGTCATTGCGGTACTGGCGGTGCTGGCGGTGCGGGCAGAGCCGGCGGTGCTGGCGGTCGACATATCGACTTCTGTCGTTTTGGGCCCGGGCGTGTCGGATCTGGGGGTGGCGGGCTTGAAGGTGACGGACTTGAACGTGACGGGCCGGGACACGATCGGCGTCGAGGCGAGCGGCCTGGACACCCCTGGCCTGGGCTTCTCCGGCAAAGGAACGATCGGCTTGGGGGTCGGCGGCTTGGGAGAGGCGGGGCTGGGCTTGTCGGATTTGGCGGTGCTGGGCTTGGAGGCGCCGGGTTGAGGCGTGACCGGCTTGGCCGCATCGGGTCCGGCCGCGACCGGCTGGGGCTTGCCCTGCTCGGGCGCGACCGGCTTGGACGCGTCGGGTTGGGGCGCGTCCGGCTTGGGGTTGCCCTGTTCGGGCGTGCCCGGCTGGGATGTTCCGGGTTGCTGCGCGTCCGGCTTGGGCTTGGCCTGCTCGGACGCGACTGGCTCGGGCTTGCCGGGATGGGCGGCGATCGGCCTGGAAGCATCGGGTCGGGGCGCGTCCGGCTCAGGCTTGCCCTGCTCGGGCGGCGTGACCGGCCCGGACTTGCCAGCCTGGACGGGATCCGCCTTGGGTGCGTCGGGCTTGGCCCCGACCGGCTCCGAACCCTCGCGTTGCGGCGTCACCGTCTTGGGTTCGTCCTGCTCGGGTTTCACCGGCCCGGACTTGTCGGGCTTGGTGGCGTCCGCCGTGGGCGCATCGGCCTTGGTCGCGACCGGCCTGGAAGCCTCCGGCTTCGCCACTCCCGGCCTGGACTTCTCCTGCTTGGGCGCGACGCGCCCGGGCTTGTGGGCCTCCGGCACGACACGCTCGGACTCGTCAGCCCGGGCCGCGACCGGCTTGGACTTCTCGGACTCCCGCCCGGCCGGCCTGGACTTCTCGGGCTCCAGCCCGACCGGCTTGGGCTGGTCGGGCCCAGGAGCAGGAGTGCCCCGCTTCGACGTCGACACCTCGGCCGGGGGCGTACCGCCGCCGGACGGAGTTCCTCCGATTGTGTCGGCGTCGGGCGTGTCGGCTTCCTCGGCGGGCACTTCCTTCCCCGACTCCCCAGCGGGAGACCCCTTGGCCCCCGCCGTGTTCTCACCCGGCTCCGACCTGCGGGAAGGCGGCCGTTCGGCCCACGGACGGTCGAAGCCGAGCCACCCGGAGGTGGGCCGGACGGTCTCCAGCCCGCCGCTCGGCGACCTCCCGGGGATGCGGACCTCGACCGTCACGGACGCGACCGGCACCACCGGGGCGGGCCCGTCCCCGTGCCCCTCGCCGGACGCCCCCTCCCCCTCCGCTGCGACTTTCTCAGTGGCCTTAGGGGTCTCAGAGGCCTCAGAGGTCACAGAGTCCGCAGAAGCCACAGAGTTCACAGGAGCAGAAGACCCGGCCTTGGCGTCGGCACCGGCCCGCGACTCCGCCGCGTCCGGTTCCGGCCCCCCGGACTCGGGCTGGTCGGCCCCCTGCCGGTCCGTCAGAGCGGTCACCCCGCTCACCTCTCCTTCTGCAGTAGGGACAGCGCGGCGATCAGCGCGGCCTGGGGCTCCGGGGTCACCCGGAGCGCGTCCAGCGGGGCGAGCCGGCGGTCGCGTTCGGCGTGCAGGACGCGGTCGATGTACGAGGTGACGAGCTCTCCGCCCTGGTCGCGCAGGCGCAGCGCGCGCTTGGCGCCGATGCGTTCGGCCAGCCGTTCCCCGGCCCTGCGGGCGCGGCGTCCGCCGAGGAGCGAGGCCGCCAGCAGGGCCGCCACGGCCTCGGCGGAGGGGGCGACGGCACGGTCCATCTCCCGTACCTCTTCCTCGGCCAGCTCCTCCAGGACCCGCCGCCAGCGCCGTAGGGCGAGCCCGATGCGGTCCCCGGCCTCCCGGTCCCGTACGCGCCGGACCAGCTCGGCGGCGGCCGGTTCACGGCCCCAGGCCTCGCGCACCCGTTCGTCGGCGGCGGCTGCCGCGCAGGTGAGGAGTTCGGTGAGGCTCTCGCAGAGGGCGTCGAGGAGCTCGACGGAGCTGGCGTCCCGGGGGTACGCCCGCCAGCGGGTCAGCGCGTCCCCGGCGAGCACTCCCCCCGCCTGGAGCCTGCGCCGCACGCGCGCCCCTTCCCGCTCGTACGCCTCCTCCACCGCGCTCGTCATCCGTACGGCGGCGGCGTACTGGGCGGCGACGGCGGAGGCGAGCTCGGGCATACGGGCGTTGAGCGAGTCGATGACCCCGACGGCGGTACGGAAGACGGCCTGCTGGCGGGCGGCCGGGTCCTGAGCCCGGTGGGCGAGCCACTGGCCGAGCGCGGCCACCGCCGTAGCGGGCAGCAATCCACTCCCGCCCCCGGCCGATTCGGGCAGCTCGGGGATGGTGAAGCGGGGCACGTCACCGAGCCCGGCCTTGGTCAGGAGCGCCGCGTACTGCCGGGACACCTCGCCGATGACCTGGTGCGGCACCCGGTCGAGGACGGTGATCAGCATGGCGTCGTACTCCTTGGCGGTCCGCAGCAGGTGCCACGGGACGGCGTCCGCGTACCGCGAGGCGGTCGTGACCATCACCCAGATGTCGGCGGCGCAGATCAGCCGGGCCGCGAGCAGACGGTTGCTGACGATCAGTGAGTCGATGTCGGGCGCGTCGAGCAGAGCGAGCCCGACGGGCAGGTTCCGCGAGGTCTCGACGCGCAGCGAGTTCTCCTCGTCGTTGCCCCCGATGCCCTCGTCGATGTCCGCCTCGTCGTTCTGCTGGGGCAGCCAGACGCGGGTGAGCTGGGGCAGGACGCGGATCTCGGTGAACCAGTGGTGGTCGTCGGGGTGGCAGACGAGTACGGGGGTGCGGGTCGTAGGCCGCAGCACACCGGCCTCGCTGACCCGTCGCCCCACAAGGGAGTTGACGAGGGTGGACTTTCCGGCGCCGGTGGACCCGCCGACGACGGCGAGCAGCGGCGCCTCGGGATCTCTGAGCCGGGGCAGCAGATAGTCGTCGAGCTGTGCGAGGAGTTCGCCCCGGGTCTGCCGTGCGCGCGCCGCCCCCGGGAGGGGCAGCGGAAGACGCACGGCCGCGACCCTGTCGCGCAGGGCGGAGAGTGCGTCAATCAGCTGAGGCCGTACGTCCAAGGTCACCACATGCGAAGAATGCCCAATTTTGGCGGCTTTTTGAAGCGTATGGAGGCCTTCGCGCGCCGATCGGACACATGGGACAGACGGGAGGAGTGGGACGCAGGCATAACGAGTGCACAACACCCGGCCCCGCGAGCGTCAAAAGCGCTGCATGTTCCGCGCTCGCCTGCGATTATCGGTTCGCTTCACCGAACCTCCACATCGTGCCACGCAGGTGAAGCAACCGGGGCGAGGTGAGAGGAGCCCTATCCTTGTCCCCGGCAAGGTCACGGCCCGGAGCCGAACTCCGGATCACAGCCTTGCCCGCCCGGGGGCTCCAGGCCATCCGGCCCCCGTAGCTCAGTGGATAGAGCAGGCGCCTTCTAAGCGCTTGGCCGCAGGTTCGAGTCCTGCCGGGGGCGCCACTGCTGTGCGGTGTCGGGCCCTCCTCCGGGAGGGCCTTTTTGCTGCTCGGCAGCACCGTAGCGAGGGGGCCGTACAGGCCGCGTAAGCCCCCTTCGGCAGCAGCCGGCCCGAGGCGTCCCGGCGTCGGCCGCACCGCCGTCCCCGGGTTCTCAAGTGGCCGCGTGCCCGCAACCGGCCCCAGTCCAACGAATATCGCCCTCATCCCTCGGCGCACTGGCCCCCGATCGGCGGCAACATCTCGGGCGCGGACACGGCTCAAGATCCACCCTTCACGGGGATGGTTACGCGTCGGCTCAGCCAATGGCTATGGCCAGTCGACGAGGGCGCTCGGCATACGAGGCAGTTCTCGGCGCACTTACTGCTGCCGAGATCATCGCGCGATTTGCCGATCATTATGGACCGCCCAAAACGAAAGGCGGACAAAGCCGCTTCACTCATGAGCGGACAGGAAAAAGACGCCCGCCGAGCAAGGGCAGAAGAGGCTCTCACAACGTTTTACCTGTTGAGGTAAGACGCCACCCAACTGAGCCAACTGCGCCCACCCCCAAGCACAGAGGAGGCGGTACGCCGCCTGGAACGAACAGATGTCAAGCGCATCCGGCGAGCGAGAAGCGAGGCCGCAATTGTCGCAGAAATGGGATGCATTTATTTGCACGTCAGGGGGTGTGGCTGACTTTGAGCCGATAAGTTCACCCGCCCTCGAAGCACGTACCGAATACCTCATGGCGAACATGCTTCTTTATGCAGTTGCCCCGTTTATGCCACGTGAAGTACCGCAAATGGAGAGCCGGGGCCGCAGGCGAACGCCTACTGCTGGAGCGGCTCGGTGGAGGACCAGAAATCCGAGTGATCCCGTGGCCTGAGTTCCTCTTCCTTCGGTCCGCCCGGCTGCCCCGGTGTTCCCGGCGGGTATGTCATCGCCGAGTCCTTGGCGCAGCCGAAGCCCGCGCTGATATGGACGTTGCCGATGCTGCCGACGCCCAGGTCGACTCCGAACCCGTCGGGGCTCTTGGCCCGGATGGAGGGCATGTCCTTGTCGGGGTTGACGCTTTCGACGGTGAAGCCCTGCTGTTCCCAGTAGCGCTGTACGACGCCCAGCAGGTTCCCGCGCCGTTGCGCTGAGATCACGGTGAGGACATGACGGGTGCGGTTGATGGTCGTAGTGCCGGTCGGCTCGTTGAGGCCGTTGCTGCAGGCCTCCCGCATGGGATAGCCGTAGGACCATTTCACGGGCGGCTGAATGGCCGCCAGCGTGGCGTCGAGGATCGCCTCCGCGCGCTCACCGGCCCGTTGCATGTCCATCGTCGGTACCTTCTCTTCCTTCTTCCCCTGGTCCTTCGTGCCGCTCTGCCCGCCAACGGCCCCGCAGCCGGCAAGCGATGCCACCAGGAGCATCCCGGTCAGCATCCGCACTGCCCGGCGTCGGCGCCTCATCGCGGCGCCGCCTTTGTGATCTTGTTGCCCCGACCGGCGACGACCTTCACGATGTACTCCAGGGAATCTCCACCCTCACGAGGATCGAAGTAGAGCGAATGGGCCGGAAGGTCTCCGGTGACGAGCCCCGCCAGACGTGGTCGGCGCCCACGCCGAGGTCGGAGGCCTTGTCGACGCCGGTTCCCGGGCTGCCGACGAGCACCACGTGGTCGGCCGGGATGCCACCGGGCCGCTGGGTGGCCTGGCCCAGGGTCAAGGAGCCGTAGGAATGCCCGATGGCCGTCACATGCGGGGAACCTGACTCGTGGGTGACCCGGATGCCGCTCAGGAAACGGTTGTACGCCGGGGCACCCGCCTTGGCGTCGTCGTCCCTCATGACGTCGGTGGCCGACCACGTGAAGCCGTCGAGCTGGGGTGCGTCGTAGCCGAGCCAGGCGATGGACGCCGTGGTGGTGTCGGGGTAGTTCCGGTGCGCGAGTTTGGCGGCGTCCGTGAGCAGCAGCGGCTTGGCGTCACGAAGTTGCGCGACCCGCATGCGTCAGCGCCCCCCGTTCACGTCGAACGGAAGGGGTGCCCCCGCAGCGTACGGGCCGGATGGGGCGGCTACGCCCGGCGTACAGGAGTCCATGTCTCGAGCCACGTTGCGCGCAGCTTCTCCCGCCCGCCGGACGTCACCCGGTCCGGTCCGGAACCCCCGCGTACCGCCGCCGACCGGCGTGGACATACCGCCGTCCCCTCACTCGCTGATCTTCCTCGCGGCAGGCTACCGGGCGGCTCGACCTCGGCCATGAGTACGCGTACTCACCCGCGCTCCGTCGCGGCGGCCGGTCGTCAACATCCCCGTTGCGGCTCGCCCGCGCCGGGGCGACCAGCTCCCTGGATTCCCTCCCCCGGCCGGGTCGCCCTCCTCAGTCACCTGCAACCCACCCGCGCCACCCGTGACGCCGGGACGGCCGCAGCCCCTACGACACGATGTCCTTCCTCTCGAACCCCCGGAACGCCAGCGCCACCAGCACCAGCGCGTACCCCACCGACACGCCCGCGCCCTGGGCCATGCCGCTCCACTCCAGGTGGGGCTGGAGCGCGTCCGCCCAGGCGAACTGCCAGTGGGCCGGGAGGGCCTTGCGCCAGTCGCCCAGGGCCGTGATCGCGTCCAGGACGTTGCCCACGATCGTCAGGCCCACCGCGCCGCCGACCGCGCCCAGCGGCGCGTCCGTCTTGGTGGAGAGCCAGAACGCCAGCCCGGCCGTGACCAGTTGGGACACGAAGACGAACGCCACCGCGATGGCCAGGCGCGGCAGGGCCTCGCCGGCCCCGAGCGAGCCGCCGGTGGGGATCTCCAGCGGGCCCCAGCCGTACGCCGCCGTGCCCACCGCCAGGGCCACCAGCGGCAGCAGCACGATCGCCGCCGCGCTCAGGCCCAGCGCCACCACCAGCTTGCTCCACAGCAGCCGGGCCCGGGGCACGGGCGCGGCCAGCAGATAGCGCAGCGACGACCAGCCGGCCTCCGAGGCGACCGTGTCGCCGCAGAACAGCGCGACGGGCACCACGAGCAGGAAGCCCGCCGAGACGAACAGGGCCGTCGCCGCGAAGTTCGCCCCGGAGGCCGTCGCCGTGTCGATCAGGGTGATCCGGCCGTCCCGCCCGGACGGCGTGCCGCCGATGGCGAACGCCGTGACCAGGATGAACGGCAGCGCGGCGAGGATGCCTGCCATCACCAGGGTGCGCCTGCGGCGCAGTTGGCGCGCCGCTTCCACCCGCAGGGGAAGCGTGCGGCGCGGGCGGTAGCCGGGGGCGGTCGCCCTCAGGTCGGGCGTCGCCCCGGCCCCGGTGTGCGTGGGCGCGCTCATGCCGGTCCTCCGATCAGGGTCAGGAAGGCGTCCTCCAGGCGGCGGTGCGGGCCCACGCCCGTCAACGGCACGTCGAGGCGGACCAGTTCGGCGATCAGCCCGGTGGCCGTGGCGCCCTCCAGGCGCACCAGCATGCCCTCGTCGGTGGGCGTCGCCGCGCCGACGCCGGGCAGCGCGGCCACCTTGTCGGCCAGCACCTCGGTGACCGGGCCGTCGACGGTGACCAGCAGCGTGTCGCTGCCGCCGGTGATCTCGGCGACCGGGCCCGCCTGGACGAGCCGGCCGCGGTCCATGACCACCAGATGCGTGCAGGACTGCTCGACCTCGGAGAGCAGATGGCTGGAGACGATGACCGTGCGGCCGCCCTGGGCGTAGCGGATCATCACGTCCCGCATCTCGCGGATCTGCGGCGGGTCGAGACCGTTGGTCGGCTCGTCGAGGATCAGCAGGTCCGGCAGGCCGAGCATGGCCTGGGCGATGGCGAGGCGCTGGCGCATGCCCTGCGAGTACGTCCGCACGGCGCGCTGGAGCGCGTCGCCCAGGCCCGCGATCTCCAGCGCCTCCTCCATGTGGGAGTCCTCGGCGGGGCGGCCGGTGGCCTGCCAGTACAGCTCCAGGTTGGCGCGGCCGGACAGGTGCGGCAGGAAGCCCGCGCCCTCGACGAAGGCGCCGACCCGGGAGAGCACGGGCGCGCCGGGCCGGATCGCGTGGCCGAAGACGCGGATCTCGCCGCTGTCGGGGCGGATGAGGCCCATCAGCATGCGCAGGGTGGTGGTCTTGCCCGCGCCGTTGGGTCCGAGCAGGCCGAGGACCTGGCCCTTCTCAACGCGGAAGGAGAGGTCGCGGACCGCGTACCGGTCGGTCGACTTGGCGTACTTCTTCGTCAGACCGGTGATCTGGAGCGGGACCTCGGCCAGCTCCGGGTCGGGGGCGGGGGCCGTGGCGCGGCGGGTGGCCAGCAGGCCGAGCGCGATCACCGCGCCCGCCAGCGGCAGCCCCCAGGCCCACCAGGGCACCCCGGCGGGCTCGGTCTTCACCCCGGGCGCGGTCGGCACCTTCAGCGAGCCGCCCACCAGCGCCACCTTGTACGTGCCCGGCGCGGCCGGGGAGGCGTAACCGAGGTCGGTCGCGGCGACCACCAGGCGCAGCCGGTGGCCCGCCTCCACGTTGTGGTCGACGGCGGGCAGGGTGACCTCGACCTCCTTGCCCTCCTTGGCACCGTCCACCCGGACGGGCGTGACCAGTTGGGCGGGGAGCACCTGTCGCTTGCCGTCGGGGCTCACGTCGTACACCTTCGCGAAGAGCACCGCGTCGTCGGCGCTGGAGGTGACCTTGAGCCGGACCGTGGGCGAGCCGGTGACGCGCAGGCCGGGCCTGAGCGGTTCGGAGTCGAAGCGCGCGTACTGCCCGGGGAAGTCGATGGAGAGGCCGCCCACGCCGAGCGAGGACAGGCCCGCCAGTCCCCCGCCGACGCCGGGCACGGCCGAGATGGCGGGCGGGGCGGCGCCCGCCGGGTTCTCGAAGGTCTGCTCGCGGCCGGTGAGCCGCACCGCGCGCGTGCCGTCCGCCAGGCCCGGGTAGCTGCCGCTGGTGGCGCCGCGCAGCTGGGCGGCGCCGTCGGTGGAGCTGATGCCGCCGGTCCTGGTGACCCGGAAGGCGGGGCCGGTGGAGGCGTCCTTGTCGCCCTTGAGGTAGTGGTCGAACCAGGAGGTGATCCGGGGGGTGATCCGCCCGGACTCGCGGTCGCCGCCGTCGTGGCCGCCGGTGATCCAGTCGACCGCGACGGGGGCGCCGTTGGCGCGGATCCGGCGGGCCATGGCGTCGGCCTGGCCGAGCGGGAAGAGGGAGTCGCTCTGGCCCTGGACGATCAGCGCGGGCACCTTGATGCGGTCGCCCACGGCGGACGGGGAACGGGCCGCCAGCAGGTCGCGCGCCTGGGCGTCCGGCCTGCCGCTGACCGCGACCCTCTCGTACATGTCGCAGAGCTGCTTCTCGAAGGTCTTGCAGCCGCCGCCGGTGGAGAAGAAGATCCCGGCCCAGAGCTTCTTGAAGACGCCGTCGGGGAAGAGGGCGTCCGCCAGGTTCCAGTACGTGATCTGGGGGGCGATCGCGTCGATCCGCTTGTCGTGTCCGGCGGCCAGGAGCGAGATCGCGCCTCCGTAGGACGCGCCGGTGACGCCGACGCGCGGGTCGCCCGCCGCGTCGAGCCGCACCTCCGGGCGCTTCGCCAGCCAGTCGACGAGCCGGGAGACGTCCTTCACCTCGAACGCCGGGTCGTTGAGGCCGATTTGGCCGGTGGAGGCGCCGAAGCCGCGCGCGGACCAGGTCAGCACCGCGTAGCCCTCGCGCGCGAGGTCGCGCGCCTGGGCGCGGACGTCGTCCTTGCTGCCGCCGAAGCCGTGGCCCAGGAGGACAGCGGGTCGCTTCTTCTTGGCGTCCCCCGCCGTGAAGTACGACGTGTCGATCTTCGCCCCGGGCATCTCCATCACCCGGTCCTCCTGGTGCACCGCGGGCGCGCCGCCGGCGCCGGTGGCCGTCCACACGCCGGCACCGGCGAGCACCACGAGGGCGGCGGCCACCCCGGCCGCCGCCCTCCCACGAGGTCTGCGCAGTCTCATGCCTCCACCGTAAGCGCCGGGTCCGACAACCGGACCTGCCGCCAGGTGGAGGCCGGGGTGTACTCGCGGCGTACGGGCGGCCGTTCCCGTACCGCGACGGCAGTACGGGCGCCGGGGCGGCGGCCCTGCGGGCGGTCAGCCGAAGGAGGCGCGCTCCAGCCAGAAGTCCAGGAGCGCGGCGTCGCCGAGGACCTCCACGCGGGGGCTGTCGGCGGGCAGCCTTCGGTAGAAGACGCCCAGGACGTCGGTGAGCGGGCCGCGCAGCGCCACCGTGGCCTTCTCGTGGGCGCGCCGCCAGCTCACCCCGTCCTCGCCCAGCTCGATCAGCCACTCGGCGCCGGGCGTGTCCGTGGCGTGCAGGTGGATGCTGCGGCCGGGGCCGCGCAGTTCGGCGGCGGCCGGGGCGAGCCTGGCGGCCTGGACGTACGTGACGATCTCCAGCCACTCGTCGATCGTGTCCGCGGCGACCTCCGGCGCGAGCACGTACTCCGCGCCCACGGTGAGCGCCGCGTCCGCGCGGTGGACCACCGTCTCGTGGGTCATCCGGCGCGCCCAGAACCCGGCGGTCGCGTCGCCCGTCCAGGACCAGGCGGCCTGGTCGGGGCCCGCGGTGCGCAGGACGTCGGCGCAGAGGGCCGCGCCCTCGCCCAACCAGGCGTCCAGGGCCTCCGGTTCGTCCTTCTCGGGGCCCTCGAAGGCGGGCACCCGCTCCTGCGGGACCGCGGCGGTGGACTTCGTACGGACGATCTCGGCGGTCCAGCGGTGGGCGCCGCCGACGTGGACGGCGAGCTGCCCGAGGGTCCAGTCGGGGCAGGTCGGTACGGCGGCACGGAGGTCGGCGCCGTCCAGGTGGGACCTCAGCGCGTCGGTCTGGCGCAGGATCTCGGCACAGTAGAAGTCGTGGTCGAGCGGCGTGGGCGCGGCAGTCATACCCCAAACCCTAGGCGCGGCCCGCCCGTTGCGTCCCGCGGACGGACCGCCGGATCCGGACAGGACCGCGCTCGCCGAGCCGCGGGCGCGGGTCTGGTCCGGATCCTGACGGCCCGGCCGCCGGGCCGCGTCAGGCCTGCTCGTCCTCCGGGATGCTCACCAGCCACCGCGTCTCGCGGCGCGGGCGCAGGTAGAGCGCCCAGTAGAGGGTGGCGACGGCCGTGATGCCGCCGGTCCACAGCAGGTACCGGGTCTCCTGTTGGGTGAGGATGTACGCGAGGACGGCGATCAGGACCACCGGGACGGCGGGCCACAGCGGCATCCGCCAGGCGGCGGTCTCCCGGTGCCCGCCGCGGCGGCTGAGCAGGGCGGCGACGGCGACCAGCAGGTACATGCCGGTCACCGAGACGCCGGTGACGCCGTACAGGGTGTCGAGGTTGACGAAGCAGAGGGCGGCGCCGGGGACGCCGACCAGGAGGGTGGCCACCCACGGGGAGCCGAAGCGGCCGAGGCGGGACAGGGCGCGGTTGACGGGCTCGGGCCAGGCCTTGTCGCGGGCCGAGGCGAACAGGACGCGGGAGTTCTGGATGACCATCACGATGCCCGCGTTGACGATGGCGAGGGCCACGCAGAGGCTGACGAAGGTGCCGACGGCCGAGTTGGACCAGGCGGTGACCATGCCGCTGATGTCGCCGGAGGTGAGCGTCGCGAGGTCGGGGGCGCCCACGGTGATGGCGACGACGGGGACGAGGATGACGGCGGTCGAGATGGCGAGGGTGGCGAGCACGGTCCGGGCCACGTTGCGGCGCGGGTGCTCCAGCTCCTCGGAGAGGTAGACGGCGGTCGAGAAGCCCTGGGTGATGAAGAGGGCGATGGCGAGGCCCGAGACGACCATCATCGCGGTGACCGTGGAGTGGCCGCCGCCGTCGGCGGCGACCGTGCCGTGCACGAGGGAGGAGCCGCCGCGCTCGCCGTGGGCGAAGCCGAGGACGGCGACCAGGGCCGCGGCGACCACTTCGAGGACCAGGAAGATCCCGGTGATCCAGGCGTTGGCCCGCAGGTCGAGCAGGCCGGCGAGGGTGGCGAGCAGCATCACGCCGCCGCCGGCCGCGGGGGCGGGCATGTGGACGAGCGGCGCCAGGTAGTCGGCGGTGCCCATGGCGATGACCGGGGGGACGATCATCACGACGAGCAGGGAGAGGACGAAGACCAGCCAGCCCGCGAGCCGTCCGGCGAGGGTGGAGACCATCGCGTACTCGCCGCCCGCGCTGGGGATGAGGGTGCCCAGCTCCGAGTAGCAGAACGCGACGCCGACGCAGAGCAGCGAGCCGATGGCGATGGTGAGCGCGGTGTAGGTGCCGAGGCTGGAGAACAGGTCGGGCACGACCACGAAGAGGGTGGAGGCGGGCGTCACGCAGGAGAGCGTCAGCAGGGTGCCGCCCACGACGCCGATGGAACGCTTGAGCTTCTTGGGGGCTTCGCCCGTGGCCGGGGAGAGGAGGTGGGGCGGGCTGAGCGTTTCGGTCATCGAGGTGCGTCCGATCGGCGGGGTGGGGTTGTGAGCGGGGAGCGCTATCGACCTCCGGGTGGTGCTCCGGGGCCCGTCCGGCCCCGGTGGTGAGTGGTGGGTCGCTCCCGGGCCGCCATTTCAATCTCCACTCGATCCGCAGGTCAATAGCTGTTCACCTACGGAATTCGTCGCCCCGGCGCCCCTACGGCACTGATGCGGCGTTAAGAGCGCAACAAAGGCGCAATGTCGGCCGGTACGGGAACCGCAGCCGCCGCGCCGAAAAAGTTTGCCGGATCCCGCATACCGGAACGCCCTTGGCACCCCGTGCCAGGCCTCCGGTTACCCCCGGTCACCGGCCGGTGCCGACTGGTGCCGGTCGGTGCGGCCCGCCGGGACCCGGGCGGGCGCCCGGGCCGGGCCGAGGCCGTTACGGAAACGGCGGCGGCCCGCACGGTTGGGGGAAACCGTACGGGCCGCTCGGAGGGCCGGGCCGGGGGCCGACCGGCCGGGCCGTGGATCAGTGGTTGCGCGGGAAGCCCAGGTCGACGCCCGCGGGCGCGTCGGAGGGGTCCGGCCAGCGGGTGGTGACGACCTTGCCGCGGGTGTAGAAGTGCGTGCCGTCGTTGCCGTAGATGTGGTGGTCGCCGAAGAGCGAGTCCTTCCAGCCGCCGAAGGAGTGGTAGCCCACCGGCACCGGGATCGGCACGTTGACGCCGACCATGCCGGCCTCGACCTCCAGCTGGAACCGGCGGGCCGCGCCGCCGTCCCGGGTGAAGATCGCGGTGCCGTTGCCGAACGGCGAGGCGTTGATGAGCGCCAGGCCCTCCTCGTACGACTCGACCCGCAGCACGCACAGCACCGGGCCGAAGATCTCGTCCCGGTAGGCGTCGGCGGACGTGGGCACCTTGTCGAGCAGCGACAGGCCGATCCAGTGGCCGTCCTCGTGGCCCTCCACGGTGTACCCGGTGCCGTCGAGGACGACCTCGCAGCCCTGGGCCGCCGCGCCGGTGACGTAGGAGGCGACCTTGTCGCGGTGGGCGGCGGTGATCAGCGGGCCCATCTCGGAGGCCGGGTCGGTGCCCGGGCCGATCTTGATCTTCTCGGCGCGCTCACGGATCTTCGCGACCAGTTCGTCGCCGATGGCGCCGACCGCCACGACCGCCGAGATGGCCATGCAGCGCTCGCCCGCCGAGCCGTACGCGGCCGAGACGGCGGCGTCGGCCGCCGCGTCCAGGTCGGCGTCCGGCAGGACCAGCATGTGGTTCTTGGCGCCGCCGAGCGCCTGGACGCGCTTGCCGTGGGCGGAGGCCGTGGCGTGGATGTGGCGGGCGATCGGGGTGGAGCCGACGAAGGAGACTGCGGCCACGTCCGGGTGCTCCAGGAGGCGGTCCACGGCGGCCTTGTCGCCGTGCACGACGTTGAAGACGCCGTCGGGCAGCCCGGCCTCGCTCAGCAGCTCCGCGATCTTCATCGACGCCGAGGGGTCCTTCTCGGACGGCTTCAGGACGAAGGTGTTGCCGCAGGCGATGGCGAGCGGGAACATCCACATCGGCACCATGGCCGGGAAGTTGAACGGTGTGATGCCCGCGACGACGCCCAGCGGCTGGCGGATCGACGCCACGTCCACCCGGCTGGCGACCTGCGTCGACAGCTCGCCCTTGAGCTGCACGCTGATGCCGCACGCCAGGTCGACGATCTCCAGGCCGCGCGCGACCTCGCCCAGCGCGTCGGAGTGCACCTTGCCGTGCTCGGCGGTGATCAGCTCCGCGATCGCGTCGCGGTTGGCGTCCAGCAGGGCGCGGAACGTGAAGAGCACCGCCGTCCGTTGGGCCAGCGAGGACTGGCCCCAGGTGGTGTACGCCTCGCGGGCGGCGGCGACGGCCGCGTCCACCTCCTCGACGGTCGCGTAGGCGACCCGCGTGGTCACGGCCCCGGTCGCGGGGTCGGTGACCTGGCCGTACGAACCGGAGGCGCCCGCAGCCCTCTCGACGGGCTTACCACCGATCCAGTGGTTGACGGTCTTCGTCATGGCAGGGAACTCCTTCAGAGATGGCGGCGTCGGGCTGCGACTTGCCGGTCGTACTCCTCGCGCGCCTCGACCGCCGACGAGCGGGTCGCGGTCTCGGCCACGGGAACATCCCACCACGCCTGCGCCGGGGGCGGGCCCGACACTGTGTCTGCCGTTTCGGTCTCGACGTAGACACATGTGGGACGGTCCGCCGCGCGGGCGCTCGCGAGGGCTTCGCGCAGGTCACGAACGGTCTTGGGGCGCAGCACGGCCATGCCGAGGGAGGCCGCGTTGGCCGCCAGGTCGACCGGCAGGGGCGCGCCCGTGAAGCTCCCGTCGGGCGCCCGGAAGCGGTAGGCCGTCCCGTAGCGCTCGCCGCCCACCGACTCCGAGAGCCCGCCGATGGAGGCGTACCCGTGGTTCTGGAGGATCACCACCTTGATGGGGAGGTTCTCCTGCACCGCCGTGACGATCTCGGTGGGGTTCATCAGATACGTCCCGTCGCCGACCAGCGCCCACACCGGCCGGCCGGGCGCGGCGAGCGCCACGCCGATCGCGGCCGGGATCTCGTATCCCATGCAGGAGTAGCCGTACTCGACGTGGTACTGGTCGCGGGAGCGGGTGCGCCACAGCTTGTGCAGATCCCCCGGGAGCGAGCCCGCCGCGTTGATCAGGATGTCGTCGCCGGTGACCAAGGCGTCGAGGACGCCGAGGACGTGGGCCTGGGTGGGACGGGCGTCCTCGTCCTGGGGAGTGTAGGCGGCGGTGACGCGCTCCTCCCAGGCCGTCTTGGCCGCGCCGTAGGCGGCCGGGTAGGCGGGCGCGACGCGGTGCCCGTCGAGGGCCCGCGTCAGTGCTTCGAGGCCGGCGCGGGCGTCCGCGACGAGCTGGAGCGCGCCGAGCTTGTGGGCGTCGGCGCCGTTCACATTGAGCCCGACGAACCGGACCGAGGGGTGCTGGAAGAGCGTCGAGGAGGCGGTGGTGAAGTCCGTCCAGCGGGTGCCGACGCCGAGGACGACATCGGCCTCGCGGGCCAGCGCGTCGGCCGTGGCGGTGCCGGTGTGGCCGATGCCGCCCACGTCGCACGGGTGGTCGTGGGGCAGTGAGCCCTTGCCCGCCTGGGTGGCGGCGACCGGGATGCCTGTCCGCTCGGCGAAGCGGCGCAGCGCGTCCTCGGCGCGGGCGTGGTGGACCCCGCCGCCCGCGACGACCAGCGGCCGGCGGGCGCCGCGCAGCAGACGGACGGCCGCGTCCAGCTCGTACGGATCGGGCTCCTGGGCCCGTACGTGCCACACCCGCCGCCGGAAGAACTCCTCGGGCCAGTCGTACGCCTGCGCCTGCACGTCCTGCGGCAGCGCCAGGGTGACCGCGCCGGTCCTGGCCGGGTCGGTGAGCACGCTCATCGCGGCGAGCGCGGCCGGGATCAGCGCCTCGGGACGGGTGATCCGGTCGAAGTAGCGCGAGACGGGCCGCAGGCAGTCGTTGACCGACACGTCGCCCGCGTACGGGACTTCGAGCTGCTGGAGGACCGGGTCGGCCGGGCGGGAGGCGAACACGTCGCCGGGCAGCAGCAGGACGGGCAGGTGGTTGACGGTCGCCAGGGCCGCCCCGGTGACGAGGTTGGTGGCGCCCGGCCCGATCGAGGTGGTCACCGCGTGGGCGGAGAGCCGGCCGGACTGGCGGGCGTAGCCGACGGCCGCGTGCACCATGGCCTGTTCGTTGCGGCCCTGGTGGTACGGCATGTCGCTGCCGGGCTCCAGGAGCGCCTGGCCGATCCCGGCGACGTTGCCGTGGCCGAAGATGCCCCAGGCGCCGGTGATCAGGCGCTGCTCGGTCCCGGCGCGGGAGGTGTACTGGCGGGCGAGGAAGGCGAGCAGCGCCTGCGCGGTGGTCAGACGCCTGGTCGTACCGCTCATCGGTAACCCTCTGTGTGGTCGGTGTGGTCCGGGTGGAAGCTGATGCGCCACGCGCGTTCCTCGCCCGGCCCCGCCATCACGTTGAGGTAGTACATGGGGTGTCCGGGGGCGGCGATGGAGGGCCCGTGCCAGCCGTCGGGGACGAGGACGGTGTCGCCGGTGCGGACCTCGGCGAGGACGTCGGCGCCGCCCGGGCGCGAGGGCGACACGCGCTGGTAGCCGAATCCGTCCGGGCCCGCGAACTCGAAGTAGTAGATCTCCTCCAGCTCCGACTCCCGCCCGGGCACGTGCTCGTCGTGCTTGTGCGGCGGATAGGAGGACCAGTTGCCGCCCGGGGTGACCACCTCGACGGCGATGAGCCGGTCGCAGTCGAAGGCGTCGGCGGCGGCGAAGCCCCGGATCTCGCGGGCGGTGACGCCGGAGCCGCGCTGTTCGAGGGGTACCTCCGGCGCGGGGCGGCGGCGAGCGGGGAGTCGGCGCTCGCACCTCGCTCCTGCCAGGGCGAAGCGGCCTCCCGCGCCGGAGGCGATCTGGGCGTGGGCGTCACGCGGGAGGTACGCGAAGTCGGTGGCTCCGGCGAACACGCTCTCCCTGCCCCGCAGTTCCAGGATCCGGTCTTCTACATGTACGGTACAGCCACCTTGCAGGGGCAGCAGGATCCACTCGCTGCCGCCGGTGGCGAGGGAGTGCTCCCCGCCCGGCGCCAGCTCCAGGATCCGCAGGCCCGAGTAGCCCCAGCCGGCCCGCTCGGGGCCGATGTCCAGGGCGTACGCCCCCGTGGAGGCGGATCCGGCCCGTACGAACAGCTCGTCCTTGTGCGCGTCCATGCCCGATCCCTACCCCTTCAGCAGCCCGGCCGCGATGTCGACCGCGCCCGCCACGTCGCCGTCGGCCGGATAGAGCAGGGTGCGCCCCGCCACCAGCCCCCGCACGGTGGGCAGACGCAGCGCGCCGCGCCACTTCTCGTACGCCGCCTCCTGTTCCCCCGGGGTCGTGCCGGTGTCCCCGCCGAGCAGCACGGCGGGCAGGGTGGTGGTCGCCATCACCCGGGCCATCTCGTCGGGTTCGTCGGTGACGGGCACCTTCAGCCAGGTGTACGCGGAGGTGCCGCCCAGGCCGGAGGCGATGGCGAGCGAACGCGTCACGGCGTCCGCGCCCAGATCGTTGCGCAGCCGTCCGTCGCGCCGGTGACAGATGAACGGCTCCACGAAGACGGGAAGCCGACGCTCCGCCATCGCGTCGATGGCGCGGGCCGCCGTGTGCAGGGTGTCGAGCGAGCCGGGGTCCTCGTAGTCGAGGCGCAGCAGCAGCTTGCCCGCGTCGAAGCCGAGCCGGGCGAGGTCCTGGGCGCGGTGGCCGGTGAAGCGGTCGTCCAGTTCGAAGGCGGATCCGGCGAGCCCGCCCCGGTTCATCGAGCCCATCACGACCTTGTCCTCCAGGGCCCCCAGGAGCAGCAGGTCCTCCAGGATGTCGGCGCTGGCGAGCACCCCGTCGACGCCGGGCCGGGACAGGGCGAGGCAGAGCCGTTCCAGCAGGACGGACCGGTCGGCCATGGCGAAGGCGTCGTCGCCGACGGCGAGCGCGCCCCGGGCGGGGTGGTCGGCCGCGACGATCAGCAGCCGCCCGGAGTCGCGGACGAGCGGGCGCCGGGCGCGCCGGGCGGCCGCCTCCGCGACGGCCTCGGGACTGCGGGCGCGGACCCCGGCCAGCTCGCCGGGGCTGACGTGGACGCTCACGGCGCTCCCCCCGCCAGGACGCGCTCGACCTCGGCCGGGTACGGCATCGCGGAGGAGCAGGCGAGGCGGGCGGCGACGATCGCGCCGGCGGCGTTGGCGTACCGCATCACGCGTCCGGTGTCCCAGCCCGCCAGCAGGCCGTGGCAGAGGGCCCCGCCGAACGCGTCCCCCGCGCCGAGCCCGTTGACCACCTCGACGGGGACGGGCGGCACCTCGGCGGCGCCGCCGTCCCGGTGCAGGGCGAGCACCCCCTCGGGTCCCCGTTTGACCACGGCGAGCTCGGCCCCGGCGGCGAGCAGCGCCCGGGCGGCGGCGTGCGGCTCGCGCTCGCCGGTGGCCACCGCGCACTCCTCCACGTTGCCGACGGCGACCGTCGCGTGCCGCAAAGCCTCGCGGTAGTACGGGCGCGCCTCCTCGGGGTCCGTCCAGAACATCGGCCGCCAGTCGAGGTCGAAGACCGTGGTGCCCGCGCGCGCCCGGGCGGCGAGCGCCGCCAGCGTGGTGGAGCGGCTCGGCTCGACGCTCAGGCCCGTGCCGGTGACCCAGAAGATCCGTGCCGCGCGGATCGCGTCCAGGTCGAGGTCCGCCTCGTACAGCTCCAGGTCGGGGGCCTTGGGGGCGCGGTAGAAGTACAGCGGGAAGTCGTCCGGCGGGAAGATCTCGCAGAAGGTGAGCGGGGTCGCCAGGCCCGGCACGCTCTTCACCCAGCGGGCGTCGACGCCGAACGCGCCCAGCTCCTCGCGGAGATACGTCCCGAAGGGGTCCTCGCCGGTGCCGGTGACCACGGCCGTGCGGCGCCCGAGCCGGGCCGCCGCGACCGCCACGTTCGAGGGCGAGCCGCCGAGGAACTTGCCGAACGACGTCACCTTCGCGAGCGGCACGCCGGTCTGGAGGGGATAGAGGTCCACCCCGATCCGCCCCATGGTGATCACGTCGTACGGAACCGCCTCCATGCACGCCCCCTTCATCGGTGCCCCTCGGCCGTCCCAGGTCTAGCGGCCCCGGACCGGCCCTGTCAATCTTTTGTCCTGACATTCGGACGTAGCCTTGACACCGTTCCGGCGCCCCCGGAAGGCTGCTCCCATGACGACGGCCAAGACTCGTATCCGGATCGGCTCGGCCCCCGACTCCTGGGGCGTCTGGTTTCCCGACGACCCCCGCCAGGTCCCCTGGACCCGCTTCCTCGACGAGGTCGCCGGGGCCGGATACGGGTGGATCGAACTCGGACCGTACGGCTACCTCCCCACCGACCCCGCGCGCCTCGCCGACGAGACCGCGCGCCGGAACCTGCGCGTCTCGGCCGGGACCGTCTTCACCGGGCTGCACCACGGCCCCGCCGTGTGGGACACCACCTGGGAGCACGTCGCGGACGTGGCGGAGCTGACCCGGGCCACCGGCGCCGGCCACCTGGTGGTCATCCCCGCGTTCTGGCGCGACGACAGGACGGGCGAGGTGCTGGAGAGCTCCACGCTCGGCGCCGCGCAGTGGCGCGACCTCGCCCGGCAGACCGAACGCCTCGCCCGCGAGGTGCGCGAGCGCTACGGGCTGCGGATCGTGGTGCACCCGCACGCCGACACCCACATCGACAGCGAGGAGAACGTGGCCCGCTTCCTCGACGCCACCGACCCCGACCTGGTGAACCTGTGCCTGGACACCGGGCACTACGCCTACTGCGGCGGCGACAGCGTCAAGCTCATCGAGACCTACGGGGAGCGCATCGGCTACCTCCACCTCAAGCAGGTCGATCCGGACGTCCTGGCCCAGGTGCACGCCGAGCGGCTGCCGTTCGGGCCCGCCGTCGCCCGGGGGGTGATGTGCGAGCCGCCCGCCGGGGTGCCCGCCCTCGAACCGGTCCTCGCCGCCGCCCAGGCACTCGACGTGGACCTGTTCGCGATCGTGGAGCAGGACATGTACCCGTGCGACCCGGACCGCCCGCTGCCGATCGCCACGCGCACGCGCGCGTTCCTGCGCTCCTGCGGGGCGTGACGCGATGGCCTCCGCACCGCTCGGGATCGCCGTCATCGGCACCGGCAAGATGGGCGCCGACCATGTGCGCCGCCTCACCACCGTGACCGGCGGGGCCCGGGTCGCCGCCGTCGCGGACATCGACGGCGAGCGCGCCAAGGAGGTGGCCGGCCCCATCGAGGGCTGCTCCGCCCACACCGACCCGGTCGCCGCGATGGCCGCTCCGGGCGTCGAGGCGGTCCTGATCGCCTCCTCGGGGCCCGCCCACGAGAGCGCGCTCCTGGAGGCGTTCCGGCGCGGTCTTCCCGTGCTGTGCGAGAAGCCGCTCACCCCGGATCCGGAGGGGGCCCTGCGGGTCCTGGAGGCCGAGACCCGGCGGGGGCGGCGGCTGGCGCAGGTCGGGTTCATGCGGCGCTACGACGCCGAGTTCACCCGCCTCAAGGCGCTGCTCGACGAGGGCGGGCTCGGGCGGCCGCTGTTCCTGCACTGCCGCCACCGCAACGCCACCTCCCCCTCGTTCTTCACCACCGAGATGCTGATCCGCGACTCCGTCGTCCACGAGGTCGACACGGCCCGCTGGCTGCTCGGCCAGGAACTCACCGCCGTCCAGGTGCTGCGTCCGCGCCCCTCCTCGCACGCGCCCGAGGGCCTGGGCGACCCGCAGCTCGTGCTCTTCGAGACGGCCCGGGGCGCGGTCGTCGACGTGGAGATCTTCGTCAACTGCGGCTTCGGGTACGAGGTGCGCTGCGAGGCGGTGTGCGAGCGCGGGGCCGCCTCCGTCGGAGACGGGAGCGGACCAGTCGTGCGCTCCGGCGGGCGCTGGGGCGGCGAACTCCCGCAGGACTTCACGACCCGCTTCGCCGACGCGTACGACCGCGAGGTGCAGGCGTGGGTCGACGCCACCCGGCGGGGCCGCGTCGAGGGCCCCGGCACCTGGGACGGCTACATGGCGGCCGTGGCCTGCGAGGCGGGCGTACGGGCCCAGCACTCGGGCGAGCGGGTGCGCGTGGAACCGGCGCGGGAGATGCCGGAGCTGTACGCGTAGGACGGGCGGGCGCTGAGGACGGGGGCGCGGCGGGCCCGGGCGGGGGCACGGCGGGCCGCCGGTCGGCGCGGCGGGCCCGGGCGGGGGCACGGCGGGCCCGGTGGTCGGCGCGTGCGGGCACGGGTGAGGGCGCCTGACGGCCCGAACCCGCCCCATTCGTCACCCCTGTCACAACCGTCCCTTTCCTGTCACACATGTCTCCATTACGCGGGTCTTGCGTCACAGAGGGTCGACAGCCGCACCCCAGCCTTCACTCTCCGTCGTTCAACGGGCACAGGCTGAGTGATCGTCAACTGTCCGCGCCCAGCTCCCCCGACGGCCGCCAGACCGCCGCTGCGGCGCACGCAGGGAGGTGTCCACCATGACCGACCGACGGCTCTGGTCGTACAAGGAGATCGCCGCGCACATCCGCGTCCAGCCGGACACGGTCCGCTCGTACCGCAAACACGGGCTGCTGCCCGCCCCCGACCTCGTCGAGAACGGCAAGCCCTTCTGGTACGCCGACACCATCCGCACCTGGGTCGCCCGCCGCCCCGGGAACCGGGGCCGCAAAGGCAACGACTGACTGGGAGGTCCGCGCGCACGGTAGTGGATTTATACCCCCCAGGGGTATAACGTGGAGCCTGTCAGCGGGTCCCGGCCTTCTCGTGACCCCCTGGTGCACCATGGAATCCGTACCCCCGAAGAGGAGAAGTCCATGACCGCCGAGACCGAAGCCGCCGCCAGCACGACCGGCTCCTGCTGCTCGCCCGCCGGCTCCTGCCACAGCGAGGGCCCGGCCGACGTCCAGGTCGGCTCCGTCACCACCGTCTACCGGGTCTCCGGGATGACCTGCGGGCACTGCGAGGGCGCTGTGTCGGGCGAGATCGGCGAGATCGCCGGCGTCGGCTCGGTGAAGGCCGTCGCGGCGACCGGCGAGGTGACCGTCGTCTCGGCGGCTCCGCTGGACGACGAGGCCGTCCGCGCGGCGGTCGACGAGGCCGGCTTCGAGCTGGTCGGCCGGGCCTGAGCGGCCCGGTCTTCCTCTTCCGGGCCGTACGACCAGCGCATCCGCGCCGTACGGCCCGGTCTCTTTTTCAGGAGTCCACGTGGAAACGAACACGGTCGAGCTGGCCATCGGCGGTATGACCTGCGCCTCGTGCGCCGCCCGTATCGAGAAGAAGCTGAACCGGATGGACGGGGTCGAGGCGAGCGTCAACTACGCGACCGAGAAGGCGAAGGTCGCCTTCGTCGACGGCGTCGAAGTGGCGGGCCTGGTCGCGACGGTCATCAAGATGGGGTACACCGCCGAGTCACTCGCGCCGCCCCCTCCTCCGCCCCCGCCGCCCACCCGGACCGAGCAGGACGCGCCCGCGCGCTCCGGGGCGCGGGAGCCCGAACAGCCGCCCGTGCCCCGCGCCGACGCGCGGGCCGACGCGGCGGACGCCGCCGAGAGCCGCACCGCGCGGGCGCTCGCCGCGCTGCGCCAGCGGCTCCAGGTCTCGGCCCTGCTCGCGGCGCCCGTCGTGCTGCTGGCCATGGTGCCCTCGCTCCAGTTCGACAACTGGCAGTGGCTGAGCCTCACCCTGGCCGCGCCCGTCGTGGTCTGGGGGGCGCTGCCCTTCCACCGGGCGGCCTGGGCCAACCTGCGCCACGGCTCGGCCACCATGGACACCCTCGTCTCGGTGGGCACGCTCGCCGCCTTCCTCTGGTCGCTGTGGGCGCTGTTCCTCGGTGACGCGGGGATGCCCGGGATGCGCCACGGCTTCGACGCCACCGTCAGCCGTACGGACGGCGCGTCCGCCATCTACCTGGAAGTCGCGGCCGGGGTCGTCACCTTCATCCTGCTCGGCCGCTATCTGGAGGCCCGCTCCAAGCGGAAGGCGGGCGCGGCCCTGCGGGCGCTGCTCGAACTCGGCGCCAAGGACGTCGCCGTACTGCGGGAGGGACGCGAGGTGCGCCTGCCCATCGGCGAGCTGCGGGTCGGCGACCGGTTCGTGGTGCGGCCCGGCGAGACGGTCGCCACCGACGGCACGGTCGTGGAGGGCGCGTCCGCCGTGGACACGTCCATGCTGACCGGCGAGTCCGTCCCCGTGGACGTGAGCGCGGGCGACGGCGTCACCGGCGCCACCGTCAACGTCGGCGGCCGCCTCGTCGTCGAGGCGACCCGGATCGGCGCCGACACCCAGCTGGCCCGGATGGCGCGCCTGGTGGAGGACGCGCAGAACGGCAAGGCCGAGGTCCAGCGCCTCGCCGACCGCATCTCCGGCGTCTTCGTACCGGTCGTGCTGCTCGTCTCGCTCGGCACGCTGGTGGGCTGGCTGCTGGCCACCGACGACATCACCGCGTCCTTCACGGCCGCCGTCGCGGTCCTGATCATCGCCTGCCCGTGCGCCCTGGGACTCGCGACCCCGACCGCGCTGATGGTCGGCACCGGCCGGGGCGCCCAGCTCGGCATCCTCATCAAGGGCCCCGAGGTCCTGGAGTCCACCCGCCGCGTCGACACGGTCGTCCTCGACAAGACCGGCACGGTCACCACCGGCCGGATGAGCCTGTACGACGTGTACGCGGCGGAGGGCACCGACGACAAGGAACTCCTGCGGTACGCGGGCGCCCTGGAGCACGCCTCCGAGCACCCCATCGCCCGCGCGATCGCGGAGGGCGCGGTCGAACAGGCGGGAGAGCTGCCCGTCCCCGAGTCGTTCCGCAACCTGCCCGGGCGCGGGGTCGAGGGCGTGGTCGAGGGCCACACGGTCTTCGTGGGCCGGGGCGTCGAGCTGCCCGCCGCCCTCGCCGGCGCCAAGGCGGCCGCCGAGGCCGAGGGGCGTACGGCGGTCGTGGTGGCCTGGGACGGGGCCGCGCGGGGCGTGCTGACCGTCGCCGACGCGGTGAAGGAGACCAGCGCCGAGGCGGTGGCCATGCTGCGCGGCCTCGGGCTGCGGCCGGTGCTGCTGACCGGGGACAACCGGGCGGTGGCCGAGGCGGTGGCGGCCCGGGTCGGGATCGCCGCCGAGGACGTCCACGCCGAGGTGCTGCCCGAGGAGAAGGTCGACGTGGTCAAGCGGCTCCAGGCCGAGGGCCGTTCGGTGGCGATGGTGGGCGACGGCGTCAACGACGCGGCGGCCCTGGCCACCGCGGACCTGGGGCTCGCCATGGGCACCGGGACGGACGCGGCGATAGAGGCGTCCGACCTGACCCTCGTTCGGGGGGATCTGCGGGTCGCGGCCGACGCGATCCGGCTCTCCCGGCGGACCCTGTCGACCATCAAGGGCAACCTGTTCTGGGCCTTCGGCTACAACGTGGCCGCGGTTCCGCTCGCCGCGGCGGGCCTGCTGAACCCTATGATCGCGGGCGCGGCTATGGCGTTCTCCTCGGTCTTCGTGGTAACCAACAGCCTACGGTTGCGCTCCTTCACCTGATCTCCACAAAGAGAGCTAGATCACAGAGATTATGAGGTAACCATCGGACCGGTTCGGGAGTCTAAGTGGGCGATGCCGAGGATGTCTTGGGGGACGTCCATGGAATGTCTTGGGGGACGTTCCAGGCAGCGCGTTGGCCGGGGCACGTACCACGGGGAGCTTTGAGCGGCCCACCCGTGACGTACGTACCCCGGCAGACCGCAGGGCTCCCGGCCGGATCCCGTGGGGGGAATCCGCACCGGGTATAGGGGAAGCGCCCCGCCCGCCAACCCGTGGGGGGATTGGTGGGCGGGGCGCTTCTGTGTTTTTTGGGGCTCGGTTCGCCTCCGGGGCGCAAAAGCCTGTGTCGAGAGCCCGATCGTGCTCAGCCCTCCTTCGTCGGGCCTCCGCGCGTTCGGTCTCTCGACACAGGCGCGCCCCTTCGGCTCACTCGCCGGGGGTTGGGCGCATCCCCTACGCGACCGGAAGGGTCAGCGGGCCTCGACGGGGACGAAGTCGCGCAGGACCTCGCCCGTGTAGATCTGGCGCGGGCGGCCGATGCGGGAGCCGGGCTCCTTGATCATCTCGTGCCACTGGGCGATCCAGCCCGGCAGCCGGCCGAGCGCGAACAGCACCGTGAACATCTCGGTCGGGAAGCCCATCGCGCGGTAGATCAGACCCGTGTAGAAGTCCACGTTCGGGTACAGGTTGCGCGAGACGAAGTAGTCGTCGGAGAGCGCGTGCTCCTCCAGCTTCAGCGCGATGTCGAGCAGCTCGTCGGACTTGCCGAGGGCCGACAGGACGTCGTGCGCGGCAGCCTTGATGATCTTCGCGCGCGGGTCGAAGCTCTTGTAGACCCGGTGGCCGAAGCCCATGAGCCGGACGCCGTCCTCCTTGTTCTTCACCTTGCGGATGAAGGAGTCGACGTCGCCGCCGTTGGCCTGGATGCCTTCCAGCATCTCCAGGACCGACTGGTTGGCGCCACCGTGCAGGGGGCCCCACAGGGCGCTGATGCCGGCGGAGATCGAGGCGAACATGTTCGCCTGCGAGGAGCCGACCAGGCGCACGGTGGAGGTGGAGCAGTTCTGCTCGTGGTCCGCGTGCAGGATGAGCAGCTTGTCGAGCGCCGAGACGACGACCGGGTCCAGCTCGTACTCCTGCGCCGGGACCGAGAACGTCATCCGCAGGAAGTTCTCGACGTAGCCGAGGTCGTTGCGCGGGTAGACGAACGGGTGACCGATCGACTTCTTGTACGCGTACGCCGCGATCGTCGGAAGCTTGGCGAGCAGCCGGATCGTCGAGAGGTGGCGCTGCTTCTCGTCGAACGGGTTGTGGCTGTCCTGGTAGAACGTGGACAGCGCGGAGACGACCGAGGACAGCATGGCCAT
Organism: Streptomyces sp. NPDC005878; assembly: GCF_040629815.1. Taxonomy (NCBI): domain Bacteria; kingdom Bacillati; phylum Actinomycetota; class Actinomycetes; order Kitasatosporales; family Streptomycetaceae; genus Streptomyces; species Streptomyces sp. NPDC005878. Next base: position 134,888 of record NZ_JBEXWK010000012.1, read on the forward strand.
CGGGTGGGCGTCGCGCGGGAAGCCGTCGAAGAAGCGCTTGACGTCCTCGTGCAGCAGCGTGTGCTGGGTGATCTCGCTCTTGAACGTCGACTGCTGGTCGACCGTCGGCAGCTCGCCGTTGATGAGGAGGTACGCGACCTCCAGGAAGGTCGAGCGCTCGGCGAGCTGCTCGATCGGGTATCCGCGGTAGCGCAGGATGCCCTGCTCGCCGTCGAGGTAGGTGATGGCGGATTTATAGGCGGCAGTGTTGCCGTATCCGCTGTCCAGGGTCACGAGACCGGTCTGGGCCCGGAGCTTCCCGATGTCGAAGCCCTTGTCGCCGACGGTGCTGTCGATCACCGGGTAGGTGTACTCGCCATCGCCGAACCGCAGTACTACAGCGTTGTTAGCGTTCTCGCTCACGTCATCCCTCACCGACGTAGTGCCTCTTCTTCGAGGTGCCCTGACTGTCTCTACCATCCCCCATTTGGCTCAGCAGAGTGCACTCGGGGTCGCCCATTGGGCTTATTAGCGGCACTCAGTGCCGTCAACCTGCTCATCCTGCCCCCTTCGCCCCGGTTCTGGAAGCCCTAGGTGATGTTTCCCACCAAGGGCCCTCCTGACAGCCGATGAGCGAGTGCGGTAAAGCGTCTGCCTGCGGAAACCGTACGCACTGCCTGGCCGATCGCCTTGCGGGACCCCACCAGGACGACGAGTTTTCTGGCGCGGGTGACCGCCGTGTAGAGCAGGTTCCGCTGGAGCATCATCCACGCGCCGGTGGTGACCGGGATCACCACCGCCGGATACTCGCTGCCCTGCGAGCGGTGGATGGTCACCGCGTACGCGTGGGACAGCTCGTCCAGTTCGTCGAAGTCGTACCCCACCTCCTCGTCCTCGTCCGTCAGCACCGTCAGCCGCTGTTCGTCCAGGTCGAGCGCGGTCACCACGCCGACGGTGCCGTTGAAGACGCCGTTCTCGCCCTTCTCGTAATTGTTCCGGATCTGGGTGACCTTGTCGCCGACCCGGAACACCCTTCCGCCGAACCGCTTCTCGGGCAGATCGGGGCGGGCCGGGGTGATGGCCTGCTGGAGGAGGCCGTTGAGGGTGCCCGCGCCCGCCGGGCCGCGGTGCATCGGGGCGAGCACCTGCACGTCGCGCCGGGGGTCTAGGCCGAACTTGGCGGGGATGCGGCGCGCGGCCACGTCCACCGTGAGCCGCCCGGCGTCCTCGGTCTCCTCCTCCACGAAGTGGAAGAAGTCGCTGAGGCCCTGGGTGAGCGGGGGGACTCCGGAGTTGATGCGGTGGGCGTTGGTGACCACGCCGGACTGCTGGGCCTGCCGGAAGATCCTGGTGAGCCGCACCCGCGGCACCGGTCCGCCCTCGGCGAGCAGATCCCGCAGCACCTCGCCGGCGCCGACGGAGGGCAGCTGGTCCACGTCCCCGACCATCAGCAGGTGGGCGCCCGGGGCGACGGCCTTCACCAGCTTGTTGGCGAGCAGCAGGTCGAGCATCGAGGCCTCGTCGACCACGACCAGGTCGGCGTCGAGCGGGCGGTCCTTGTCGTACGCCGCGTCGCCGCCCGGCTTCAGTTCAAGGAGGCGGTGGACGGTGGACGCCTCGGCGCCGGTCAGTTCGGCGAGCCGCTTGGCGGCGCGGCCGGTGGGCGCGGCGAGCACCACCTTGGCCTTCTTGGCGCGGGCCAGCTCCACGATCGAGCGCACGGTGAAGGACTTGCCGCAGCCGGGGCCGCCGGTGAGCACCGCGACCTTGCTGGTGAGCGCGAGCCGCACGGCCTCCTGCTGCTCGGGGGCGAGCTCGGCGCCGGTGCGCCCGGCGAGCCAGGACAGGGCCCGCTCCCAGTCCACGTCCTGGAAGCCGGGCATCCGGTCCTCGCCGGTGCGCAGCAGCCGGACGACCTGGGCGGCCAGGGAGAACTCGGCGCGGTGGAAGGGGACGAGATAGACGGCGTTGACCCGCTCGGCCCCGCCCTGCGGTCCGGGGACCGGCTCGCGGACGACGCCCTCCTCGGCGACCAGCTCGCCCAGGCAGTCGATCACCAGCCCGGTGTCGACCTGGAGGAGCTTCACCGAGTCCGCGATCAGCTGCTCCTCGGGAAGGAAGCAGTGGCCCTGGTCGGTGGACTGGGACAGGGCGTACTGAAGGCCGGCCTTGACGCGCTCCGGGCTGTCGTGCGGGATGCCGACGGCCTGGGCGATGCGGTCGGCGGTGAGGAAGCCGATGCCCCAGACGTCGGCGGCCAGCCGGTAGGGCTGGTTCTTCACCACGGAGATCGAGGCGTCCTCGTACTTCTTGTAGATGCGCACGGCGATGGAGGTGGAGACGCCGACGCCCTGGAGGAAGACCATGACTTCCTTGATGGCCTTCTGCTCCTCCCAGGCGGCCCCGATCAGCTTGGTGCGCTTGGGGCCGAGGCCGGGCACCTCCACCAGGCGCTGCGGCTGCTGCTCGATGATGTCGAGCGTGTCCGTGCCGAAGTGCTCCACGATGCGGTCGGCGATGCGGGGGCCGATGCCCTTGATCAGGCCGGAGCCGAGGTAGCGCCGGATGCCCTGGATGGTGGCGGGCAGGACCGTCGTGTAGTTCTCCACGGTGAACTGCTTGCCGTACTGCGGGTGGGAGCCCCAGCGGCCCTCCATGCGCAGGGATTCGCCCGGCTGCGCGCCGAGGAGCGACCCCACCACCGTGAGGAGGTCGCCGCCGCCGCGCCCGGTGTCGACCCGGGCGACCGTGTAGCCGTTCTCCTCGTTGGCATAGGTGATCCGCTCCAGGACCCCTTCGAGCACCGCGAGATTGGACATGATCCGACGCTACCCGTGGCCTCGGACACCCGGGGACGCCTGTGGACAACTTTCCCGGGCCGGCCGGGGGTTCGCCCGGAGGCCGGGAGCGCACGGGAATTCAAGGGGGCCCGGTCCGTATGACCGGGCCCCTCGATTCCCTCCCCATTCCCTCCCCTGCCGGCGTCCCCTTCGGACCCCCCCCGGATCCCTCCCCTGGAACACCGACGCCAACTAAGACACCCGTCACGCCAGAAGGGTTGTACAACTGCGGGCAGTTATTTTTCCGGAATCCCGAGATACCGGCAAAGGGGGGCAAGCAGGGAGGTTTTTCCTCCGGCCGGTCCTCACGCCGCCTTCAGGTAGCCCCCGTCCACCACGAGGTCCGCCCCCGTGGTGCTGCCCGACCGCGGCGAGGCCAGCAGGGCCACCGCGTCGGCCACCTCCTGCGGGGTCACCAGGCGGCCGGTGGACATGTTCATCATCTGCGGGGCCAGGGTGTCCATCACCGTGTCGCGGTCCGAACCCGCCATGGCCGCGATCACGTCGGCGGCGCCGCCCTCCTCGGTCCACCACGCGGTCCGTACCGCCCCGGGCGAGACGGTGTTGAAGCGGACGCCCCGGGGTGCGTACTCCTCCGACAGGACCTTGGTGAGGTGGGTCAGGGCCGACTTGGCCGCGCCGTACTCGGCGTTGCCGACCGAGGGCTGGCGGGCCAGGGCCGTCGAGACGGTGACGACCGCGCCGCCGCCGTCGGCGAGCAGGTGCGGCAGGGCGGCGCGGACCGTCCGTACCGCCGAGAACAGGTTGAACTCGAAGATCGCGGACCAGTCCGGGTCGTCCGCGTCCAGGAACGAGGTGCGCGGCAGGGACACGCCCGGCGGCGGCCCGCCCGCGTTGTTGACCAGGACGTCCAGCCCGCCGAACTCCTCGACGGTACGGGCCACCACGCGCGCGGGGGCCCCGGGGTCCATCAGGTCGGCCGGTACGTGGACCAGCCCGGGGCGGGCCAGCTTCTCCAGCTCCGGGCTGGTGCGGCGGGAGACCGCGACCACGCGGGCACCCTCGTCCAGCAGGGTGCTCACCACGGCGAGGCCGATGCCCTTCGAGGCGCCGGTGACGAGCGCGGTGCGGCCGGAAAGACGCAGGTCCATGGGGTTTCTCCTCGGGGTTGCGGCCTTGCCCCGAAGGGGGCGAACCGGAGGCCGTGCCCACGATCCTGCTCGGCCGCGCCCGCATCGGCTGGCGGGAATCCGTCGGCGAACTCCGCCCCGGACGCACCCCCTCCAGCCCTCTCCGGCGGCCGCTGCGCGCGCGTGCGTCCCGGGCCCGCCGCGAAGAGCCGGCCGCCGCGTCACCACTCCCGCTACGCGCGCGTACGGCCCGTCGAGCCCCGGACCATCAACTCCGCGTGCACCGTGGCGATCCCGCCCGGCGGCACCGGCTCCTTGCCCATCGCGAGCCGGCCCGCCCGCGCCCCCGCCTCGTACAGCGGCAGCCGTACGGTCGTCAGGGCCGGGACCGCGTCCGTGCTGAACGGCAGGTCGTCGAAGCCCGCCACCGAGACGTCGTCCGGGACGGACAGGCCCCGGTCCCGCAGGGCCGCGCAGGCGCCGAGCGCGACGGTGTCGTTGGCGGCCACGACGGCGGTCAACGACGCGTCCCGGCGCAGGAGTTCGTTGGTGGCGTCGTAGCCGGAGCGGCGGTCGTACGAGCCGTGGACGAGCGGTCCGGGTGTCACGCCCGCGTCCGCGAGCGCCGCGAGGTGGCCCTCGACGCGGTGCCGGGTGGTGGTGCGCTCCTCGGGGCCCGCCACGTAGCCGATGCGGCGGTGGCCCAGGGCGAGCAGGTGCTCCGTCAGACGGCGGCTGCCGCCCCGGTTGTCGAACGTGAGCGTCGCCGCGTCCGGCCCGGCGCTCCGCGCCCCGCCGCCGGGCCCGGTGAGCGCCAGCGGGGGCCGTCCGCACAGCACGATCCGCGCTCCCGCCTCCGCCAGCCGTCCCAGCTTGGCCGCGACCGCCGCCGCGTGCCCGGGGTCCTCCAGGGCACCCCCGGTGAGGATGACGGCCGCGGCCCGCTGGCGCTGGAGCAGGGTGAGGTAGGTGAGTTCGCGCTCCGGCGAGCCGCCGGTGTTGCAGACCACCGCCAGCTTCTCGCGCGCGCCGGGGTTGCCCCCGATCTCGGACTGGGCCGCGCCCGCCATGATCCCGAAGAAGGGGTCGGCGATGTCGTTGACGAGTATGCCCACCAGGTCGGAGGTGGCGGCGGCGAGGGAGCTCGCGGGCCCGTTCAGGACGTAGTCCAGCTCGTCCACGGCCCGCAGGACGCGTTCGCGGGTGGCCGCGGCGACCGGGTAGTTGCCGTTGAGCACCCGCGAGACGGTCGCCGGGGACACCCGGGCGCGCGCCGCCACATCCGCCAGGGTCGCTGTCATCTCTGCCTCCGGGCACGTCTCGTGGGCACTTGGGGTGGTCCGCCGCGCGCCTCTTGTCGGCGGCGCTGTGCGCAGGCTAGCGTCCCCCTCGATAGAAAGCGCTTGCTACGCCTGTTACCAGTAGATCGCCGCTGGATCACCGAGCCCCGCCGCCCCGAGGGACGGGGCCGATGGGATGAAGGGGACCTCGATGACACCGACGTCTGCACACCCGACACCACCGGCGCCCGCGCGTCCGGCGCCACCGGCGTCCGCACACCCGACGCCACCGGAGTCCGCGCGCCGGACCGTGCGGATCGCCATGAACGGCGTCACCGGCCGGATGGGCTACCGCCAGCACCTCGTACGCTCCCTGCTCGCCCTGCGCGACCAGGGCGGCCTCGACCTCGGCGACGGGACGGTCCTGTGGCCCGAGCCGGTCCTGGTGGGCCGCCGGGAGTCGGCGCTGCGGGACATCGCCGGGCGCCACGGCCTCACCCACTGGTCCACGGACCTGGACGCCGTGCTCGCCGACGACTCCGTGGAGATCTACTTCGACGCCCAGGTCACCTCCGCCCGCGAGGAGGCCCTGGCCAGGGCGATCGCCGCGGGCAAGCACGTCTACACCGAGAAGCCCACCTCGACGGGCCTGTCCGGCGCCCTGGAGCTGGCCAGGCTCGCCCGGGACGCCGGGATCAGGCACGGCGTCGTCCAGGACAAGCTCTTCCTGCCGGGCCTGCTGAAGCTGAAGCGGCTCGTCGACGGAGGCTTCTTCGGCCGGATCCTGTCGGTGCGCGGCGAGTTCGGCTACTGGGTCTTCGAGGGCGACTGGCAGGAGGCCCAGCGCCCGTCGTGGAACTACCGCGCGCAGGACGGCGGCGGGATCGTCGTCGACATGTTCCCGCACTGGGAGTACGTCCTGCACGAGCTCTTCGGCCGCGTCACCTCCGTCCAGGCGCTGGCGGCCACGCACATCCCGCGGCGCTGGGACGAGAGCGGCAAGCCCTACGACGCGACGGCCGACGACGCCGCCTACGGGATCTTCCAGCTGGAGGGCGGCGCGGTCGCCCAGATCAACTCCTCCTGGGCGGTCCGGGTGCACCGCGACGAACTCGTCGAGTTCCAGGTGGACGGCACCGAGGGCTCGGCGGTGGCGGGGCTGCGCACCTGCCGCGTCCAGCACCGCGCCGCCACCCCCAAGCCGGTGTGGAACCCGGACCTGCCCGCGACCGAGGAGTTCCGCGAGCAGTGGCAGCGGGTGCCGGACAACGCCGGGTTCGATAACGGCTTCAAGGCGCAGTGGGAGCTGTTCCTGCGCCATGTGGTGCTCGGCACGCCCTACCGCTGGGACCTGCTGGCGGGTGCGCGCGGGGTGCAGCTCGCCGAGCTGGGGCTGCGGTCCTCCGCGGAGGGCCGCCGGGTCGAGGTGCCGGAGATCGTGCTGTGAGCCTGCTGCTGCCGCGCGCGGACGGCACGCTCGTCCGGTACGAGCCGCGCCGGGACCCGGCCGCCGTCGCCCCGGGCGGCCCGCCGCTGTCCCGCACGGTCTTCTCGGCCGCGCACGTGGTCGCCGACCCGTACGCCGAGACCGTGCCCGGGGGGCCCGCCGCCCTGGACTGGGAGGCCACGCTCGCCTTCCGCCGCCATCTGTGGGCGCACGGGCTCGCCGTCGCGGAGGCCATGGACACCGCGCAGCGAGGGATGGGCCTGGACTGGCCCACGGCCGCCGAGCTGATCCGGCGCTCGGCCGCCGAGGCCCGCGCGGCCGGCGGGCGCATCGCCTGCGGGGCGGGCACCGACCAACTGGCGGGGGCGGCCTCCCTGGACGAGGTGACGGCCGCGTACGAGGAGCAGCTCGCCGTCGTCGAGGGGGCCGGCGCCCAGGCGATCCTGATGGCCTCGCGCGCGCTGGCGGCGGTGGCGCGCGGCCCGGAGGACTACCGGGCCGTGTACGGGCGGCTGCTGGAGCAGACCGGGCGGCCGGTGATCCTGCACTGGCTCGGCCCGATGTTCGACCCGGAGCTGACCGGCTACTGGGGCTCGGCCGACCTCGACGCGGCCACCGAGACGTTCCTGGCGATCGTCTCCGCCCACGCGGCGGGGATCGACGGGGTGAAGGTGTCGCTGCTCGACGCCGGCCGCGAGGTGGAGCTGCGACGGCGGCTGCCGGACGGGGTGAAGTGCTACACCGGCGACGACTTCCACTACCCCGAGCTGATCGAGGGCGACGACCGGGGCTTCAGCCACGCCCTGCTGGGGATCTTCGACCCGCTGGGCCCGCTCGCGGCGGACGCGGTACGGGCGCTGGACGCGGCCGATCCTGCGGGCTTCCGCAAGCGCCTGGACCCCACGGTCGGGCTCGCCCGCCACCTCTTCGGGGCGCCGACCCGCTTCTACAAGACGGGCGTGGTCCTGCTCGCGTGGCTCGCGGGCCACCAGGACCACTTCACCATGGTGGGCGGCCTCCAGTCGGCCCGCTCGCTGCCGCATCTGGCGCGGGCCTACGAACTGGCCGACGGTCTCGGCCTGTTCCCCGATCCGGAGGCGGCCGCCTCCCGGATGCGCGCCCTGCTCACGGTCCACGGAGTCGCCTCATGAACCCCGCGCCGCTGTCCCGGCTCAGCATCAACCAGATGACCGTGAAGCAGCTCCCGCTGCCCGAGCTGGTCCGCGCCTGCGCGGACGCGGGCGTGCCGGGCGTCGGGCTGTGGCGCGAGCCCGTGCGGGCGTACGGCGTCGGGGCCGCCGCGCGGCTGGTGCGGGACGCCGGGCTGCGCGTCACCACGCTGTGCCGGGGCGGCTTCTTCACGGCGGAGGAGCCCCTCGCGCGCGCGAGGGCGCTGGACGACAACCGGGCCGCGCTCGACGAGGCGGCGGAGCTGGGCACCGACACCCTGGTGCTGGTCTCGGGCGGACTGCCCGAGGGCGACCGGGATCTGGCCGGAGCGCGCGAGCGGGTCGCGGACGCGCTGGCCGAGCTGGCTCCGTACGCGCGCGCCCGGGGCGTACGCCTGGCGATCGAGCCGCTGCACCCGATGTACGCCGCGGACCGCTGTGTCGTCTCCACCCTCGGCCAGGCCCTGGAGCTCGCGGAGCGGTTCCCGGCGCGGGAGGTGGGGGTGGTCGTGGACACCTACCACCTGTGGTGGGACGACCTGGCCCCGGCGGCGGTGGCCCGGGCCGGGGCGGACGGCCGGATCCACTCCTTCCAACTGGCCGACTGGACCACCCCGCTGCCCGCCGGGGTCCTGACAGGGCGGGGCCAGCTCGGGGACGGGGTGATCGACCTCGGCGCGTGGTACGGCCGGGTGGCCGCGGCGGGCTACACCGGCCCGGTGGAGGTCGAGCTGTTCAACGAGGAGCTGTGGGAGCGTGACGGGGTGGCGGTGCTGAAGGAGACGGTGGAGCGGTTCGCGGCGGTGGTGCGGGCAGGCGCGGCGCTCCTCGGTGCGCCAACCGGTCCGGCAGGCCGATGAACGGGCGGACGCGGTACGCATTCTCCACCCTCGGGGTGCCGGGCCTGCCGGTCGCCGAGGTGGTGCGCCTCGCCGTCGCGCACGGCTACGACGGCGTGGAGCTGCGCGCCCATCCGGAGGAGCCGGTCCACCCCGGCATCGGCGCCCGGCAACGGGCGGAGGTGGCGGCGGAGTTCGCGGCGCACGGGGTGAGCGTGCTCACCGTCGCCGGCTACGCGCGCGTGGCCGACCCCGGCGACACCGAGCCGGTCGAGGCGCTGGTGGATCTCGCGCACGACCTCGGCGCCCCGTACGTCCGGGTCTTCCCCGGCGGCCGGGGCGGCCCGGACGACGACGGGACCGCGGTGCGGCGGCTGCGGTCGGTGTGCGCGTTCGCCGCCGAGCGGGGCGTGCGCGTCCTGCTGGAGACACACGACTCGCACCGCACGGGCGCGGCCGTCGCGCGCGTCCTCGACCGGGTCGGCTCGCCCTCGGCGGGCGCCCTGTGGGACGTGATGCACACCTGGCTCGGCGGCGAGAGCCCCGCCGATTCGTACGCGGCCCTCGCCCCGCACCTGGGATACGTCCAGGTCAAGGAAATCGCCTCGGCCGAGGACACCGCGCCGCTGCCGCTCGGGGCGGGGGTGCTGCCGCTGGCGGACGCGCTGGCGCCGCTCGGGGCCGGGGGCTGGCTGTGCTGGGAGTACGAGAAGCGCTGGTACCCGGAGGCGGCCGCGCTGCCGGGGCTGCTGACCGCCGGGCGGGAGCGGCTGGCCGCCCTGGTCCGCTCCTGATCCACCCGGTCCTGCCGCTCCGGCGGCATCCGCTCCCCGCCCCTCCTTTGCTTCCCGCCCGGATCCCGGCCCGGCGGTGCGCGCCCCCTTGACCGGCAATAACTTTCCGGTTATCCGTTCGGTTTGGAAGTTTCTTCCAGACCTAGGGATGGAGTGCCCGTGTCGTACCGCACCTCCAGACGCACCCTCCTCACCACCGCCGCCGCGACGGCCGCCGCCACCGCCGTGGGACCCGCGCTCCCCGCGTACGCCGACGCACCGCGCGCCCCCGCCGCCCGGCTGCGCCGGCTGGTCTCCCGGATGTCCCTGGCGGAGAAGGTCGGCCAGCTCTTCGTGACGCGGGTGTACGGACACTCCGCGACCGCGCCCGACCAGGCCGACATCGACGCCAACCTCAGCGAGCTGGGCGTCCGCACCGCCGCCGAACTGATCGCCCGGTACCACGTCGGCGGCGTCATCTACTTCGCCTGGGCCCACAACACCCGCGACCCGCACCAGATCGCCGGCCTCTCCAACGGCATCCAGCGCGCGGGCCTGTCCCAGCCCACGCCGCTACCGCTGCTCATCGCCACCGACCAGGAACACGGCATCGTGTGCCGGGTCGGCCGCCCCGCCACCCTCTTCCCGGGCGCGATGGCGCTCGGCGCCGGGGGGTCGGCGCGCGACGCCCGCACGCTCGGACGCGTCGCCGGGGCCGAGCTGCGCGCGCTGGGCATCCGGCAGAACTACTCCCCCGACGCCGATGTGAACGTCAACCCGGCCAACCCCGTCATCGGGGTGCGCTCCTTCGGCGCCGACCCGGCGGCGGTGGCCCGTCTGGCCGCCGCCGAGGTGCGCGGCTACCAGGAGGCGGGCGTCGCGGCGACCGCCAAGCACTTCCCCGGGCACGGCGACACCACGATCGACAGCCACACCGGCATCCCGGTGATCACCCACACCCGCCGGCAGTGGGAGGAGCTGGACGCGCCGCCGTTCCGGGCCGCCGTCGCCGCCGGGATCGACTCGATCATGACCGCGCACATCCAGTTCCCGGCGCTCGACGCGAGCAAGGACCCGGCGACGCTGTCGCACCCGATCCTCACCGGCATCCTGCGCGAGGAGCTCGGCTACCGGGGGGTCATCGTCACCGACTCGCTGGGCATGCAGGGCGTCCGGGACAAGTACGGCGACGACCGGGTCCCCGTGCTCGCCCTGAAGGCCGGGGCCGACCAGCTGCTCAACCCGCCCGACCTCGCGGTGGCGTGGAACGGTGTGATGGCGGCGGTCACCAGCGGCGAGATCAGCGAGGCCCGGCTGGACGAATCGATCCTGCGGGTGCTGGAACTCAAGGAGCGCCGGGGCCTGTTCAGCCATCCGTACGTCTCCCACGACGCCGTGGACCGGGTGGTCGGCACCCGGCCGCACCTCGCCGCCGCCGACGCGGTGGCCGAGCGCACCACGACCCTGCTCGCCAACACGGGCGAACTGCTCCCGCTCTCCCGCCGCGGCCACCGCGAGGTCCTGGTCGTGGGCCCCGACCCGGCCTCCCCCTCCGGGACGACCGGGCCGCCGACCACCGTCCTGGCCGGGGCCCTGGCCGAACTGGGCTTCCGCGCGAGCGCCCTGCCGACCGGCACCCAGCCCTCGCAGGCCCAGATCGACGCGGCGGTGGCGGCGGCGCGCGGCAAGGACGTGGTGGTCGTGGGCACCTACAACGCGGGGCCGGGCGGGGCGCAGGCCCGGCTCGTGGCGGCGCTCGGCGCGAGCGGTGTGCCGGTGGTGCACCTCGCGATCCGCAACCCGTACGACATCGCGCACCTCAGCGGGTTCACGGCCTCGCTCGCCACCTACTCCTGGACCGATGTCGAACTCCGCGCGGCGGTACGGGTCATGGCGGGCCGGGCGGAGCCCGTCGGGCGGCTGCCGGTGGCGGTGCCGCGCGGGGACGATCCGGCGCGGGTGCTGTACCCGATCGGCTACGGGCTGTCGTACCGGAGATAACCCCCGGGCCCTCTGGCGTGTTCTCGGCGTGAGAGGTCACGCTGGAGCGGGGGGTCGGACATGTACGAGTACGGTGCCACAAGACTGGTTCGGGCCGTTTCGGCCGCGTTCTGCGCCGGGACGCTGCTCCTGACGGGCTGCCGGCAGGATCCGGGCGCCGCGGCCGTCCCCGACTCGCCCGTCCCGCCGTCCTACGGCGCCACCTTCCTCGGGGACGGGGACTGCGCGGCGCGCGGGCGCACGTTCCGCGAGGTGCCGTGCACCAGCGAGCGGGCGGTGGCCCGGGTCCTGGTGCGCCGGGAGGGGACGCGGACGGCCGGGGCCGCGGGCTGCCCGCCGGACACCGACTTCGTGCTGTACATCGGGGGCGAGGGCGCCTCCGGCTACGCCTGTATGCGCAACCTGGAGGCGCCCCACCCGGGCGACCCGGGGATGGGCGGCGGCCCCTACACGGTGGTGGGCGACTGCGTGTACCACGCGGGGTCGGACCTGGTGAAGGAGACGCCGTGCGACGGGTCGGGCCCCAACGCCGCCGAGTTCGAGGTCACTTCGGCGGTGCCGCGCCGCCCCGACTGCCCCGCGTCGACGGCGCTGTACGTGCAGCTGCCGGGAGGCGGGGACAGGGTGGGGTGCGCGCGGCGGCTGTGAGCCGTGGCGCTACGGCCGCAGCGTCGGCTCGCGCTCGACGGACGAGCGGTCGAGCCGGGCGTCGAAGGCCGCCAGCGGCCTGGCCTTGGCGGCGGTCGCCGCCGGCACGCCCGCCCAGCGCAGGATCGCCGAGGTCGCCGTCGCCTTCTCCCCGGCCGCGAGCCCCGCGACCTTGGAGCCGTGGTTGCCGCCCGCGACCGTGAACACGTACGAGTCGCGCGCCCCGTGCCCGAGGCGGAAGCGCTCCGCGCCCCACGGGTCGTTCTGGCCGTACACGAACAGCATGTGGTCGGCGTGGTGGCGCACCCAGGTGTCCACGTGGGCCATCGCCGTCGGCTGGAAGCGCATCGGGATGGAGCGCGGGACGAAGTGGCGCGGCGGCTGGTAGCCGTAGCGGCTCAGGCCGCGCAGCCAGGGCTGCTCGATGGCGGGCGAGCCGAGCTGCGTACCGGCCTGGTAGTAGTACGGCGTGTACGGCTCCAGGCCCTGGTCGGTGTAGAACGAGAAGCCGGAGATGGTGTCGACCGTGTCCCAGATCGCCTGGTCGGTGGCGTGCGGGGCGTCCGCCGGGATGGTCGCGCAGTCGGCCAGCAGGCTGTACTGCCAGAACGCCCACACGTAGTCGAGCACGACCGCCTCGTACGACTTGTCGAGGGAGCCGGTGGTGGTGAAGGTGTAGCCGTTGGCCTTGGCGTACTCGGCGTACTTGGCCTCCAGCGGCTTGCGGCGCACCAGCGCCTCGCGCTGCACGGCCTGGAGCTTGTCGCGGCACTCCTTGGTGCCGACCGTCCGGAAGAACCGGTCGTACGCGGAGTCCTCGTCGTTGACGACGTCGTTGGGGGCGACGTACGCCACCACGCCGTCCATGTCGCGGGGGTAGAAGCGCTTGTAGTACGTCGCCGTCATACCGCCCTTGGAACCGCCCGTGGTCAGCCAGTTCTTGCGGTAGACGGGCTTGAGGGCCTGGAAGATGCGGTGCTGGTCGCTGGCCGCCTGCCAGATGTCCAGCTTGCTCCAGTCCGCCGGCGCGGGCCGGGACGGGGTGAAGTAGCGGTACTCGACCGAGACCTGGTTGCCGTCCACGATCTGGGTCGGCTCGCTGCGGCCGGGGTTGGTCGAGACGTTGTAGCCGCTGGTGTACATGACGGTCGGGCGGCCGGTGTCCTTGTGCAGCAGGGTGATCCGCTGCTGGAAGGTGCCCGCCTTCGGATGGTGGTGGTCCACGGGCTGGGTGAAGCCGAGGACGAAGTAGCGGTAGCCCGCGTAGGGCTTCTCCTCGATGAGGCTCATCCCGGGTATCGCCAGGATGCGGTCCTTGATGTCCGGCACGGCGAGGTCCGGCTCGGCGGCGGTGGCCGCCCCTGCCGTGGCTCCCGCCACGCTCACCGTGCCTATGAGCACGACGAGTGAAAGAAGCCATCTGAGCGTCTTGCGCATGCACTCTCCCCTGGGGTCACGACGTGACGCGATCGTCGTGAACCTAGCGGGGGCAACACCAGTGCGACCAGACCCAGTTGTGCCACCCTGCCCCATGGCAGCGTTGTCATCCCGTCCTCAGGGCCGTCTCAGCACAGGATCCAGCCCGTGGAGCCGCCCCTGCCCGCCACCGAGCCCGAGGCCCGTACACAGCGGTTGATGGCGTGCACCGTGACCGGGCCCGCCTGCCGGGTGAACCGGCCGCCGTCGGAGACCGGGCCGCCGCCGCGCGCCTGGATCGTCACCGACATCTGCCGTCGGGCGCCGGGCGACTTGGCCACGGCAACCGCGCACGCGTAGCCGTGCGTCTTGTAGACCCGCAGCTCGCCGGTGGCGAACGTGACCGTCCTGACCTGCCGTCCGCCGCACGAGGACGCCGCTTCGGCGCTGCCCGCGCCCGGTCCGAGCACGGCGAGGCCGGCCGTCGCGAGGAGCACCGCCAGCCCCGGTCCCGCCCGGTCCCGCAGCCCCCGCCTACCCCCACCGAACACGCTTGCCCCCTTCCGTCACATGAGCGTATGTGAGTACGGACGCGCGGAGGCTACCCGCGGTTGCGCCGCGGGCCGGGGCGGCCGGTCAGGCGTTGCTGCCGATCATCGCCACGAAGGCGACCTCGGCGAGGATCTGGATCCACAGGCCCGCCGCCCGCATCTCCTTGGCGCGCCGGGCGCGGTCGGGCACGGCCAGGACGAAGACGAAGGCGAGACCGGCCGCCCACAGGGCCCAGCTCATCTGCGTGGCGCTCGCCCCGTGGGAGGCGCAGTCCGTGTAGTAGTCGCCGTAGGTCAGACACCGGGAGAAGCGCTCGGAGCCGGCCACGGCCAGTCCGACCAGGACGACGGCCGGGATCATCCCGAACGCCGAGAGCACGGCGGCCGTACGCATCCGGGTCCGGGAGTTCCTCGGGACGGGGGCGGGCGTGAACGCGGTCTTCGTGGTCATGCCCCGATCCAACCGGGGACGGCCCGCCGCGCGGACCGTCCCCGGTACTCATTCGTCTGTGTGCGCGTACTCAGACGCTCATACCGCCGCGGGCTCGTCCTCGCCGATGAAGGTGCGCCACAGGCTCGCGTAGCGCCCGTCCCGGGCGAGGAGTTCGTCGTGGGTGCCGTCCTCGACGACCCGGCCGTGGTCCATCACCACGACCCGGTCCGCGCGGGCGGCCGTGGTGAGGCGGTGGGCGACCACCAGCGTGGTGCGGCGGCCGGTGAGCCGGTCGGTGGCCTGGTTGACCTGGGCCTCGGTGGCCAGGTCCAGGGCGGCGGTGGCCTCGTCGAGGAGCAGGACGTCCGGGTCGACGAGTTCGGCGCGGGCCAGCGCGATCAGCTGGCGCTGTCCGGCCGAGAGGTTGCGGCCGCGCTCGGCCACCTCGTGGAGGTAGCCGCCGTCCAGCGTGGCGATCATGTCGTGGGCGCCGACCGCGCGGGCGGCGGCCTCCACCTGGGCGTCCGTGGCGTCGGGCCGCCCGTAGGCGATGGCGTCCCGGACGGTCCCGGCGAACAGGTACGCCTCCTGCGGGACGACGCCGAGGCGGTGGCGGTAGGCGGTGAGGTCGAGGTCGCGCAGGTCGGTGCCGTCGGCGGTGACCCGGCCGCCGGTGGGGTCGTAGAACCGCGCGACCAGTTTGACCAGCGTGGACTTGCCAGCGCCGGTCTCGCCGACGAAGGCGACGGTCTGCCCTGCCGGGATGCGCAGGTTCACGCCCGACAGGGCCTCCTCCTCGTCCCCGTACCGGAAGTCGACGTCCTCGAAGGCGATGTCGCCGCGCAGGGAGGGGACTTCCCTCGGCTCGCCGGCCGCGGTGGTGGAGGTCGGCTCGCGCAGCAGCTCCTGGATGCGCTTGAGGGAGACGGCCGCCTGCTGGTAGCCGTCGAAGACCTGCGAGAGCTGCTGGACGGGGGCGAAGAACAGGTCGATGTAGAGGAGGTAGGCGACGAGCGCGCCCGTGGTCAGGGTGCCCGCGTCGACCCGGTGGGCGCCCACGATCAGCACCGCGGCGGCGGCGACCGACGACAGCAGCTGGACGAAGGGGAAGTACACCGAGATGAGCCACTGGCCGCGGATACGGGCCGTGCGGTAGTCGGCGCTGCGGGCGGTGAAGCGGGCGGCGCCGTCGCGCTCGCGGCCGAAGGCCTGCACGATCCGCAGTCCGCTCACCGACTCCTGGAGGTCGGCGTTGACCCCGGCGACCCGCTCGCGGGCCAGTTCGTACGCCTTCACGCTCTGCTTGCGGAAGAAGTAGGTGCCCAGGACCAGCGGGGGCAGCGTGGCGAACACGACGAGCGCCAGCTGGAGGTCGATGACCAGCAGCGCCAGCATGATGCCGAAGAAGGTGACGACGGCGACGAAGGCGGTGACCAGGCCGGTCTGGAGGAAGGTGGCCAGCGCGTCCACGTCCGTGGTCATCCGGGTCATGATCCGGCCGGTCAGCTCGCGCTCGTAGTAGTCCAGGCCCAGCCGCTGGAGCTGGGCGAAGATCTTCAGCCGGAGGCTGTAGAGGACGCGCTCGCCGGTGCGTCCGGTCATCCGGGTCTCGCCGAACTGCGCGGCCCACTGGATCACCACGGTCAGCAGGGCCAGACCCGCCGCCGCCCACACCGCGCCGAGCGCCAGCTTGGTGACGCCCTGGTCGATGCCGTGCCGGATCAGCACCGGCAGCAGCAGCGACATGCCCGCGTCCACGGCGACCAGCGCCAGGCTGACGCAGAGCGGCCGGCCGAAGCCCTTGAGCAGCCGGCGCAGCCCGTAGGACGTCTCGGGCCGCACGGCCCTGGCCTCGTCGATGCCGGGGGTGTCGGTGGCCGGGGGCAGCGCCTGGACCTGGGCCAGCAGCTCGGGGGTGGCGGGCATCCCGCCGGGCGCGGCCGCGACCGGCTTGTCCTCGCGGATCCACAGCGGGGGCGTGATGCCCCGCTCGGCGTCGAACTCGGCGTCCAGCTCCTGCCGTACGGTGTGGTCCTCCACCGCCCCGGCCGCGACGACGTGGCCGGGCGAGACCGCGCCCAGCTCGTCCGGGTCGGTCAGCAGACGGCGGTAGAGCGCCGAGTCGCGCTGGAGCTCCTCATGGGTGCCCAGCGCCGCCAGGCGGCCCTCGTCGAGGACGGCGATGCGGTCGGCGAGGTTGAGGGTGGAGCGGCGGTGGGCGATGAGCAGCGTGGTGCGCCCGGCCATCACCGACTTCAGGGCCTCGTGGATCTCGTGCTCCACGCGCGCGTCCACGGCCGAGGTGGCGTCGTCCAGGACCAGCAGGCGCGGGTCGGTGAGGATCGCGCGGGCGAGCGCCACGCGCTGGCGCTGGCCGCCGGAGAGCGTCAGACCGTGCTCACCGACCGTGGTGTCGTAGCCCTCGGGCAGGTCGGCGATGAACCGGTCCGCCTGGGCCGCGCGCGCGGCGGCCTCGATCTCCTCCTGGGTGGCGTCGGGCCTGCCGTACGCGATGTTGGCGCGCACGGTGTCGGAGAAGAGGAAGCTGTCCTCCGGCACCAGGCCGATGGCGGCGCGCAGCGAGGCCAGGGTCAGCTCGCGCACGTCGTGGCCGCCGACCAGGACCGCGCCGTGGGTCACGTCGTAGAAGCGCGGCAGCAGCAGCGAGACGGTGGACTTGCCCGAGCCGGAGGCGCCGACCACGGCGACGGTCTCCCCGGGCATGATCTCCAGGGAGAAGCCGTCCAGGACCGGGCGCCCGTCCTCGTACGCGAAGCTCACGTCGTCGAACTCGACCGTGGCGGGCGCGTCGGCGGGCAGCTCCTTGGTGCCGTCCGCGATCGACGGCTCGGTGTCGATCAGCTCCAGGACCCGCTCGACGCCCGCCCGGGCCTGCTGGCCGACGGTGAGGACCATGGCCAGCATCCGCACCGGGCCGACGAGCTGGGCCAGATACGTGGAGAACGCGACGAAGGTGCCGAGGGTGATCTCGCCCCGGGTGGCCAGCCAGCCGCCGAGGGCCAGCATGGCGACCTGGCCGAGCGCGGGGACGGCCTGGAGGGCGGGGGTGTAGCGGGAGTTCAGCTTGATCGTGCGCAGCCGGCCCGCGAAGAGCCTGCGGCCGACCTCGCGGAGCTTGCCGGTCTCCTGCTCCTCCTGGCCGAACCCCTTGACCACCCGGACGCCGGAGACGGCACCGTCCACGACGCCCGCGACGGCCGCCGCCTGGCCCTGGGCGTACCAGGTGGCCGGGAAGAGCCGGTCGCGGCTGTGCTTGGCGATGAACCACAGCGCGGGCGCCACGGCCAGCGCCACCAGCGTGAGCACCGGTGAGAGCCAGGCCATGACCGCCAGGGAGATCACGAAGAGCAGGATGTTGCCGATGGTCATCGGCAGCATGAAGAGCAGGCCCTGGATGAGCTGGAGGTCGCTGGTGGCGCGGCCGACGACCTGGCCGGTGGAGAGCTCGTCCTGGCGCCGCCCGTCGAGCCGGGTGATCGTCGCGTACATCTCGGTCCGCAGGTCGTGCTGGACGTCGAGGGCGAGGCGGCCGCCGTAGTAGCGGCGGATGTACGTCAGGACGTACACGACCACGGCCGCGGCTATCAGCAGGCCGGTCCACACGGCCAGGGACCGGGTGTGCGCCCCGATCACGTCGTCGATGATCACCTTGGTGACCAGCGGGACCAGGGCCATCACCGCCATGCCGCCGAGCGACGACCCGAGCGCCAGCACGACGTCCCGCCGGTACCGCCAGGCGTACCCGGTGAGCCGTCGTGCCCACCCCTGCTCTGCCGCCGCCACTGGTTGCCTCCCGTAAGTACGCCCGACCGTCCGGTCCACCGCAACGCACCAACGCCGTCACCGGCGGATTTCATCCCGCCGCAACGGTCGGCGACACAAAACCCGCCGCGGGTCCTAGGACCCGCGGCGGGTTTTGTGGTGCGGCGTACGGGCGCGTCAGCGGCTCGGGACGACCGAGACGAGGTCGCGGCCCGCGGGGGCCTCCGGCACCGGCGGGATGGCCTCGCTCGCCACCGAGGGCCGCTTCGGCGGGTGCCAGGGCCTGCCGCCCTCGGCCGGGCGGCCGAGGTCCGCGTGGACGGCGCGCGCGACGGCCTCGATGGTGCTGATGCCCTGGCTCATCGAACTGTTGTCCTCGGTGAGGACGGCCAGGCCGTAGTCGTGGCCACCGTCGGTGAAGGCACCGATGCTGTGCACCCGCCAGCCGTGCGTGGCGCGCGGCAGCCAGCCGTTCTTCACGTGCACGGTCGTCCCGCCCTGGACACCCGCGGGGGTGCCCCAGCGCTGGTCCGAGCGGACGCGGTTCATCAGGCCCAGCTCGTACTCCCGGGCGTCGTCGCTGAGCACCGAGTTGCGGGAGGTCAGCAGCGCGAGCAGCTTGGCCTGGTCGCGGGCGCTGATCCGGGTCAGGCCCCAGTAGCCGTCGGAGCCCGGGGTCGTCTGGGTCATCCCGGCGGCCTTGAGGAACGCCGACACCTTGGAGGTGCCGAGCTGCTTCCACAGCGCGGTCGTGGAGTCGTTGTCCGACTCGGTGATCATCTTCGTGGCCAGGGCGCGCTCGTTCGAGGTGAGCGAGCGGTGGTGGTTGCCGGCGTCCCACAGCAGCGTCGCCAGCACGGTGGCCTTGACCACGCTCGCGGAGTCGAAGGTGTCGGTCGCGCGCAGCTCGCACTTGGTGCCGGTCGAGCGGTCGTACAGCGCCACGGCCGTCAGCGACGCGCGGCCGCTGAGCGCGGAGGTGATGTCCTTGGACAGCTTGGCCGCGAGACCGGCCTTGGCGGAGGTGCAGCTCACCGTCGGCGCGGCGGCGGCCGGCGTCGCGGTGAGGGCCACCGGCGCGAGCACGCCCGCGGCGACGGCCACCGAGAGCGCGCCGCGGCGCGCCCGGCGGGATATGCGGGAGGTGAGGAGGTGTCTGGGCAAAGCGATTCCGTCCCCTGGAGATCGTCAGGTGGGCGCACCCCCGTGGTGCGCCCACCTGAGATGACTCGTCGAGGACGGGATAGTTGCCCGGCGACGGCGCCGAACTCTGTCACAGCTCTGTCACCGGCGGCCGTCTATCGCCCCATACCGGACAGGTGCGCGGCGGAAGGAGTCGTCAGCGGTGGGTCGGGGCGAACATGCGCGGAGCGGCGGGGAGCACCACGACCGAGGGACCGGGCGCGGCCAGGGCCTTGCCGAGGTCCCCGGCCAGGCCCTGCGGCGTGGTGCGGACGGCCGGTACGCCGAAGGACTCGGCCAGGGCCACGAAGTCGGGGCCGGTCAGCTCGGTACCGGTGGCGGCGCCGAAGGCGTCGTTCATATAGGCGCGCAGGATGCCGTAGCCGCCGTCGTCGACGACGAGCCAGGTGACGTCCAGGCCGTGCTGACGGGCGGTGGCCAGTTCGGCGAGCGAGTACATGGCGCCGCCGTCGCCGGAGACCGCGAGGACGGGGGTGCCCGGCTCGGCGACGGCCGCGCCGAGGGCGGCGGGGAAGGCGTAGCCGAGGCCGCCCGCGCCCTGGGCGGAGTGCATGAGGCCCGGGTGCCCGGCGTCGAAGGCGGACCAGGCCCAGTAGCCGAGGACCGTCATGTCCCAGAACGACGGGGAGCGGGGCGGCAGCGCGGAGCGGATCGAGGCGAGCAGGGACTGCTCCAGCTCCAGGTCCTGCCCGGCCAGGCGGGCCCCGATCTCGTCGAGGACGAGCCGTACCCGGGCCGGGGCGTACGGGTCGGGGCGCTCGCCGACGGTCTCCAGCAGGGCCTGGAGGGCGAGCCGGGCGTCGGCGTGGATACCGAGGGCGGGGTGGTTGGACTCCAGCTTCCCGAGGTCGGCCTCGATCTGGACGACCCGGCCGCCGGGGAGGAACGTGTGGTAGTTCGAGGACAGCTCGCCCAGGCCCGAGCCGACGACGAGGAGGACGTCGGCGTCCTCCAGGAAGTCGGTCATGTGCCGGTCCTCCAGCCAGGACTGGAGCGACAGCGGGTGGTTCCAGGGGAAGGCGCCCTTGCCGCCGAAGGTGGTGACGACGGGGGCGTTCAGACGCTCGGCGAGCCGGCGGAGCTTACCGGCCGCGTCCGACCGGACGACTCCGCCGCCCGCGATGATCACGGGCCGGACGGCGGTCTCCAGCCAGTGGGCCGCGAGGGCGGTCAGCTCCGGGCGCGGCGCGAGCTCGCGCGGGGTCGCGTCGATGCCCGTGACCTCGGGGAGCACGGTCTCGGCGAGGAGGACGTCCTCGGGGATCTCCACCCAGACCGGCCCGTGCGGGGCGGTCAGCGCCGACTCCCAGGCGGCGGCGAGGGCCGAGGGGATCTGGGACGGGCTGCGGACGGGGTGCACGGACTTCACCACGTCCCGGAAGGACGCCTTCTGGTCGCGCAGCTCGTGCAGATGGCCGCGGCGGCCCCCGCCCAGGCCCGCGGTGGGGACCTGACTGGAGATGGCGACCACGGGGGCGCTGGCGGCGGCGGCCTCTTGTAGGGCGGGCAGCGAGGCGAGGGCGCCGGGACCGGTGG
Organism: Streptomyces sp. NPDC005878; assembly: GCF_040629815.1. NCBI lineage: Bacteria > Bacillati > Actinomycetota > Actinomycetes > Kitasatosporales > Streptomycetaceae > Streptomyces > Streptomyces sp. NPDC005878. Next base: position 155,877 of record NZ_JBEXWK010000012.1, read on the forward strand.
AGAGCAGCAGCGGAGCCGCCTCGCCGGTGATCCGCCCGTAGGCGTCGGCGGCGAAGCCCGCGTTGCTCTCCGTCCGCAGCCCGATCAGGCGCAGGTCGGAGCGGCCCACGGCGTCGAAGAGAGCGAGCGCGTGCTGACCGGGGAGGCCGAAGACGGCGGTGGCGCCGAGCCCCCGGAGGGTCTCGACGACGAGGTCGCCGCCGGTGCGGCCGGGCGGCGCGTTCAGCGCCGCCTCCCGCTGCCGCGGGGTGGGCCGGAGCACCGGGTCGTGGTGGTCGTGGGTCACTGCGCGTCCTCTTCCGGGAGCGGGGCCCGTCGCCGGGCGGCCGGCACGGCGGCCGCCCGGCGACGCGGATACGTCACTTGCCGGTCTGTCCCGCGCCCCCTGCGCGGCCCGCCGCGATCTGCCGGGACATGATCGTCGTGAGCTCGTACGCGGTGTGCGAGGCCGCGACCGAGGTGATCTCGGCGTGGTCGTACGCCGGGGCGACCTCGACGACGTCGGCCGAGACCAGGTTGCAGGAGGCCAGGCCGCGCAGGATCTCCAGGAGCTCGCGGGAGGTCATGCCGCCCGCCTCCGGGGTGCCGGTGCCGGGGGCGTGCGCCGGGTCGAGGCAGTCGATGTCGATGGAGATGTAGAGCGGGCGGTCGCCGATGCGCTGGCGCAGCTGGTCGGCGACCTCGTCGGCGCCTCGGCGGTAGACGTCGGCCGAGGTGACGATGCCGAAGCCCATCTTCTCGTCGTCGGTGAGGTCCTGCTTGCCGTAGAGCGGGCCGCGGGTGCCGACGTGGGAGAGCGCCTCGGTGTCGAGGATGCCCTCCTCGACCGCGCGGCGGAACGGGGTGCCGTGGGTGTACTCGGCGCCGAAGTAGGTGTCCCAGGTGTCCAGGTGCGCGTCGAAGTGGAGCAGCGCGACCGGGCCGTGCTTCTTGGCGACGCTCCTCAGCAGGGGCAGCGCGATCGTGTGGTCGCCGCCGAGCGTCATCAGGCGGGCGCCGGTGCCGAGCAGGTCGTCGGCGGCGGCCTCGATGGTGTCCACGGCCTCGTTGATGTTGAACGGGTTCACCGCGATGTCGCCGCCGTCCGCGACCTGGGCGAGCGCGAAGGGCGAGGCGTCCTGGGCCGGGTTGTACGGGCGCAGCAGACGGGAGGCCTCGCGGATGGCGTTGCCGCCGAAGCGGGCGCCGGGCCGGTAGGAGACACCGCTGTCGAAGGGCACGCCGACCACGGCGACGTCGGCGGTGCCGACCTCGTCGAGACGGGGCAGCCGGGCGAAGGTCGCGGGACCGGCGTACCGCGGGACGCGGGACGAGTCGATCGGACCGCGCGGCGTTTCGTTGCTGCTCATGGGAAGGGGCCCTTCGTTTCGGCGATTCGTGCGTTCTGCGCTGTTCGCGCACTTCACACGGTTCATGCGGTTCACCACGACGATAGGTCGCCGGACACCGACACTGAAGTGTACGTTTCCTCCACTCCCGACGCCGATGATGGAGGGATCATCCACCATGGCGGACACCTCCGTCCCTCCCACCACTCCCGTCCCGCTCTCGGCCCTGCTGACCCGCGCCGACCTGGGCCTGCGGCGGATCGCGGGGCCGCCGGAGGCCGATGTGCACTGGGTGCACACCTCGGAGATGGCCGACCCGTATCCGTACCTGCTGGGCGGGGAGCTGCTGCTGACCGCGGGCGTACAGCTCACCGACCCGCAGCGGTACGCGGCCCGGGTCGCCGAGGCGGGCGCGGCGGCGCTCGGCTTCGGCGTCACCCCGGTGTACGACACGGTCCCCGCGGCGCTGGTGGACGCCTGCGAACGGCACAGGCTGCCGCTGCTCGAAGTGCCGCCGGCCACCACGTTCACCGCGGTGGCCCGCGCGGTGTGGGGCCTGATGACCCGGGCCCGCCACCACGAGCTGCGCCGGGTCGCCCGGGCCCAGCAGGGGCTCGCCGCGGCGGCGGCCCGCCCGGACCCGGTCCCGGCGGTCCTGCACCAGCTCGCGGTCCGGCTCGGCGGCTGGGCGGGGCTCCTCGGCCCCGGGGGCGACGTCCTGCGCGCGGCCGGCCCGGAGCCGTCCCCGGGCGCGGCGGCGGCGCTGCGCCGGCTGGCGGCGGTGGTGGCCCCGGGCACCCCCGGCTCCCCCGCGTCCGCCACCGACACCGGCGCGGGCCCGCACCTCGCCGCGTACGCCCTGACCGGACCGCGGCGGCTGGTGCTCGCCACCGCGGCCGACAAGCGCGAGGCGGGCGACCACACCGTCGCCGGGGTCGCCTCCGTGCTGCTCTCCCTGCTCACCGCGGACCGGCAGGGCGCGGGCGAGTCGGCGCGGTCGGCCGCGCTGGTGCGGCTGCTGCTCGGCGAGGCCCCGGCCGAGGTCGCGCCGCTGCTCGGCGAGGCGCCCTGGACCGTCGTCCACGCGCGCGGGGAGGGCGATCCGCCCGACCTCGGCAGCCCGCTGGTGGAGGCGGGCGACGGCTACGCGCGCGTGCTCGTCCCCGGAGGGCGGGAGGTCGCCGCGCGCCCCGGCTGGACGCTGGGGGTGAGCGCGCCCGCCGCCCCCGGGGAGCTGGCCGCGGCCGACGCCCAGGCGGCGCGGGCCCTGCGCCGGGCCGAGGCCGCCCGGTCGGCGCTGGCGCGCCACCGCACCGGCGGCTACGCCTCGCTGATGGACCCGGAGGAGGCCGCCGCCCACGCCCGCGCACTGCTCGCCCCGCTCACCGAGCCGCTGGTGACGACCCTGCACACCTGGCTCTCGCTCCACGGCAGCTGGGACCGGACGGCCGCGGCCCTGGGCGTGCACCGCAACACCGTGCGCCAGCGCGTGGCCCGGTGCGCGGCGCTGCTGGACGCGGACCTGGACGACATGGACGTCCGTACGGAGCTGTGGCTCGCGCTCCGGAGTGCGCCGGGACGTGCTGAGCCTCACTCTGGACAGTGCGAGTGACCGCCGGGTAACTTCGTCTTTCCAGCTCTGAGCAAGCGCTTAGCCAAGCCGCCGCCACCGTCAGAAGGAGAGCGTCCGTGCGCCGCACCGTATTCAACGAGGACCACGAGGCGTTCCGGGACACCATCCGGGCCTTCATCGAGGCCGAGGTCGTCCCGGTCTACGACGAGTGGTTCGCCGCCGGCCAGGCGCCGCGCGACTTCTACTACAAGCTCGCCGAGCTCGGCGTCTTCGGCATCCGCGTCGACGAGGAGTTCGGCGGCGCCGGCATCGACTCGTACAAGTTCGAGGCCGTCATGTACGAGGAGACGGCCCGCGCGGGCGTCCAGTTCGGCGGCTCCGGTGTGCACGTGCTGCTGGGCCTGCCGTACATCAAGATGCTCGCCAGCGACGAGCAGAAGAAGCGCTTCCTGCCCAAGTTCGTCTCGGGTGAGGAGATGTGGGCGCTGGCGATGACCGAGCCGGGCACCGGCTCCGACCTCGCGGGCATGAAGACCACCGCGAAGCTCTCCGAGGACGGCTCGCACTACGTCCTCAACGGCGCCAAGACCTTCATCACCGGCGGCGTCCACGCCGACCGCGTGATCGTCTGCGCCCGCACCGCCGCGCCCACCGCCGAGGACCGCCGCCACGGCATCTCGCTGTTCGCCGTCGACACCAAGTCCGAGGGCTACTCCGTCGGCCGCAAGCTCGACAAGCTCGGCCTGCGCACCTCCGACACCGCGGAGCTGGCGTTCGTCGACGTGAAGGTCCCCGTCGAGGACCTCCTCGGCGAGGAGAACAAGGGCTTCTACTACCTCGGCCACAACCTCGCCTCCGAGCGCTGGGGCATCGCCTTCGGCGCCTACGCGCAGGCCAAGGCCGCCGTCCGGTTCGCCAAGCAGTACGTCCAGGAGCGCACCGTCTTCGGCAAGCCCGTCGCGCACTTCCAGAACACCAAGTTCGAACTGGCCGCCTGCCAGGCCGAGGTGGACGCAGCCGAGGCGGTCGCCGACCGCGCCCTGGAAGCCCTCGACGCGGGCGAGCTGACCCCGGCCGAGGCCGCCTCCGCCAAGCTGTTCTGCACCGAGGTCGCCCACCGCGTCATCGACCGCTGCCTCCAGCTGCACGGCGGCTACGGCTTCATGAACGAGTACCCGATCGCCCGTCTGTACGCCGACAACCGCGTCAACCGCATCTACGGCGGCACCAGCGAGATCATGAAGTCGATCATCGCCAAGGACATGGGTCTGTGACCGAGGCTCTGGATGCCCTGCTCGATCTGCTCGACCTGGAGCAGATCGAGCAGGACTACTTCCGGGGCCGCTCCCGCTCGGCGCTCGTCCCGCGCGTCTTCGGCGGACAGGTCGCGGCCCAGGCGCTGGTCGCCGCGGGCCGCACCGTCCCCGCCTCCCCTCCCGGCTCCGCGCGAGCGGGGGAGACCCCGACGCCGCACTCCCTGCACGCGTACTTCCTGCGCGCCGGGGACCCGGGCGCGCCGATCGTCTATCTGGTCGACCGCATCCGCGACGGCCGCTCCTTCACCACCCGCAGGGTCGTCGCGGTCCAGCACGGTCAGCCGATCTTCCACCTCTCGGCGTCCTTCCAGACGTACGAGGAGGGGCTTGAGCACCAGGCGGACATGCCGCCCGCGCCGGACCCGGAGTCGCTGCCGACCGCGGCCGAGACGCTGCCGCGCCATCTGCCCGCGGACGTCGCCGAGCGCCTGATCGAGGCGCGCGCGGCCGTCGACCTGCGCTACGCGGACGCGCCGCCGTGGGCCAGCGCCGGCACCCCGCGCGAGCCGCGCTCGCAGGTCTGGTTCCGTACGAACGGCAAGCTCGCGGACGACCCCCTGCTGCACATCGCGCTCGCCACCTACGTCTCCGACATGACGCTGCTCGACTCGGTGCTGCTCGCGCACGGCCGGGGCGGCTGGGCGGTCGGGGACGTGGTGGGCGCGTCCCTGGACCACGCGATGTGGTTCCACCGCCCGTTCCGGGCCGACGAGTGGCTCCTGTACGACCAGGAGTCCCCGTCGGCCTCGGCGGGCCGGGGCCTGGGCCAGGCCCGCATCTACACCCAGGACGGCCGCCTGGCGGTGACGGTGGTCCAGGAGGGCGTGGTCAGGGTCCCGCGGTAGGCCCGGGAGCCCGCGACGGCTCCGGCCCCGCGGCCCCGGCCCCGCGGCGCCGCCTCAGACCAGCTCGGCCGCGCCCAGCAGGTACTCGGTCATCGGCTCGTAGAACCGGGGGTCGACCACGTGGTCGTCCAGCGGCACGGCGACCTGGAGCGTCCCCTCCGCCTCCGCCAGGAACAGCGCGGGGTCGTTGCAGTCGGCGTACCCCACCGCGTCGATCCCGCGCTGGGCGGCGCACCCGGCCCAGCCGTGGTCCGCGACGACCAGGTCCGGCAGCGCCCGCCCCGCGCGCTCCAGCGCGTCCAGGATGGCCGCCATGGGCGCGGGCGAGTGCGTGTGCCACAGGGACGCGCCCCGCTCGTACAGCGCGACGTCCGCGAACTGCACCACACAGCCCTCGTCGGCCGTCACCCCGTCCGGGATCCGCACGATCTCGCATCCCGCGGCGCGCAGCGCCGACGCGGTCCTGCTGTGCACGTCGATCAGCGCGCCGGGGTGGCCGGTGGCGAAGAGCACCCGCTGCTTGCCGGCCACGGCCTTCCGCAGCCGGGCCGCCATCCGCTCCAGCGCGTCGACCGTCAGCTCCGGGTCGATGGTGTCCTGGCCGGTGCGGTGCCCGGGGTCGTCGACGACGCCGCAGCGCTCGGCCATCACGGCGAGCACGTCCTGCTCGTCGCTCCAGCGCTCGCCCAGTTCCAGGCCCAGCCAGTAGTGGCGGTCGCCGTTGGCGAGCTTGCGGTAGTGGGAGAGGTTGTTGTCGCGGGGGGTGGCGACGTCTCCGGCGATACGGGTGCGGACGAGGTGGTCGACGAGAGCGGCACGGCTGGGTATCGGCATGCGCCCATTCTGCCCCCGCGCGCGGAGCCGGGCGCCGTCGTCCGCGCAGTGGACGTACGGCCGCAGGCGCCCCCGAGCATCCGCCGCGCATCCGTCGCGCGACCGCCGCGCGCCCGTCACGCGCGCGTGGGCGCTCAGTTGGCGAGCGCCGCGAACGCCCCGTGCGCCAGGCGCCGCAGCAGCGCCTCGGTGGCGGCGCGCCCCGGCAGCCCCGCCCCGTACGAGCCGAGGTGCGGGGTCGAGTTGAGCAGGCCGAAGACCGCGTGGACGGCGGCGCGGACCTCGGCCTCGGAGCCGTGCGGGTACAGCTCGCGGACGACCGCGACCCACAGCTCCACGTACTGCCGCTGGAGCTGGCGCACCAGCTTGCGGTCGCTGTCGCGCAGCCGGTCCAGCTCCCGGTCGTGGAGGGTGATGAGCGCCCGGTCGTCGAGGGCGAAGTCGATGTGGCCGTCGATGAGCGAGCCGAGGACCGCCTCGGGGCCCCCGTCCGCGGCGGCCACCCGCTTGCGCCCGCCGTCGTAGAGCCGGCCGCTGATCCCGACCAGCAGCTCCGCCAGCATCGCGTCCTTGCCGGCGAAGTGCCGGTAGAGGCCGGGGCCGCTGATACCGACGGCCGCGCCTATCTCGTCGACGCCCACGCCGTGGAAGCCGCGCTCGGCGAAGAGGCGCGCGGCCTCGCGCAGGATCTGCTCGCGGCGGGTGGGGGCATCGGTCCGGGTGCTCATGGGAATTCATTCTAGACAACGCGGTTAGCGCTCGTTAACCTGGTGGAAATGAGTTAACGGTCATTAACATCCGGCCGGGGATCTCACCGGAGGACTCCGCGTGACGGCTCCGCCGGAGACTTCGTACGGGCAAGGGGGCTCGACACGATGCAGCAGGCACCGGTCCTTGGGAGCGCGGCCGATCCCGCGTCCGAGGCATGGCGGGCCAACGAGGAGGCGCACCGCGCCCTCGGCGAGGAGCTGCGCGCCAGACTGGCCGCGGCTCGTCTCGGCGGCGGCGAGCGGGCCCGCGAGCGTCATGTCGCGCGCGGCAAGCTGCTGCCGCGCGACCGGGTCGACACCCTGCTCGACCCCGGCTCGCCCTTCCTGGAGCTGGCACCGCTCGCGGCCGACGGGATGTACGGGGACCAGGCCCCCGCCGCCGGGGTGATCGCCGGAATCGGGCGGGTCAGCGGCCGCGAGTGCGTGATCGTGGCCAACGACGCCACGGTCAAGGGCGGCACGTACTACCCGATGACCGTCAAGAAGCACCTGCGCGCCCAGGAGGTGGCCCTGGAGAACCGGCTGCCGTGTCTGTACCTGGTGGACTCCGGCGGCGCCTTCCTGCCGATGCAGGACGAGGTCTTCCCCGACCGGGACCACTTCGGGCGAATCTTCTACAACCAGGCCCGGATGTCCGGCGCCGGGATCCCGCAGATCGCGGCGGTCCTCGGCTCCTGCACGGCCGGCGGGGCCTACGTCCCGGCGATGAGCGACGAGGCCGTGATCGTCCGCAACCAGGGCACGATCTTCCTCGGCGGCCCGCCGCTGGTGAAGGCCGCCACCGGCGAGGTCGTCACCGCCGAGGAGCTCGGCGGCGGCGAGGTCCACTCGCGCACCTCCGGCGTCACCGACCACCTCGCCGAGGACGACGCGCACGCGCTGCGCATCGTGCGCACCATCGTGGCCACCCTCCCCGCGCGCGGGGAGCTCCCCTGGAGCGTGGAGCCGGTGGAGGAGCCGAAGGTCGACCCCTTCGGGCTGTACGGGGCGGTCCCGGTCGACTCGCGCACGCCGTACGACGTCCGCGAGGTCATCGCGCGCGTGGTCGACGGCTCGCGCTTCCAGGAGTTCAAGTCCGAGTTCGGGCAGACGCTGGTGACCGGGTTCGCCCGGATCCACGGCCACCCGGTCGGCATCGTCGCCAACAACGGCATCCTGTTCTCCGAGTCCGCCCAGAAGGGCGCCCACTTCATCGAGCTGTGCGACCAGCGCGGCATCCCGCTGGTCTTCCTCCAGAACATCTCGGGCTTCATGGTCGGCCGGGACTACGAGGCGGGAGGCATCGCCAAGCACGGCGCCAAGATGGTCACCGCCGTCGCCTGCACCCGCGTCCCCAAGCTGACGGTGGTGGTCGGCGGGTCGTACGGGGCGGGGAACTACTCGATGTGCGGCCGGGCCTACTCGCCGCGCTTCCTGTGGATGTGGCCCAACGCCAAGATCTCGGTGATGGGCGGCGAGCAGGCCGCCTCGGTGCTCGCCACCGTCAAGCGCGACCAGCTGGAGGCGCGCGGCGAGTCCTGGGCCGCCGAGGACGAGGAGTCCTTCAAGGACCCCATCCGCGCGCAGTACGAACAGCAGGGCAACGCCTACTACGCGTCGGCCCGGCTGTGGGACGACGGGGTGATCGACCCGATGGAGACCCGCCAGGTCCTCGGGCTCGCCCTGACGGCCTGTGCCAACGCCCCCCTCCCCCAGCGGGACTACTCGGCGCCCGGCTTCGGCGTCTTCCGGATGTGAGGCGGACCATGACGATGTTCGACACAGTCCTCGTCGCCAACCGGGGCGAGATCGCCGTCCGCGTCATCCGCACCCTGCGCGCCCTCGGGGTGCGCTCGGTCGCGGTGTTCAGCGACGCGGACGCGGACGCCCGCCATGTACGCGAGGCCGACACGGCCGTGCGGATCGGCCCGGCCGCGGCCTCCGAGAGCTACCTCCGCGTCGACCGCCTCCTGGAGGCGGCCGCGAAGAGCGGCGCCCAGGCCGTCCACCCGGGCTACGGCTTCCTCGCCGAGAACGCGGCCTTCGCCCGCGCGTGCGCCGAGGCCGGCCTGGTCTTCATCGGCCCCCCGGCGGACGCCATCGCGCTGATGGGCGACAAGATCCGCGCCAAGGAGACCGTGAAGGCGGCCGGCGTCCCGGTCGTGCCCGGCTCCTCCGGCAGCGGTCTCACCGACGGCCAACTGGCCGACGCGGCCCGCGAGATCGGCATGCCGGTACTGCTGAAGCCCAGCGCGGGCGGCGGCGGCAAGGGCATGCGGCTGGTCCGCGAGGAGGCGGCGCTCGCCGACGAGATCGCGGCCGCCCGGCGCGAGGCCCGCGCCTCCTTCGGCGACGACACGCTCCTGGTGGAGCGGTGGATCGACCGCCCCCGCCACATCGAGATCCAGGTCCTCGCGGACGGCCACGGCAACGTGGTGCACCTCGGCGAGCGCGAGTGCTCCCTCCAGCGCCGCCACCAGAAGATCATCGAGGAGGCACCCTCGGTCCTGCTCGACGAGGAGACCCGGGCCGCCATGGGCGAGGCGGCGGTCCAGGCCGCCCGCTCCTGTGGCTACGCGGGCGCGGGCACGGTCGAGTTCATCGTCCCGGGCAGCGACCCCTCCTCGTACTACTTCATGGAGATGAACACCCGCCTCCAGGTCGAGCACCCGGTCACCGAGCTGATCACGGGCCTCGACCTGGTGGAGTGGCAGGTGCGGGTCGCCTCGGGCGAACCCTTGCCGTTCGGGCAGCGGGACATCACCCTGACCGGCCACGCCGTCGAGGCCCGCGTCTGCGCCGAGGACCCCTCCCGTGGCTTCCTGCCCTCGGGGGGCACGGTCCTGGCGCTGCGCGAGCCCCAGAGTGACGGGGTGCGCACGGACTCCGGCCTGAGCGAGGGCACGGAGGTCGGCAGCCTCTACGACCCGATGCTCTCCAAGGTCATCGCGTACGGACCGGACCGCGCCACCGCGCTGCGCCGGCTGCGTGCCGCGCTGGCCGACACGGTCACCCTGGGCGTGCCCACCAACGCGGGATTCCTGCGCCGGCTGCTCGCCCATCCGGCCGTGGTCGCGGGCGACCTCGACACGGGCCTGGTCGAGCGCGAGGCCGACACCCTGGTCCCGGACGGTGTCCCGGACGAGGTGTACGCGGCGGCGGCGCTGGTGCGGCAGGAGGGGTTGCGGCCGCCCGCCACGGGCGCGTGGCGGGACCCGTTCGCGGTGCCGAGCGGCTGGCGCATGGGCGGCGAACCGGCGCCCCTGTCCTTCCCGTTCCGAGTACCGGGACTCGAACCCGTTACTCACACGGTGCGCGGCACGGCCGCCGGGCGGGTCTCCCCCGGCCAGGTCTCGGTGGAGCTCGACGGCGTCACCCACACCTTCACCACCGCCGCCTCCCCGGAGGGGACCTGGCTCGGGCGGGACGGGGACAGCTGGCACGTGCTGGACCACGACCCGGTCGCGGCGAGCCTCGGCGGCGCCGCGCGCGGCGGCGCGGACACCCTGGCCGCGCCGATGCCAGGCACCGTCACCGTCGTCAAGGTGGCTGTCGGGGACGAGGTCGCGGCGGGCCAGAGCCTGCTGGTGGTCGAGGCGATGAAGATGGAGCACGTCATCTCCGCCCCGCACGCCGGCACCGTCACCGAGCTGGACGTCTCCCCCGGCTCGACCGTCGCCATGGACCAGGTCCTGGCCGTGGTGACCCCCAAGGAGGAGGACCAGTGACGCTCCCCATGGTCGTACCGGCGCCGGACCTGCCCGCCTCGGTGCGCATCCACGAGGTCGGGGCCCGCGACGGGCTCCAGAACGAGAAGGCCGTCGTCCCCACCGAGGTCAAGGCCGAGTTCGTGCGCCGCCTCGCGGACGCGGGTCTGACCACCATCGAGGCGACCAGCTTCGTGCACCCGAAGTGGGTGCCCCAACTGGCCGACGCCGAGCGTCTGTTCCCGATGGTCGGGGACATCGCAGGCGTGGCGCTGCCGGTCCTGGTGCCCAACGAGCGCGGTCTGGACCGGGCGCTCGCGCTCGGCGCCGACCGGATCGCGGTCTTCGCCAGCGCCACGGAGTCCTTCGCCAAGGCCAATCTCAACCGTACGGTGGACGAGTCGCTGGCGATGTTCGCGCCGGTCGTGGCCCGCGCGAAGGAGCGGCGGGTCCATGTCCGGGGCTATCTGTCGATGTGCTTCGGCGACCCGTGGGAGGGAGCCGTCCCCGTCCAGCAGGTCGTCCGCACCGCGAAGTCCCTCATGGACCTGGGCTGCGACGAGCTGAGCCTGGGGGACACGATCGGGGTGGCGACCCCGGCCCACGTCCGGAGCCTGCTGGCGGCGCTGAACGAGGAGGGCGTGGCCACCTCCGCGATCGGGGTGCACTTCCACGACACCTACGGCCAGGCGCTCGCCAACACCCTCGCCGCCCTCCAGCACGGCGTCACCACGGTCGACGCCTCGGCGGGCGGCCTGGGCGGCTGCCCGTACGCCAAGTCCGCCACCGGAAACCTCGCCACCGAAGACCTCGTGTGGATGCTCCAGGGCCTCGGTATCGACACCGGGGTCGACCTCGGCCGGCTCACCGCCACCAGCGTGTGGATGGCCGAGCAGCTGGGACGGCCGAGCCCGTCCCGCACCGTCCGCGCCCTCTCCCCCGACTCCCACAAGGAGTGACCCCCATGTCCCTTGACCACCGGCTCTCCGACGAGCACGAAGAACTCCGCCGTACGGTCGAGGAGTTCGCGCACGACGTCGTCGCCCCCAAGATCGGCGACTTCTACGAGCGCCACGAGTTCCCGTACGAGATCGTCCGCGAGATGGGCCGTATGGGCCTGTTCGGGCTGCCCTTCCCCGAGGAGTACGGGGGCATGGGCGGCGACTACCTGGCGCTGGGCATCGCCCTGGAGGAGCTGGCGCGGGTCGACTCCTCGGTGGCCATCACCCTGGAGGCGGGCGTCTCCCTCGGGGCGATGCCGGTGTTCCGGTTCGGTACGGAGGAGCAGAAGCGGGAGTGGCTGCCGAAGTTGTGCTCCGGCGAGATGCTGGGCGCGTTCGGCCTGACCGAGCCCGACTGCGGCTCGGACGCGGGGGGCACGCGGACGACGGCGGTGCGCGACGGTGACGAGTGGGTCATCAACGGCACCAAGTGCTTCATCACCAACTCCGGTACGGACGTCACGGGCCTGGTGACGGTCACGGCCGTGACCGGCCGCAAGCCCGACGGACGCCCGCTGATCTCCTCGATCATCGTCCCCTCCGGCACACCGGGCTTCACGGTGGCCGCGCCGTACTCGAAGGTGGGGTGGAATGCCTCGGACACCCGCGAGCTGTCCTTCGCGGACGTCCGCGTCCCGGCGGCCAACCTCCTGGGCGAGGAGGGCCGGGGCTACGCGCAGTTCCTGCGCATCCTCGACGAGGGCCGCGTCGCCATCTCCGCGCTGGCCACGGGACTGGCGCAGGGCTGCGTCGACGAGTCGGTGAAGTACGCGCGCGAGCGCCACGCCTTCGGCCGTCCCATCGGGGACAACCAGGCGATCCAGTTCAAGATCGCGGACATGGAGATGCGGGCGCACATGGCCCGGGTGGGGTGGCGCGACGCGGCGTCCCGTCTGGTGCGGGGCGAGTCCTTCAAGAAGGAGGCGGCGGTGGCGAAGCTGTACTCGTCGACGGTCGCGGTCGACAACGCGCGGGACGCGACGCAGATCCACGGCGGGTACGGCTTCATGAACGAGTATCCGGTCGCCCGGATGTGGCGGGACTCGAAGATTCTGGAGATCGGGGAGGGGACGAGTGAGGTGCAGCGGATGCTGATCGCGAGGGAGTTGGGCATGCCGGCGTAACAGCTGCCCCTCCCCGCGCCCCGTGCCCGGCTCGCCCTCCGGGCCCCTCCCCGGCCGGGGGTTCCCCTGCGGGTCGCTTCCTGGTCCCGGGGTTCCCCTGCGGGTCGCTTCTCGGTCCGGGGTTCGCCTGCGGGTCGCTTCTCGGTCCGGGGTTCGTCTGCGGGTCCGGTGGGGGCTTGTCGCGCAGTTCCCCGCGCCCCTTGGGGGATTGGGCTCGGCCCGGGAGGCGCCTGCGGGGCAGGCCGGGGAGTTCGTCTGCGGACCGTCTGTGGCCGAGCGCGCAGTTCCCCGCGCCCCTGGGCCTTTAGGGGCGCGGGGAACTGTGCGACGAGCCCACCACCGGGCCGCAGACAAACGGGGGGTTAGGGGCGCGGGGAACTGCGCGAGCAACCCACCACCGGGCCGCAGACAAAGGGTGACTAGCGGGCGCGGGGAACTGCGGGGAACTGCGCGAGCAACCCACCACCGGGCCGCAGGGTCGCTCCCGCGCGGTAGCGGGGCGCGGGCCCGTCCAGGGGACCCGGGGGCTCGCCCCCGGGAGATGCCTCAAGCCACCCCCGCCGCACCCCGATCCCCCGAAGGGGTGGACCCGGCGCGTACACCCCCCGGCACCCCACCCCCACCCCCACCCTGGGCAACGTGACCCCACCCACCTGCCCCGCCTGCCCCACGCGGCCGCCCCTGTGGAAGGACACCTCCGCCACCGTCCCCGGCGCCGCCGACCACTGGCACTGGCACTGCACCACCTGCCGCACCCTCTACGAACCCACCGCGTCCCACAAAGTCCGCTTCACGTACGCGCCCCTGCGGCGGTAGGGCGCTCGGGGGCGTCCCACCCCTCCCGTCGCGACTGTCGGCCACCGGCGGCGCCCTCGGCCTCGGGGCCGCGCGGCCATAGGGCCCCGGCCCCGTCCGGGACCCCTCTACAGATCCTTGTGAGGTTAGGCTAACCTACCCAGGAACTGCCAGAGGCCGACCCCGGCACGTACGAAAGCGGATCGTCATGCCCTTTTCCCGAGCGTCCCACCTCTCCCGTCGCGGCCTGCTGGCCGCCGGCGGCGCCCTCGGCCTCGGGGCCGCGCTGGCCGCCTGCGGGGACGGCGACGACGACAAGAAAACGGGCGACGAGCAGCAGGCCACCGGCAAGTCCGGTCCCTGGTCCTTCAAGGACGACCGTGGCAAGACCGTGCAGACGAAGTCCACCCCCAAGACCATCGTCGCCTTCACCGGCACCGCCGCCGCCCTCCACGACTACGGCGTCGAGGTCAAGGCCGTGTTCGGCCCGACGAAGACCAAGGACGGCAAGCCGGACGTCCAGGCGGGCGACCTCGACATCAACAAGGTCGAGATCCTCGGCAACGTCTGGGGCGAGTTCAGCGTCGAGAAGTACGCGGCCCTCGCGCCCGAGCTGCTCGTCACGGACATGTGGGAGAAGGACGCTCTCTGGTACGTGCCGGACAACAGCAAGGACAAGATCCTCAAGCTCGCCCCGAGCGTCGCCCTGTGGGCCGCGCAGCTCAGCATGCCGGCCGCCCTCCAGCGCCGTGCCGACCTCGCCGCCTCCCTCGGCGCCGACCTCAAGGCGGCCAAGGTCACCGAGGCCAAGGCCCGGTTCGAGAAGGCCGCCGCCCGGCTGAAGGCCGCCACCAAGGCCAACCCCAACGTCACGGTGATGATCGGCTCCGCCAGCGCCGACCTGTTCTACGTCTCGGCGCCCAAGACCTCCGCCGACACCGCCTACTTCCAGGAGCTGGGCGTGAAGTTCGTCGAGCCCAAGGTCAACGCCCAGGGCTTCTTCGAGGAGCTCAGCTGGGAGAACGTCGGCAAGTACAAGGCCGACGTGATCATGATGGACAACCGCTCCACGGCCCTCCAGCCCGACGCCCTGAAGTCCAAGCCGACCTGGGCCGGCCTGCCCGCCGTCAAGGCCGGCCAGATCACCCCGCGCACCACCGAGCCGATCTACTCGTACGCCAAGTGCGCGCCGATCCTCGAAACCCTCGCCCAGGCCATCGAGACCGCGAAGAAGGTTGCCTGACCATGACGCTGACAGCCGAGACCGCTACCGTCCCCTTCCGTCTCTTCGATCTGAGCGTGGTACGGACCCGGCGGCTCGGCCCGTCGCTGGTGCGGATCACCTTCGGCGGCGAGCAGTTGGCGTACTTCGAGGGCGGCGGCCGGGACCAGAGCCTCTCGCTCTTCCTGCCGCACCCGGGCCAGGACGCGCCCGTCCTGCCGCTCACCCAGGACCCGCAGACGTGGTTCGCGGAGTACCGGGCGCTGCCCGACGGGGTACGGGCGGTGATGCGCTCGTACACCCTGCGCGCCCAGCGCCGCGACCCCGACGAGGTCGACATCGACTTCGCGCTCCACGAGGACGGCGGCCCGGCGTGCCGCTGGGCCGCGCGCGCCGAGCCCGGGGACCGTGTGGCGGTCCTCGGTCCGGCGGTCGCCGACAACACGGCGGTGCGCTTCCGGCCCCCGGCGGGGACGGACGGGGTGGTGCTGTGGGGCGACGAGACCGCGCTGCCGGCCGTCTCCGCGATCCTGGAGTGGCTGCCGGCCGGCACGCCCGCGCGGGTGTGGCTCGAAGTGCCGTTCAGCGGGGACCGGATGGCGCTGCCGACGGCCGCCGACGCCGAGATCACCTGGCTGGTGAAGGAGGAGGGCGCGCCCTCCGTCCTGGACGCGGTGCGGACGGAGCCGGTCCTGCCGGGGCTCGACCCGTACGTATGGATCGCCGGGGAGGCCTCCACCATGCGGGAGCTGCGGCGGCACTTCGTGAATGAGCGTCACATCGACCGCAGGAACGTCACGTTCGTCGGTTACTGGCGGCAGGGGCGCTCGGAGGACCAGCTGCGCGAGGAAGAGGCCGCGTAGGCCGGTTGCACGGCTGCGGGCCGGTGGTGGGCTGGTCGCGCAGTTCCCCGCGCCCCTAGGGGGTCCGCCGCAGCCGGGGAACTCTGCTCAGCCACAAGCTTTTAGGGGCGCGGGGAACTGCGCGACCAGCCACCCACTCACCCGCAGACGGAGGCCGGGCCTCAGGGCGCCGCACCCGCCTCAAGGGGGGCGAGGGCCTGTTGAGATCGAACTTAGGTTAGGCTAACCTTAGTTCCAGATCGCGGTCCTCGCCCCCTTCCTTTCTGCCCGGAGGGCCCGACGAAGTCCCCGATCCGGGAGGACAGTTCATGCGTTCGCACCTGCTCAATGACACGACGGCGGAGAGCTACCGGCGCTCCGTGACCGAAGGAGTCGAGCGGGTGGCGTCGAAACTCGCCGCGACCCGGCGCCCGTTCACGGGCGCGGGCGTCGAGGACATCGCCCCGCTCATCGACCGGGTCGACCTCGACCGGCCGCTGGGCGACACCTCCGCCGTCCTGGACGAGCTGGAGGACGTGTATCTGCGCGACGCCGTCTACTTCCACCACCCGCGCTACCTGGGCCACCTCAACTGCCCCGTGGTGATCCCCGCCGTCCTCGGCGAAGCGGTCCTCTCGGCCGTCAACTCCTCGCTCGACACCTGGGACCAGAGCGCGGGCGGCACCCTCATCGAGCGCCGGCTGATCGACTGGACGGCCGGACGCGTCGGTTACGGCCCGGCCGCCGACGGCGTCTTCACCAGCGGCGGCAGCCAGTCCAACCTTCAGGCGCTGCTGCTGGCCCGCGAGGAGGCCAAGACCGACGACCTCTCCCGGCTGCGGATCTTCTCCTCCGAGTGCAGCCACTTCAGCGTCCAGAAGTCCGCCCAGCTCCTCGGCCTCGGCCGGTCCGCCGTCGTGTCGATCCCCTGCGGCCAGGACAAGCGCATGCAGACCGTGGCGCTCGCCCGCGCCCTGGAGCGCTGCGCCGCCGAGGGCAACGTGCCGATGGCCGTCGTCGCCACCGCCGGCACCACCGATTTCGGCTCGCTCGACCCGCTGCCGGAGATCGGCGAGCTGTGCGAGCGGTACGGCGCCTGGTTCCACGTGGACGCCGCGTACGGCTGCGGGCTGCTCGTCTCCCCCACCCGGCGCCACCTCCTCAACGGCATCGAGCACGCCGACTCGGTCACCGTGGACTACCACAAGTCCTTCTTCCAGCCGGTCAGTTCGAGCGCGATCCTGGTCAAGGACGGCACCACGCTGCGGCACGCCACGTACCACGCGGACTACCTCAACCCGCGCCGGGCCGCCGAGGAGCGCATCCCCAACCAGGTCGACAAATCCCTCCAGACCACCCGCCGCTTCGACGCCCTGAAGCTGTGGATGACGCTGCGCACCATGGGCGCCGACGGAATCGGCTCGCTCTTCGACGAGGTGTGCGACCTGGCCGTGGAGGGCTGGCGGCTGCTCGCCGCCGACCCGCGCTACGACGTCGTGGTCGAGCCCACCCTCTCGACCCTGGTCTTCCGCTACATCCCGGATGCCGTCACCTCGCCCGCCGAGATCGACCGCGCCAACCTCTACGCCCGCAAGGCGCTCTTCGCGTCCGGCGAGGCGGTCGTCGCCGGTACCAAGACCGGCGGACGCCAGTACCTGAAGTTCACCCTGCTCAACCCCGAGACGACGGCCGCCGACATCGCCGCCGTCCTCGATCTGATCGCCGGCCACGCCGAGCAGTACCTGGGAGAGAACCTTGTCCACGCAGTCTCGTGAGCCGTACGACTTCATCGGGATCGGCCTCGGGCCCTTCAACCTGGGCCTGGCCTGCCTCACCGAGCCGGTCGACGAGCTCAGCGGCCTCTTCCTGGAGTCCAAGCCGGACTTCGAGTGGCACTCGGGCATGTTCCTGGAGGGCGCCCACCTCCAGACCCCGTTCCTGTCCGACCTGGTGACGCTCGCGGACCCGACCTCGCCGTACTCCTTCCTCAACTACCTGAAGGAGTCGGGCCGCCTCTACGCGTTCTACATACGCGAGAACTTCTATCCGCTGCGCACCGAGTACAACGACTACTGCCGCTGGGCGGCCGGCAAGCTCTCCTCGATCCGCTTCAACCAGACGGTGAAGACGGTGACGTACGAGAACGAGGTGTACGTCGTACGCACCGAGGACGGCTCGGAGTTCCGCGCCCGGCGGCTCGTGCTCGGCACCGGTACTCCCCCGTTCGTGCCCGAGCCGTGCCGGGGCCTCGGCGGCGACTACCTGCACAACTCCCGCTATCTGGAGCACAAGGAGGCGCTCCGGAAGAAGAAGTCGATCACGCTGGTGGGCAGCGGGCAGTCGGCGGCGGAGATCTACTACGACCTCCTGAGCGAGATCGACGTCCACGGCTACCGGCTGAACTGGGTCACCCGCTCGCCGCGCTTCTTCCCGCTGGAGTACACCAAGCTGACGCTGGAGATGACCTCGCCGGAGTACGTGGACTACTTCCACGCGCTGCCCGAGTCCACCCGCTACCGCCTGGAGTCGCAGCAGAAGGGGCTGTTCAAGGGCATCGACTCGGAGCTCATCGACGCGATCTTCGACCTGCTGTACCAGAAGAACCTCAAGGGCCCCGTCGGCACCCGTCTGCTCACCAACGCCTCGCTCAACGCCGCCAGTTACGACACCACGACCGGCACCTACACCCTGGGGCTGCGCCAGGAGGAGCAGGAGAAGGACTACACCCTCGACACCGAGGGCCTGATCCTGGCCACCGGCTACAAGTACGCCGAGCCCGCGTTCCTGGAGCCGGTCGCGGACCGGATCAGGCGCGACGGCCACGGCCGCTTCGACGTGGCCCGCAACTACGCCATCGACACCGCCGGCAGCGAGATCTTCCTCCAGAACGCCGCCGTGCACACCCACTCGATCACCTCGCCCGACCTGGGCATGGGCGCCTACCGCAACGCGTACATCATCGGCGAGCTGCTCGGCCGCGAGTACTACCCGGTCGAGAAGTCCATCGCCTTCCAGGAGTTCGCCGTATGAGCACCACCCACACCACCGCCGGCATAGGCACCTTCACCGTCCGCGCCCTCGACCCCCTCCAGGACGCCGAGCTGCTGCACGGCTGGGTCACCCACCCCAAGGCCGCGTTCTGGATGATGGGGGACGCGAAGCTGGAGGACGTCGAGCGGGCGTACATGGAGATCGCGGCCGACGAGCACCACCACGCGCTGCTCGGGCTGCACGACGGCGAGCCCGCGTTCCTGATGGAGACGTACGACCCGGCCCACCGCGAGCTGGTCGGCCTGTACGAGCCCGAGCCGGGCGACGTCGGGATGCACTTCCTGGTCGCGCCGACCGGCACGCCGATCCACGGCTTCACCCGCGCGGTCATCACCGCCGTGATGGCGCACCTCTTCGCGGACCCGGCGACCCGGCGGGTCGTCGTGGAGCCGGATGTGGGCAACAAGGCCGTCCACGCGCTGAACGCGGCCGTCGGCTTCGAGGTCGTCGGGGAGATCACCAAGCCGGAGAAGCGGGCGCTGCTCAGCGTCTGCACGCGCGCCGCGTTCGAGGCGGCGACCGAGGGAGCGGCCCGATGACGACGACCCCCGCCATCGCCGTCCCCCACCTCACCCCCGGGCTGTGGGCGCGCGCCAACCGGCTGCTGATCCGCAAGGCGCTCGCCGAGTTCGCCCACGAGCGGCTGCTGGAGCCGCGCCCGCTGGGCGAGGACCGGTACAGCGTGCTCAGCGACGACGGCACGGTGGAGTACCGCTTCACCGCCGCGCTGTACGCCCTCGACCACTGGCAGGTCGACCCGGAGTCGATCTCGCGCCACGGCGCCGGGGGACAGCTTCCGCTCGACGCCCTCGACTTCTTCATCGAGCTGCGCACGACGCTGGGCCTGAGCGACGAGATCCTGCCCGTCTACCTGGAGGAGATCTCCTCCACGCTCTCCGGTACGGCGTACAAGCTCACCAAGGAGCAGATCCCGGCGGCCGAACTCGCCCGGGCGGACTTCCAGGCGATCGAGACGGGCATGACCGAGGGCCACCCGTGCTTCGTGGCCAACAACGGACGGCTCGGCTTCGGCGCGCACGAGTACGCGGCGTACGCGCCGGAGGCCGCCGCCCCCGTCCGGCTGATCTGGCTGGCGGCACGGCGCGACCGGGCGACCTTCACCTCGGGCGCGGGCCTCGACTACGACACGCTGATCGAGGCGGAGCTGGGCGCCGCGACGCTGGAACGTTTCGCCGCGACGCTGGCGGAGCGTGGTCTTGACCTCGCGGACTACCGGCTGCTGCCGGTCCACCCCTGGCAGTGGTGGAACAAGCTGTCGGTGACGTTCGCGGCGGAGGTCGCGCAGGACCGGCTGGTACCGCTGGGGGTGGGCGACGACGACTATCTCGCCCAGCAGTCGATCCGTACCTTCTTCAACACGACGGACCCGACGAAGCACTACGTGAAGACGGCGCTGTCGGTCCTGAACATGGGCTTCATGCGCGGCCTTTCGGCGGCGTACATGGAGGCGACGCCCGCGATCAACGACTGGCTGGCGGGGCTGGTGGAGCGCGACTCCGTGCTGCGCGCGGCCCGCTTCTCGATCATCCGCGAGCGGGCGGCGATCGGCTACCACCACCGCCAGTACGAGCGGGCCACCGACCGCTCCTCGCCGTACCGCAAGATGCTGGCGGCGCTGTGGCGCGAGAGCCCGGTGCCGACGCTGGAGCCCGGCGAGCGGCTCGCCACGATGGCGTCGCTGCTGCACGTGGACGGCGCCGGGGCGTCGTTCGCGGGCGCGCTGATCGCGCAGTCGGGGGTGGGGGCGCGGGAGTGGCTGCGGCGCTACCTCGACGCCTACCTCCTGCCGGTCCTGCACTCCTTCTACGCCTACGACCTGGTCTACATGCCGCACGGCGAGAACGTGATCCTCGTGCTGGCGCAGGACGGCACGGTCTCGCGGGCGATCTTCAAGGACATCGCCGAGGAGATCGCGGTCATGGACCCGGACGCGGTGCTGCCGCCGGCGGTGGAGCGGATCCGGGCGGACGTCCCCGACGACATGAAGCTCCTGTCCGTCTTCACGGACGTCTTCGACTGCTTCTTCCGCTTCCTGAACGCGACGCTGGTGAGCGAGGGGGTGCTGGAGGAGTCGGAGTTCTGGGAGGCGGTGGCGGAGTGCGTCACGTCGTACCAGGCGTCGGTGCCGGAGTTGGCGGACAAGTTCAAGCAGTACGACATGTTCGCGCCGGAGTTCGCGCTGTCATGCCTGAACCGGCTCCAGCTGCGGAACAACCGGCAGATGGTGGATCTGGGGGATCCGGCGGGGGCGCTGCAACTGGTGGGCACCCTGCGAAACCCCCTCGCGGGGTAACTCCCCCTGCGCGGGGCTGCGCGTTCGGCTGCGGACCGTGGATGGCTGATCGCGCAGTTCCCCGCGCCCCTGTGCGAGCTGCGCGTTCGGCTGCGGACCGTGGATGGCTGATCGCGCAGTTCCCCGCGCCCCTAGGGGATCGTGGCTGAGGCACCCAGAAGGGACACCGGGGACCCAGCAACCCCCAAGGGCCGCTCAGGCGCGGGGGGGCCTGCGTGAGCACCCCTCCCCGGCCCGAGCAGGGGCGCGGGACCTGCACGAGCGACCCCGCCGCTGCGCGTTCGGCTGCGGATTGTGGGTGGCTGGCCGCGCAGTTCCCCGCGCCCCTGTGCGAGCTGCGCGTTCGGCTGAGGATTGTGGGTGGCTGATCGCGCAGTTCCCCGCGCCCCTAGGGGCCCGTGGCTGAGGCACCCGGAAGCAGCACCGGGGACCCAACAACCCCCAACGACCCGCTCAGGCGCGGGAGCCTGCGTGAGCGCCCCCCGGCCCGATCAGCGGCGCGCGGACCTGCGCGAGCAACCCCCGCCGGCCTTTAGGGGCGCGGGGAACTGCGCGATCAGCCCCCACCGGCCCGCGGACGAGCACGCATCGGCGGGGTCCGGGGGCCGCAGGCCCCGCACTCTGGGGGTCGCGGGCCGCAAGGCCCCGTGCCTCTGGGGGGGGCGGGGGCCGCAGGCCCCGTGCCTCTGGGGGGGGGCGGGGGCCGCAGGCCCCGTGCCTCTGGGGGGGCGGGGGCCGCAGGCCCCGTGCCTCTGGGGGGGCGGGGGCCGCAGGCCCCGTGCCTCTGGGGATCGGGGGCGGAGCCCCCGGCAGGACCCCTTCCCCACCCCCGGAGGGTTCAGGGAAGGGGCGGGTCGGGGAAAACCCCCTCACCCCCACGGCACCAGCGGCGACCGGTAGAAGTTCACCCCCAGCGCCCCCAACCGCTCCCCCTGCTCCCCCAACCGCCCCCGAAACGCCCCCCAGTCATGCGTCGCGGCAGGCGACCACCCCAGCTCCGCAACCCCCACCACCCGGGGGAACGCCATGTACTCCAGATCCCCGCTGCGCACCAGCGTCTCCGTCCACAGCGGTGCCTCCACCCCCAGCACCGCCCCCGCCGGCATCCCTTTCACGAACGTGTCCGGGTCCCAGCCGTAGGCCTGGTCCACCTCCACATAGCCCGCCCAGTCCTGCCCCAGCTCGGTGGTCGCGTCGTACTTCATGTCCAGGTAGGCCCGGTTCGCCGGGGACATCACCACCTTCGTGCCCGCCTTCGCCGCCGCGACGACCTCGGCCTCGTCCCCTTCCGTGCCCCAGTACTGCGCCACCGCCCCGGCGACGGGCCGCGCCCCGGTCAGCTGGTGCCAGCCCATGACCGTCTTGCCGTACTTCCCGACGACTGCCTGGGCCCGGTCCATGAAGGCCACGTAGTCCGCGTGCGGCGTCGAGTGCGCCTCGTCGCCGCCGATGTGGATATATCGACCAGGCGTCATCGCGGCCAGCTCCCGCACCACGTCGTCCAGGAACGCGTACGTCACCGGCTTCGGCACGCACAGTGAGCTGAAACCGACGTCCGTGCCGGTATAGAGGGGCGGCGCGACGCCGTCGCAGTTCAGGTCGGCGTAGGAGGCGAGGGCCGCGTTCGTGTGGCCGGGGGTGTCGATCTCGGGGATCAGTTCGAGATAGCGGCTCGCCGCGTACCGGACGATCTCCCGGTAGTCCGCCTTGCTGTAGTGACCGCCCTTGCCCCCGCCCACCTGCGTCTGCCCGCCGTACGCCGCGAGCCGGGGCCAGGAGTCGATGGCGATCCGCCAGCCCTGGTCGTCGGAGAGGTGCAGATGCAGCTTGTTGATCTTGTACAGGGCCAGCTGGTCGATGTACCGCTCGACCTGCGCCACCGTGAAGAAGTGGCGGGAGACGTCCAGCATCGCGCCCCGGTAGGCGTAGCGCGGGACGTCCGTGATTGTCCCGCCCGCCACCCGCCACGGGCCCGGCTGCCGGGTGCGCCTCTCGACCGACGCGGGCAGCAGCTGCCGCAGCGTCTGGACGCCGTGGAAGAGCCCGGCCGCCCGGTGCGCGGTGAGCGTGAGCGCGCCGGGGCCGCTCTCCAGCCGGTACCCCTCCGGCCCGAGCCGTGCCTCGCCGGAGAGCCGCAGCCGGATGCCGCCGCGCCCGTCCGCCCGTACCGGCAGCGCGTACCCGGTCGAGGGGCGCAGGACGTCGGCCAGGTACCCGGCGATCCGGCGGCCCTCCGCGCCCGCCGCCGCGTCGACGCGGATCACGGTGCCGGGGGTGATCGTGTACGGGGAGCCGCCGGGGGCGACGGACGCCGGGGCCGGGACGATCCGGTCCAGCGGGCGGGGGGTGCGGGGCGCGGCCGCGGCGGGTCCCGCCGAGGAGACGCCGGCCGCCAGGAGCAGCAGGGCGCCCAGCAGACCGGTGAGGGTTCCGCGCCGTCCGACAAGCCGTCTCACAAGCTGTTCCCTTCGACGGGACGCGAGCAGGGGCGTGAGCAACCGAACGGGATCCATCACAGCGGCCCGCCACCGCCACCGTCAAGGTGCAGATCAATGCCCAAATGACCGTCCCCGCAAGGCCGATGGAACAATCACGGCATGGCGGAAATCATCCAGAGGGACGGGACCTGGACCTTCGACGGGGACGGCATACGCGTCGTACCCGGGAGCGACAAAGGGATCAGCCTGCTGCGCCGCACCCTCGGCGAGGTGACCGTGCCGCTCGTCGCGCTGGCGGGGGTGGCGTACGAGCCGGGGCGCAAGGCCGGGCGGCTGCGGCTGCGGCTGCGCGACGGCGCCGACCCCCTGCTCCAGGTGACCGGCGGCAAGCTGGACGACGCCTCCGATCCGTACACCCTGACCGTGGAGACGAAGGCGGCCGCGATAGCCGAGTACTTCGTGGACGAGGTCCGCAACGCCCTGCTGCTCGACTCGGTGCCGACCGGGCCCGTGGACCGCTATCTGCTGCCCGGGCCCCCGCTGCCGATGACGGTCGGCGCGGGCGACGGCACGGCCGCCTTCGACGGGCGTACGGTCCGCCTCGACTGGACCTGGCACACCGACGAGGTGAAGAGGAACAGCGGCCCGACCACCGTCGCCCTGGAGGACCTGCACGCGGTGGAGTGGCTGCCCGCGCGCGGCCTGGAGGACGGCCATCTGCGTTTCGTGGTCTCGCCGAACGCGCCCCGGCTGCCCGCCGGGCGCGATCCGCACGCCGTGGAGCTCAACGGGTTCAAGAAGGACCCGCTGATGGCGCTGCTCGCCTCGGCCGTGGTGGCGCGGATGCCGCACCCGCACGCGGCGGCGCCCGCACCGGAGCCGAAGACCCTCGGGCCGGCGCCGGCCGCCGAGGACCCGGACGCGCTGCTGCGGCGGCTGCGCGAGCTCGGGGAGCTGCACCGGGCCGGGGTCCTCACCGAGGAGGAGTTCACCTTCGCCAAGCAGGCCGTGCTCAAGCGGTTGTGAGTGCGGTTGTGAGGACTCCTGGCGCCGTCGGGGCGGCCTGGTCTGTACCAGGCTGCGTATGATCATGAGAATCCTGCCCGATATCGGGCAGGATTCTTGCGTGGGGGCCGGATTCCCCGCAGTATCGACGGGTGCTCGAACGCCGCAGCCCGTCGTCGCACGACGACCTCGTCGACCATCTGGTGCGCAGCACCGCGCTCCAGCGCGGTGAGGCCGCCCGGGTGGTCCTCGATGTGCTGGCGTACTTCGACGAGACGTACGAGGAGTTCGTCCGCCGCCGCCACCGTGAACTGCAGTCCGGTGGTCTGGTGAACGCGGAGATCTTTGAGCGGATCGCGGCCGAGCTGCCGCACCGCGCCGTGGCGCCCCCGGAGCTCTCGCTCCGGCAGCTGCGCCGCATCGTCTACGGCTGAGCACGCCGGAACGTGTTGGACCTGTTGGACCTGTTGCACCTGTACGTCGATGGAGGGGTCAAGACTCTATGTGCGGAATCGTCGGTTATATCGGTAAGCGTGATGTCGCTCCCCTGCTGCTGGAAGGCCTCCAGCGGCTGGAGTACCGCGGTTACGACTCCGCGGGCGTCGTCATCAACAGCCCCAAGTCGGGCGCGCTGAAGATGGTCAAGGCCAAGGGCCGCGTCCGCGACCTGGAGGCCCGCGTCCCCAAGCGCTTCACCGGCACCACCGGCATCGCGCACACCCGCTGGGCCACCCACGGCGCCCCCAGCGACGTGAACTCGCACCCGCACCTCGACCCCGAGAACAAGGTCGCCGTCGTCCACAACGGCATCGTCGACAACGCCGCCGAGCTGCGCGCCAAGCTGGAGGCCGAGGGCGTCGTCTTCGTCTCCGAGACCGACACCGAGGTGATCACCCACCTGATCGCCCGCTCGCAGGGCGACTCCCTGGAGGAGAAGGTCCGCGAGGCGCTCAAGGTCATCGAGGGCACCTACGGCATCGCCGTGATGCACGCCGACTTCGCCGACCGCATCGTGGTCGCCCGCAACGGCTCCCCGGTCATCCTCGGCATCGGCGAGAAGGAGATGCTCGTCGCCTCCGACGTCGCCGCGCTGATCGCCCACACCCGCCAGGTCGTCACCCTGAACGACGGCGAGATGGCGACCCTGAAGGCCGACGACTTCCGTACGTACACGACCTCGGGCACGCTCACCAACGCCACCCCCGAGATCGTCGAGTGGGAGGCCGCCTCCTACGACATGGGCGGCCACGACACGTACATGCACAAGGAGATGTCGGAGCAGGCCGACGCCGTGGACCGCGTGCTGCGCGGCCGCATCGACGACCGGTTCTCCACCGTCCACCTCGGCGGCCTCAACCTGGACGCCCGCGAGGCCCGCGGCGTGCGCCGGATCAAGATCCTCGGCTGCGGCACCTCGTACCACGCCGGCATGATCGGCGCCGGCCTCATCGAGGAGCTGGCCCGTATCCCCGCGGACGCCGAGCCGGCCTCCGAGTTCCGCTACCGCAACCCGGTCGTGGACCCCGACACGCTGTACATCGCGGTCTCCCAGTCCGGTGAGACCTACGACGTGCTCGCCGCCGTCCAGGAGCTCAAGCGCAAGGGCGCCCGCGTCCTCGGCGTCGTGAACGTCGTCGGCTCGGCGATCGCCCGCGAGGCGGACGGCGGCACCTACGTGCACGCCGGCCCCGAGGTCTGCGTCGTCTCCACCAAGTGCTTCACCAACACCGTGGTCGCCTTCGCGCTGCTCGCCCTGCACCTCGGCCGCATCCGCGACCTGTCGGTGGCCGACGGCAAGCGGATCATCGAGGGCCTGCGCAAGCTGCCCGGGCAGATCTCGGAGATCCTGGCCATGGAGCCGGAGATCGAGAAGCTGGCCAAGGAGTACGCCGGCGCCCAGTCGATGATGTTCATCGGCCGGGTGCGCGGCTACCCGGTCGCCCTGGAGGCCTCCCTGAAGCTCAAGGAGATCTCCTACATCCACGCCGAGGCCTACCCCGCCTCCGAGCTCAAGCACGGCCCGCTGGCGCTCATCGAGCCCGCGCTGCCGACGGTCGCGATCGTCCCCGACGACGACCTGCTGGAGAAGAACCGCGCGGCCCTGGAGGAGATCAAGGCCCGCAGCGGCCGCATCCTCGCCGTGGCCCACCGCGAGCAGGAGAAGGCCGACCACACCATCGTCGTCCCGAAGAACGAGAACGAGCTGGACCCGATCCTGATGGGCATCCCGCTCCAGCTCTTCGCGTACCACACGGCGCTGGCCATGGGCCGCGACATCGACAAGCCGCGCAACCTGGCGAAGTCCGTCACGGTCGAGTAGTCCGTCCGGTACGGCTGGTTCCGTATCCGTCGGCCCCCTAGAGGCAGAAGCGGCCCCGCACGCGCCACCTGGCGTGCGGGGCCGCTCCCTTGTCCGCCGGTGCCGCCCATCGCACCGGCGTACGGCTGCCTAGCCGGCGGCCGTCACCCCCCGGCCGGCAGCGCGTCGCGGAATCGCGGTCGGCCAGTCGGCCAGGGCCGCCGTCGCCCCGTACCAGGACGCGGCGCCCGCGACCGCCGCCACCCAGCCGCCGGCCTTCGCGAGGCCCTCGTTGGTGGCGAAGTCGGCGATCGCGAGGAGCACCAGGGAGACGAAGAGCAGCGCGAACGAGCCCTGCCGGATGGGGCCGTAGCCCGCCGAGCCGACCGCCAGGCTCAGCGCGAGGAGCGCGAAGAGCAGCAGGAACAGGCCGGCCGCGTTGGCCGAGAACTTGGTTTCCGCGCCGCTCGCCCAGGTGAACCAGAAGGCGCCGAGGCCCGCGAAGGCGGTGCCGGTGAAGGCGTCCTGGTCGCGGAAGGCGACGATGCCGAGGACGAAGAGGGCGATGCCGCCGACATAGGTCGCGACCGACACGGCGTCGGCCGCGGTGACGCCGTCGATGACCCGGGTGGTGCCGAGGCCGAAGGCGAGCAGGGTGAGGCCGAGTGCGAGGTGGCCGAGGGCGGAGGTGATGCTTCCCGCGGGGGCTTCGTGGTCCACGGCGGGCTCCCTTCATGTGCAGTTGTGCTGCGGGTCGTGCTGTGGGTCGTGCTGCTTCCCAGCGACCTTTATGTACCCTTCACAAGGGCACAATCCACCACCTACCGCAGGGTAGATTCGCCGCGCGGGCAAGGGAGTTGACGCCGCCTCAGCCGGTGCGGGCTACGGGGTCCCTGTGCGGGCTGCTCCGGTTACGGGATGACGACCACGGGGCGCTGGGCGCGCCGGGCGAGCCGTCCGGCGACCGAGCCGAAGATCCGGCCCACGATGCCGTGGGTGGAACCGACGACGATCGCGTCCGCCGCGTACTCCCGCCCGACTTCTTCGAGTTCGTGACAGATGTCCCCGCCGCGCTCGACCAGGATCCAGGAGACCTCGGTGAGGTAGTCCGCGCAGGCGAGCTCCAGGCCGAGCACTTCCGTCCGGTGGTCCGGCACGTCCACGAAGACCGGCGGCTCGCACCCCGCCCACACGGTGGTGGGCAGCCGGTTGGCGACATGCACGATGATCAGGCCGGAGCCGGAGCGCCGGGCCATGCCGATGGCGTACGCCAGGGCGCGCTCACTGGACGTGGAGCCGTCGAAGCCGACCACCACTCCGTGCCGGAACGCGGGGTCGCAGGACAGACGTGGCTCTTCCGCCGCCTGGAGGTCCGACGTCGGGTCGGCTACCTGCTTGCGGTCCGCGGGTTCGGAGAATTCTTGTCCGGCCATGGGTGTCTCGGCGTTTGGATCCTCATGGGAGGGCGACAGGTGGCGGCGGAGCTGTGTCCGGGAATCATCTTCCCAACCCCATACCCCCAAGGGTACGGCGACACTCCTCTCCTGCCCAGAGCCGCCGGTGCTGCACGGCGTTCCCCGGAGCATGCACGAGCCCGCTCCGGATGGCAATGGCAGATGGCTGATACAGAGGTCTGGCCTTCAACATTCCGTGCACGTTCGATCCGTCTCGGTGACCTCGGCGGGTCCGGAGAGCGCCCGGACCGAGCTTCGACCGCACCCCGGCTGTGGCCCGGCTGTGCACGCGCAGTGACCGGAACCGGTGCCCGCCCGTTAGACACGCGGTCGCCGCGACGCTGTTCCATACCCCCAGGGAGCCCCTGCCCGTGCCCGCCCCGCCGCTCACCCAGGACGCCGGCCCGCCCACCCCGCCCGGCGGCTCCCCCCGGATCGCGTACGCCCCCCGGGAGCCCGGCGCGCCCGCGCCCGGCACAGGGGTGCCGCGCGGCCGGGAGGGCGCGGAGGGGGGCGCGCACGGCGTACGAAGGGCCGGAGCGGGCAGCGGTGACGGTGCGGGCGAGGTCGTGCGCTGGGCGGCGTTCAGCTGCGTCCTGGTCCCGGTGGTGCTCGTCGTCTACGGTTCCTCGTTCGCCGGGGCGGCCGGCTGGGCCCTCGGGCTCACGGCCGTCACCGCGGCCTGCCGGCTGCTGCTGCGACACTCCGAGCGGACGGCGGAGGCGGCGCGGGCGGCGCGCCCGGCGCCCCGGCCCGGGTCCGGCCGGCACCGCGACGGACGGGCGAACGGCGAAAGTTCGCCGTTGGACTGACGGGTTCGCACACACGGACCCGTATGTTTTCAGCCAACTTCCCCTCCCCCCTCCTTCCTGCCCGAAATGGCCTGCCAACCCCCTTGTCACCAGGGAAAAACGGGCAGCGGTGGCGGATTTCGCCCTACGGGTACGGGCCATGCGTGCGACGCCCACTTCCCTACGGGCGCCTCGGGTGAAACCCTTCGTGATCGAATGCTTCGCGCCAAGTTGCCAAGTCGACATAGCGCTGAGTACCGGACTTGTCACGCCGACGCCACAGAACGCAGTAGATTCGATCATGCGTATCGAAGGCTGGGGGACTCGTGCAAAACCAAGGGGAAAAGTGCAGGAGCGACAAGCCGGACAAGAACGGGGAGCCGCGAACACCGAGGGGGGCTTAGCAAAATGAGCCAGGACTCCGCTGCCGCATCACCGGAGGCCACAAGGAAGCTCGCCGGCCGTCGACGCCGGGAAGTCGTTGCCGTACTGCTGTTCAGTGGCGGCCCCATCTTCGAGAGCTCCATTCCGCTCTCCGTGTTCGGGATCGACAGGCAGGACGCGGGCGTGCCCCGCTACCGTCTGCTGGTCTGCGCCGGAGAGGAGGGCCCCCTGCGGACCACAGGCGGGCTCGAACTGACCGCGCCCTATGGGCTGGAAGCCATCAACCGGGCAGGCACCGTCGTGGTGCCCGCCTGGCGATCCATCACCTCGCCACCGCCCGCGGCCGCGCTCGACGCGCTCCGCCGGGCGCACGAGGAAGGGGCCCGCATCGTGGGCCTGTGCACCGGGGCGTTCGTCCTCGCCGCCGCCGGGCTGCTCGACGGCCGCCCGGCGACGACGCACTGGATGTACGCGCCGACCCTCGCCAAGCGCTATCCGTCGGTCCACGTGGACCCGCGGGAGCTGTTCGTCGACGACGGGGACGTCCTCACGTCGGCGGGCACGGCGGCCGGCATCGATCTCTGTCTGCACATCGTGCGGACCGACCACGGCAGCGACGCCGCCGGAGCCCTCGCGCGCCGGCTCGTCGTCCCGCCGCGGCGCAGCGGCGGTCAGGAGCGCTATCTCGACAGGTCTTTACCTGAAGAGATCGGGTCCGACCCGCTGGCCGAGGTCGTGTCCTGGGCGCTGGAGCACCTCCACGAGCAGTTCGACGTGGAGACCCTCGCCGCTCGCGCGTACATGTCACGCCGTACGTTCGACCGGCGGTTCCGCTCGCTGACCGGATCGGCCCCGCTCCAGTGGCTGATCACCCAGCGGGTGCTCCAGGCCCAGCGTCTCCTGGAGACGTCGGACTACTCGGTCGACGAGGTCGCGGGCCGCTGCGGCTTCCGCTCGCCGGTCGCGCTGCGCGGGCACTTCCGCCGCCAGCTCGGCTCGTCCCCGGCGTCCTACCGGGCCGCCTACCGGGCGCGCCGGCCGCAGGCGGAGCCGTCCGGGGGTCCGCCGACCCTGGAGACGGTGCCGTCGCAGGCCATGCCGCAGTCGCGGCGCACGGCGGCGAGCGCGCTGGTCGGTCCGGCGGCGATCACGCACGCGGCGCCGCCGGACCACCCGGGGAAGTCCGTCTCGGAGATGTACGCCACCGGTTACATGCGTCCGAGTCTGCCGGGGCAGCGCAGCGGCCCCGTAGGCTGAGGCACATGAACGACCGCATGGTGTGGATCGACTGCGAGATGACCGGGCTCTCGCTGACGGACGACGCACTTATCGAGGTGGCCGCCCTGGTCACCGACTCGGAGCTGAACGTGCTCGGTGAAGGGGTGGACATCGTGATCCGTCCCCCGGACGCCGCGCTGGAGACCATGCCGGAGGTGGTGCGCACGATGCACACCGCCTCCGGGCTCCTCGACGAGCTGGCCGGCGGGACCACGCTGGCCGACGCCGAGGCGCAGGTCCTGGCGTACGTCCGGGAGCACGTGAAGGAGCCGGGCAAGGCCCCGCTGTGCGGAAACTCGGTCGGCACCGACCGCGGGTTCCTCCTGCGCGACATGCCGGCCCTGGAGGAGTACCTCCACTACCGGATCGTGGACGTCTCCTCGGTGAAGGAGCTCGCCCGCCGCTGGTACCCGAGGGCGTACTTCAACAGCCCGGACAAGAACGGCAACCACCGCGCGCTGGCGGACATCCGCGAATCCATCGCGGAGCTCCGCTACTACCGCGAGGCGATCTTCGTCGCCCAGCCGGGCCCGGACTCGGACACGGCGAAGGCGATCGCGGCGAAGCACGTCCTGCCTGCGGAGTAACCCCTTCCGGGTCACTCCGGGGCGCTCAGGGGCCACCCCGGGAGGGTGCCGCGAAACATGTGCGCGAGCACCCTCCCGGACCCTGTACACTTTTTCTCGGCCGGTAAGGAAAGCCCCCAGGGACTTTCCCAGACCACAACAGTCCGGCCACGCATGGTGGGTATAGCTCAGCTGGTAGAGCACCTGGTTGTGGTCCAGGATGTCGCGGGTTCGAGTCCCGTTACTCACCCTGATCGGGAAGGCCCGGTCCGCTCCGGCGGACCGGGCCTTTCTCGTTGTGTGGCCTCGACACGTACGGGCCCGGGGGTCATCCCAGGGCCGCGATGGCCTTGAGGACGAGCGCGCGGGCGTCGGACCCGTAGACGGCCATGGTGCGCAGGCGCTCGAAGGCTTTCAGGTAGAGCTCGATCTCCGTGGGCTGGGTCACCGTCACCCGGGCCGACAACAGCTCCACGGACACCAGCGTGTCGTCGTACATATGGAAGACCTCCTGGGGCCACAGCGCGCGCTCCCCCGTCTCCTCGGGGATGATCCCGAGCGAGACTGCGGGCAGCGCGCCGGCCGTGAGCAGGTAGCCGAGCTGAGCGGCCATCGCGTCCGATGAGCCCAGCCGGTAGCGCAGCACACTCTCCTCGATGAGCAGGACGAACCGGCGCCCGGGCTCGTGGATGATCCTTGAGCGTTCGATACGGGCCGCAGCAGCCTGTTCCGCGTCGTCGGGGATACCGAGCAGGCGGGCGTTGGCAGACAGTACGGCTCGTGCGTACCCCTCGGTCTGCAGCAGGCCCGGGACCAGCGTGGGTGAGTACACACGGAACAGAGTCGTCGACCGGTACAGCTGCACATAACTGTCCTGGAGGTGCCGGAGCCCAGTGCGGACCTTTCGGCGCCATTCGACGTACTGCGCCTCGGCGTTGCGGGACTGGGCCACGAGATCGGCCACTTGCTCGGGAGCGCCGCACGCCACGCACCAACGGCGAATGTCCTCCGGGGTGGGCGGCGTCCGGGCGTTCTCGATGCGCGATGACTTCGAGTGCGTCCAGCCGCAACGCGCGGCCAGCTCACCCCCGGTGATCCCGGCGTCGGCGCGGAGCTCACGCAGTCGCTGTGCGACTTGTCCACGCGCGGCGTGGGCTGCCGACGAGGGGGAGATGGGCATGAGCCGACCTGTGGGCCTTCCGAGTTAGCTGAGCTTGTAGTCGTCGTGGGGTACGGCGCGTTCCCACACCTCCTCGAAGGCACGTGCGCACAGGTGCGCGGCGGCTGGGTCCTCACTGAGTTCCCCGCCTCCGGAAGCGCCGTCGCCCGTGAAGTGGTTCCAGCGGATGACGCTGCCGTCGATCAACCAGAAGTCGTTCCCCGGCAGTGCGATGTCGGAAGCGCGCCGCCGTGCGAGCCAGCGCACGTCTTCACCGGCGCGCAGATTGACCACCGTGCCCGCGTGCTCGTAGCGGATGTAGTCGCTGACCGGCTCGGACACGATGCGCGCGCGGCGGACTGCCACGCCACGGCTCAGGGTACGGCGAACCAACTCCACCCATGGCGCCCAGTACGGTGATCCGGGATCCGTGTCCCGTTCCCCGGTGCGTTTCCACCCGGCGAAGTCAACGGCCTCCCCCGCCACCCCATAGACATCGCGCATCTCCAGGTGCACAGCCGCGTGTCGAGCGCTGTCGAGCAGTTCAGCGATGGTCGGGACGCTCGGCGTCATCACATGCCTTCCTCAGGATGGGCACCATCCGCACCGGGATGCGGACGACCGCTTCGTGTTCCGGGATACCGGCGGCATGTCCCGGCATCATGAACGCGGCACACTCCGCCTCGAGTTCCGGACCGGGCTTCCAGCCCTGGATGACCAGGTCACGTGTGGTGTCGTGCACCCACACCGTGGGGCTTTCACCCGTACCCGAGTTGGGGTCGATTCCGACGAACCGTAATGCCACGGCGGCCTCCAGCTGCTCAGCTGTGTGTGCACGGATGTACATCACAGTCCTCCGGTTTCGACACGGCGGTCAAGAGGGCGTGCGGTCGATGGCCTGGATACCGGCCAAGGTGTACATCGGTGCACATTCATGGCCTCGGCGCACGCCGCCCGCCTACCTTCCTGACCAACGCGCAGTCCCACCCCCAGGGAGGCCCCCATGTCCGAGCCCGACCCCCTCCACGGCGCCCCGGCGTACTACCGGACCCGCGCCGTCCGCAAGGAGCCCGAAGCGAGTGCTGTCACGCATGGAGGCCGCGCGACGAGGCTCGTCGGTGGGCTGCCCGAGATCGGTGGGCTCTCGCAGGCACAGCAGCGCGGTGTCGACTGCGTGTGGTGCGGAGTGACCCTGACCGCGGCGACCGCCGTCGACCTGGGGCCGCGGCCGCTGAAGATCCTGGACTACCGGACCTATTGGTACCCCCGGGCCTGCCCGCAGCACGCGCTCCCCCGGATCTGCGCCGTCTGCGACGAACCCGTCGCCGGTGAGGCCGAGGTGGTGCTCGGGTTCTCGTCGTGCGGGGCCCGGCCGGACGCGTACCGGCATCCGGCCGGTACGCCCGGATGCGTACGCAAGAGCGGCACGAGGTAGCGCGGGGGCCTCACGCCGATGCCCGTACCACCAGTTCCGTCGGCAGCACCAGTTGGGTGCTCGCGCGTTCGCCTGCCGCGATCTGGGTGAGGAGCAGGTCCGTCATCGCCCGGCCCATCTCCTCGATCGGCTGGCGCACGCTGGTCAGCGGGGGCTCCATGTGGCGGGCTATGGCCGAGTCGTCGAAGCCGATGAGGCCGACGTCCTCGGGGACGCGGCGGCCCCGTTCGCGCAGGATCTGGCGGGCGCCCGCCGCCATCACGTCCGAGGCGGCGAAGACCGCGTCGAGGCCGGGGGCGCGGTCGAGGAGTACGGCCAT
Organism: Streptomyces sp. NPDC005878; assembly: GCF_040629815.1. Taxonomy (NCBI): domain Bacteria; kingdom Bacillati; phylum Actinomycetota; class Actinomycetes; order Kitasatosporales; family Streptomycetaceae; genus Streptomyces; species Streptomyces sp. NPDC005878. The sequence continues at coordinate 189,706 of NZ_JBEXWK010000012.1, forward strand.
CGCCTCGCGGCCGCCCTCCTCCGTGAAGTCCGAGGGGGCGATGAGCCCGGGCTCGGGCGCCAGGCCCGCCTCGGTCAGGGCCGCGCGGTAACCGTCCAGGCGGCAGCGGGCGCCGTACACGTCGAGCGGGCCCGTGATCGTGGCGATCCGGCGCCGGCCCCGGGCCAGCAGATGCGCCACGGCCGCCCGCGCCCCGGCGAAGTTGTCGGAGTCCACCGAGGCCAGCGGCTCCTCCTCCGAGCGCGGGCCGCTGATCACCACCGGCAGGTCCAGCTGCTCCAGGAGGTCGAGCAGCGGGTCGTCGGCGTGGACGCCCACCAGCAGGACGCCGTCGACCCGGTGGCCCGTCAGGTACTGGGCGAGGCGGCGGCGCTCCCGTTCGCTGCCCACCAGGGTCAGCAGGAGCTGCATGTCGGTCTCCGCGAGCGCCTGGCCGACGCCCCGGACCACCTCGGAGAAGTACGGCTCCGCGAAGAAGCGCGTCTCCGTCTCGGGGACGACCAGGGCGATCGCGTCCGTACGGTTGGCGGCCAGGGCGCGGGCCGCGCGGTTGGGGACGTAGCCGAGCTCGGCCACCGCCGCCTCGACGGCCGCGCGCGTACGGTCGCTGACCCGGGGCGAGCCGTTGATCACCCGGGACACCGTGCCGCGGCCGACTCCGGCACGCGCCGCCACCTCTTCAAGGGTGGGCCGCCCGGCCCCGCGGCCCCGGACCGTGCGAGCTGCTTTCATGGCTGCCTCCGCGTCTTGCCGCACATCGTGGACCTCGGGGTGAAAACTAACAGCACGACCCCGGTGGCGGACTGCCTTTGCCAGCTCCCTTGACACCCTCCCGGACAGTCGCCACCCTTCAACACATCACGACTGGGAGCGCTCCCACCCCTATCCGTCCGTACACCTTCCGCACCTTCCACCCCTGCATGACCGACCGTCAATCGTTCTGCACGGAAAGCACGTTGGAGGATCACCATGCGTTCGAGATCCCGTACAAGAACACCCTTCGGCACCCGCGCGCCCCGGCGGCTCGCGGCGCTCGCCGTCGTCTCCGTACTCGGCGCCGGACTGCTCGCGGGCTGCGCCGACGACGGCGACGGCAAGGACTCGACCGGTTCCGGCTCGTCCTCCTCCGGAGGCGGCGGGGGCGGCGGGGCGAAGACCACGCTCACCGTCGGTGTCTTCGGGGCCTTCGGCCTCAAGGAGGCCGGGCTCTACGACGCGTACATGAAGCTCCACCCGGACATCGAGATCAAGCAGACCTCGATCGAGCGCAACGAGAACTACTACCCGCAGCTCCTCACCCACCTCGGCTCCGGCAGCGGGCTCGCCGACATCCAGGCCGTCGAGGTCAACAACATCGCCGAGGTCACCGCCACGCAGGCGGCCCACCTGGAGGACCTCGGCAAGGTGAAGGGCGTCGACAAGGCCGCCTTCCTGCCGTGGAAGTGGGGGCAGGCCACCACCAAGGACGGCAAGACCGTCGGCCTCGGCACCGACATCGGGCCGCAGGGCATCTGCTACCGCAAGGACCTGTTCGCCGCGGCCGGGCTGCCCACCGACCGGGAGGCCGTGGGGAAGCTGTGGGCGGGCGACTGGCAGAAGTACCTCGCGGCCGGTGAGCGCTACAAGGCGAAGGCGCCCAAGGGGAAGGCCTTCGTCGACTCCGCCTCCGGCGTCCTGAACGCCATCACCGGCTCCAGCGACACCCGCTACTACGACGCGGACGGGAAGGTCGTCTACAAGACCAGCCCGGCGGTGAAGGAGGCGTGGGACACGGCGGCTTCGTTCGCCACCCGTGGCCTGACCGCCAAGCTCCAGCAGTTCCAGCCCAGCTGGGACCAGGGCTTCGCCAACGGCAGCTTCGCCACCGTCTCCTGCCCGGCCTGGATGCTGGGGTACATCCAGGACAAGGCGGGCGCCGCGGGCAAGGGCAAGTGGGACGTGGCGGCGGCGCCCAAGCCGTCGAACTGGGGCGGCTCCTTCCTCGTCGTCCCGTCGGCGGGCAAGCACCGCGAGCAGGCCGCCGAGCTGGCCGCCTGGCTCACCGCGCCGGCCCAGCAGGCGACCTTCTTCGAGAAGCGCGGCAGCTTCCCGAGCGCCAAGGCCGCGTACGCCCTGCCCACCGTCGCAGGCGCCCAGCACGACTACTTCGGCGGCGCCCCCATCGGGCAGATCTTCGCCAAGGCCGCCGAGGGCACGCCCGTGCAGGCGCTCGGGCCGAAGGACCTGATCATCGCGCAGAACCTGGCCGACGTCGGCATGCTCCAGGTCGACCAGAAGGGCCGGTCCCCGCAGGCCGGCTGGGAAGCCGCGGTGAAGGCCATCGACAACGCCCTGGACCAGTGAGGACGGCCAACGGCACCGGGGCGGAGGCCTCCGGGGACCGGGGCGGCGGGGGTGTCGCGGGCCTGACCGCCGCCACCCCGGACGGGGCCGTCCCGGCCGCGGTCGCCCCGGGCCCCGCGGCCTCCGCCGCCCCGGGCCCCGACCCCCGCGAGGCGCGGCGGCGCGAGCGGCGCAGCCGGCGCTACCGGCGCGACGTGCGCTGGAGCCCGTACGCCTTCGTGGCGCCCTTCTTCCTCTTCTTCGCCGCCTTCGGCCTCTTCCCGCTGCTCTACACGGGCTGGGCCTCGCTGCACCAGGTCGAGCTGACCGCGCCGAACGAGATGCACTGGGTCGGTCTGCGCAACTTCTCCCGGCTGCTGTCGGACGAGTTCTTCTGGAACGCGCTGCGCAACACCTTCACCATCGGTCTCATCTCCACTGTCCCCCAGCTCCTGATCGCCCTCGGTATCGCCCATCTGCTCAACTACAAGCTGCGCGGCTCGATGTTCTTCCGGGTCGCCGTCCTCACCCCGTACGCCACCAGCGTGGCCGCCGCGACCCTCGTCTTCGTACTCCTCTTCGGACGCGACTACGGCATGATCAACTGGGCGCTCGGCCAGCTCGGCGTGGGACCGGTGGACTGGCAGAACGGCACCTGGACCTCCCAGTTCGCCGTCTCCACCATCGTGGTGTGGCGCTGGACCGGCTACAACGCGCTGATCTATCTGGCCGCGATGCAGGCCATCGCGCCCGATCTGTACGAGTCCGCCGCGCTCGACGGCGCCTCGCGCTGGCAGCAGTTCCGGCACGTCACCGTGCCCGCGCTGCGGCCGACGATCCTCTTCACCTGCGTCGTGTCCACGATCGGCGCGACCCAGCTGTTCGGCGAGCCGCTGCTCTTCAACGGCGGCGCCGGGGCCACCGGAGGCTCCGACCACCAGTTCCAGACGCTCGGGCTGTATCTGTACGAGCAGGGCTGGGTGAACCTCCACCTCGGCCGCGCCTCGGCGATCGCCTGGACGATGTTCCTGATCCTGCTGCTGATCGGCGCGGTGAACTGGCTGGTCTCGCGCGCCCTGCGCAAGGAGACGTCATGAACGCCAAGACGACGGCCCCGGCCGTCCCCGCCGACGGCCCCGCCGCTCCCGGCTCCCCCTCCCGCTCCTCTCCCCGGTCCGTCCACCGCGCCGGGCGCCAGCTCCACGGCGGACGCCTGACGTACACGATCCTGATCCTCTTCACCGCCGGCTCCCTCTTCCCGCTGGTGTGGACGGCGATCGCCGCCTCCCGCACCAACGAGCGCCTCGCCCAGACCCCGCCGCCCTTCTGGTTCGGCGGGAACCTCTTCAAGAACCTGAAGATCGCCTGGACCGACGCCAACATGGGCACGGCCCTGCTCAACACCACGATCGTGGCGGGCTCGATCGCGCTCGGCACGGTCTTCTTCTCCACGCTCGCCGGATTCGCCTTCGCCAAGCTGCGGTTCCGCTTCAAGAACGTGCTGCTCCTGCTCGTCATCGGCACGATGATGATTCCGCCGCAGCTCAGCGTCGTCCCCCTCTACATGATGGTGGCGAAGCTGTCGTGGACCGATCAGCTCCAGGCGGTCATCCTGCCCACCCTGGTCAGCGCCTTCGGGGTGTTCTTCATGCGGCAGTTCCTCATCGAGGCGCTGCCCACCGAGCTGATCGAGGCCGCCCGGGTCGACGGCGCCAGCAGCTGGCGCGTGATCTGGCACGTGGTCTTCCCCGCCGCCCGGCCCGCGATGGCGGTCCTGGGGATGCTCACCTTCGTGATGGCCTGGAACGACTTCTTCTGGCCGATCATCGCGCTGACCCAGAACGGCAGCCCCACGGTCCAGGTGGCGCTCACCGGACTCGGCCGCGGCTACATCCCCGACCAGTCGGTCATCATGGCCGGCGCCCTCCTCGGCACCCTCCCCCTGCTGCTGGCGTTCGTCCTCTTCGGGCGGCAGATCGTCGGCGGCATCATGCAGGGAGCGGTCAAGGGGTGAGCACCGACCACGCGCCCGACAGCCCCCTCCTTCCGTACCCCCTCGATGGGAGCGCCTCCATGACCGACCGCTTTCCGCCCGACTTCCTCTGGGGCACCGCCACCTCCGCGTACCAGATCGAGGGGGCGGTCGCCGAGGGCGGTCGTACACCGTCCATCTGGGACACCTTCTGCCGCACGCCGGGGAAGGTGTTCGGCGGGGACAGCGGGGACGTCGCCGTCGACCACTACCACCGCTGGCGGGACGACATCCGGCTGATGGCGGACCTGAACCTCGGCGCCTACCGCTTCTCCGTGTCCTGGTCGCGGGTGCAGCCGACCGGGCGCGGACCCGCGGTGCAGCGCGGACTCGACTTCTACCGCAAGCTGGTGGACGGGCTCCTGGAGCAGGGCATCCGGCCCTCCCTCACCCTCTACCACTGGGACCTGCCGCAGGAGCTGGAGTCGGCGGGCGGCTGGCCCGAGCGGGACACCGCCCACCGGTTCGCGGACTACGCGGGCATCGTCGCCGAGGCGCTCGGCGACCGGGTGGATATGTGGACCACCCTCAACGAGCCCTGGTGCAGCGCCTTCCTGGGATACGGCTCCGGCGTCCACGCGCCCGGCCGCACCGATCCGGTCGCCGCGCTGCGGGCCGCGCACCATCTGAGCCTGGGCCACGGGCTGGCCGCCGAGAGGCTGCGCGCCACGCTGCCGAAGGCCGCGAAGCTGGCGATCAGCCTCAACCCGAGCGCGGTCAGGGCCCGCACCCAGTCCCCCGCGGACCTGGACGCGCGGCGGCGCATCGACGCGCTCGCCAACCGGGTGTTCACGGGCCCGATGTTCAAGGGCGCGTACGACGAGGACCTGCTGCGGGACACCGCGCGGCTCACCGACTGGTCGTTCGTCCACGACGGAGATCTGAGCACCATCAAGCACCCCCTCGATCTGCTGGGCATCAACTACTACGCACCCTCAGTTGTATCCGCCGCCACTGACAATCCCCCCGGCGACGGCCCTGACCTGCAAGTACCCCGTCCCGACGGACACGGCGCGAGCGCCCACTCGCCCTGGCCCGGGGCCGATTCCGTCGTCTTCCACCAGCCGCCGGGCGAACTGACCGCGATGGACTGGTCGATCGACCCGACGGGGCTGTACGACCTGCTGATGCGCTACACCCGCGAGGCGCCCGGGGTACCGCTGATGATCACGGAGAACGGCGCCGCGTACGACGACAAGCCGTCCCCCGACGGCTCGGTCCACGACCCCGACCGCATCCGCTACCTGCACGGCCACCTCGCGGCGGTGCGCCGGGCGATGCGGGACGGGGCGGACGTACGCGGGTACTTCCTGTGGTCCCTGCTCGACAACTTCGAGTGGGCGTACGGCTACGGCAAGCGGTTCGGCGCGGTGTACGTCGACTACGAGACGCAGACCCGTACACCGAAGTCGAGCGCGCGGTGGTACGCGGAGGTGGCGCGGACGGGGGAGCTGCCGGAGGAGCTGCCGCTGGGGTGAGGGTCGAGGGGGGCGGCCACGCGCCCCGGCCGGGTGGGGGGTGAACCGGCGGGGCGCGTGCGGGGGGGATGGCGGGGTTGGGGGGCCTCGTTACTTGTAGGCGGCGAAGGCCTTCGTGAAGGCGAGGGGGGCCTGGACGATGGAGGAGCAGGTCGGGTCGGCGGAGTTCTTGGCGCCGCCCGCGCACTGCTTGTCCCGGGCGCCGGACCACATCGCGAGCCGGCCCAGGCCCTTGGACTTGGCGAAGTCCACCAGCTGGGTGGCGTCGTCGACCGTGAACGTCTCGGTGTTGACGTCGTTGACGCCGATCATCGGGGTGACGGCGACGGCCTTCCAGGCGGCGGCGTCGGAGAGCCCGAGGACGCCCTTGATCTGGGCCTGCGTGGCGGTGGCGGCCTGGATGGCGTACGTGCCCATGTCACCGCTGTACGCCGGACCGTAGTCCATCGCCATGATGTTGACGGCCGAGACGGCGACGCCGTTCTTCCTGGCGTCGGCGACGAGGTCGACGCCGGGCTGGGTGAGGCCCTCGGGCATCACCGGCAGCGTGAACGACACGTCGAGGCCGGGATGGGACTTCTGGAGCTGCGCGATGGCCTGCGCGCGGCGGGCGTTGGCGGCGGTGTCCGGCAGGGCCGCGCCCTCGATGTCGAAGTCGACCTTGGTGAGCTTGTACGCGTCGATGACCTTGCCGTACGCGGTGGCGAGCTCGCCGGCGCTCTTGCAGACCAGGCCGAGTTCCGAGCCGGACGCGCCGCCGAAGGAGACGCGGACGTCGCCGCCCTTGGCGCGCAGGGCGCCGATCTGCGCGGCGACGGCGTCGCTGTCCAGCCCGCTGACGCCACCCCAGAGCGGGGTGCAGCCGCCGCCGGAGGTGATGAAGGCGAGGTGGAACTCCTTCACGCCGGTCTTGGCGGCGGTGTCGAGGAGGTCGTACGCGGGGTAGAGCGACGTGTCGATGTACGGCGCGAAACGGGAGGTCGTGCCGGTGGTGGGGGGCTGAGGGGTGGTGGGGGTGGTGGGCTTGGTGGGGGCGGGGGTGGATGTGGGGGTGGGTTTCGTGGTGGCTGTGGGGTGAGTGGGGGGCTGCGTGGTCGGGGTCGGCTGCGTCGTGGGGCGGCCGGTGGGGGCGGGGGTGGCGCCGGTGTCGACCGAGCACTTCTCGTCGTTGATCAGACAGCCGGTGGGGTCGCCCGCCGTGCCGGTGGAGTTGGTGACGAACCCGACGGTGACGGACGCGCCCGCGGCGAGGCCGTTCCTGTCCCAGGTGGGGGGCTTCACGGTGACGTGCTGGCCCTTGACGGTCTGCTCACCGTTCCAGAGGGAGGAGAGCTTGGTCCCGGCGGGGAGGTCGAACTCCAGGGTCCAGTCGGGGAGGGCCTTGCCGCTGTCGTTGGTGATGACGTACTGGCCGGTGTAACCGCCGCCCCAGCTACTGGTCTTGGTGTACGCGGCGGCGACGGAGGCGGCGTGCGCGGTGCCGGTGAGGACGACGGCGGCGCCCGCGATGGCGGCAGCGGTGGCTATGGCGCCGATCGCCTTGGCCTTGCCGGTGGCGCGGCGGCGGTGGGTACGGGGGTGGGTCATGAGTGCGCCTGCCCTTGGGGGGTGGGGGTGGGGGTGGGGGTGGTGGGTGGTGAGGGTGATGGGGTGCGGGCAGCACGCTAGCCGGTGGGAAACGGGCAAATGGGGTGTGGGGGGCGGGGGTTGGGGATCTTAGGGTTCGCTTAAGGGGGCGATGTGGCGGGGTTAATTCCGGGGGGCGCTTCTGCTGCGGGCCGGTGGGGGTTGCTCGCGCAGTTCCCCGCGCCCCTTGGGGGGACGGGGGCCGGGCTACCGTTCCCCTCGGGCACCCGGCGTACCGCTGCGGGGGCTGCGTCCCAACCCGCTGGTCGTCTGCGAGTCGACTGTGGCTGAGCGCGCAGTTCCCCGCGCCCCTAGCTGCCCAGGGGCGCGGGGACCCCGGGGAGGCGCGTGCCTTCGTCGCGGAGTCCGGGGTGGACGCGCTCGCCGTCGCCATCGGCAAC